>JAAYHE010000026.1 GCA_012735505.1 Bacillota bacterium
GCTGGTAGCCAGCGACTGTAAGTAAGGGCTTCGTCGCCAAGGGGAGCGGCCAGAAGTCTGGAAGCCTAAACTTACTGCTGGCCGTTCTTTTTCCTTGGCCCCGCCGCTCTTTTGATTCATGGCTCCCTATGCGCTTTACGGATGACGCGCAACACCATTGCAGGGGCTCTTGTTGAGCGATACAGTTGACATATTGCTATATCTGTAGGGGCGCCCCGCGGGAGAAATCGCCGTGAGGCAATTTCCTTCAAGGCGCGCCCGCCCGGGCGGCCGTAGGCCGACCGGAACAAGCCAACCGATATATTGCCACGGAAAACGCAAATCACTACATATTTCCCGGGTAATGAAAGGAAATTTTCAACTTTTGTCGAACAAGTCGAGCAAGAGGTAGACAATTGTGCCCTAGATAAAACACCGGGCCGTCGTAGAACAAGTAGCGAGGAGGGTAAACTTTTTGGTGTGGTTTCTAGTCATTGTTGCTGCTCCTGTGCTACTGCTCTTACTTCTCTTGTGCCTACCACTTACCGCCCGCCTATCTATAAACAACGCATCTGAACTCATAATAGCGGGCGAGGTGCGCTGGGCATTTAAGCAACTACATAAAGTAGAATGGGCACCTTTCGCGCCACAGCTGGTTCACCAACGAGAGCCGTCTGTGGCTAAGCCAGCCGAGCCCCGCCCACCAGAAAAACCTGAAGCCGAATATTTAGTGCAGGATTTGGAAAAAAAGCAGAAGAAGGTTGATAAAAAGCTGGGTGGTCTACCTATCCCTTGGGCAACTATAAAAGAGCTGTTGCGTACATACGCTCCCCGCGTTTGGCGGGCTTTAAACTTTAGGTGCGAAAGCGCGCACTTCCAACTAAGCGTGAGCGATCCGGCTTTGTTTGGCTGGATTTACGGTTTCATGGGTGCTACCCAGTGGCCACCGGCGCCTGTCAACCTCCATGTCGAACTCGCAGCCGAACCCGACTTGCAGGTCGACCTGCGGTGGCGCGTTCGGATTTACCCCGTTCAATGCTTGTGGCTAGCCTTGTCCCTCGCTTGGGAACCAGCGATACGCCACATTTGGTGGAACAAACTATTTAAGAAGGGAGAGAAGAAGCGTGGAAAACCTAAGTCAACTCACAGAACAGCTAGAAAACCTCATTTCCAGCAAGACAGTAATCGGCGATCCCATCTCAGTGGGTGAGGTAACTTTAGTACCCATCATCAAAGCTAACTTTGGCTTCGGCATGGGTAGCGGCAATACCGACGGCGTCAAACGGGTCGGTGGTGCAGGCGGTGGCGGCGGAGCAGTTATCGTGCCCATCGCCATTGTGGCTATCTGCGGCAAAGAAGTGAACCTGCTGGTTATCGACAAACAAGAGAGCAAGGGTATCGCACCATTACTGGAAAAACTGCCCCAGTTGATCGAGAAATTTACATCCCGGAAACAGAAAGACGACGACAGCGAAGAAGAAGGCGAGCCCGAGTCTGAGCAGTAGGATAGGCTGCTAGTGCGGGGTGCTCCCCCCTTAGTTAACCGGCGGTGAGCAGGGCAAACTTAGGCTAAAGCTCTCGCATAAGCAATAAAACCTCCGCCCCCGGAGGCCGGCAGGCCAAACGGGGGCTATTTGTCGTCAATTAGCTAGCGAAGCACGAGGTTAGCCCTAGCTGTGATATACTAGGAAAAAACTTGCGTAGCAAGGAGTGAGCAACATGTTAACTACCGCCCCTCGTGGTACCGTTGATATTTTGCCAGAGCAAGCTGCAAAATTTCAGCACGTGGAAAATACTTTTCGTGCCATCTGCCACCGGGCTAACTTTAAAGAAATCCGTACACCCATGTTTGAACACAGCGAGTTGTTCAACCGTGCTGTCGGTGAGCAAACAGATATAGTGCAAAAAGAAATGTATACCTTCTTAGATCGTAGCGAACGTAGCCTGACTCTGCGCCCCGAAGGCACGGCTCCGGTTGCCCGTGCCTTTATCGAACACGGCATCTATGCCCAGGCCCAGCCAACCAAATACTATTATATAGCGCAGATTTTCCGCTATGAGGCACCCCAGCACGGGCGTTATCGGCAGCACCAACAATGCGGGGTTGAGTTTTTCGGCACTCGTCATCCCTATGCCGACGTAGAGGTTATTAGCTTGGCCTACAACTTCTACCGGCAGTTAGGCTTGCGCCAGTTTGATTTACTCGTCAATACCATCGGTTGTCCCGAATGTCGGGTGGAGCACCGCCAGGCTCTGAGCCAATTCCTCGAGAGCCGCATAGCCAAGCTCTGCCCCGACTGCCAGAGTCGCTACGAACGCAACCCGATGCGTATTCTCGACTGCAAGAACGAAACCTGTCAGGAGCAGCTAGAAGGTGCCCCGACACCGGTAGAATATGCCTGCGAAGCATGCGCCGAGCACTATGCGGGCGTCAAAGCTGGGCTAGAGCAATTGGGCATCCCGTATAAGGAAGCTCCGCGCCTGGTGCGAGGCCTTGATTATTACTCCAACACCGCCTTTGAGTTTCATAGTTCCCACATAGGAGCCCAGGGCGCTATTGGCGCTGGGGGGCGCTACGACGGGCTCGTGGCCAGCTGTGGCGGTCCCGACACCCCAGGGGTTGGTTTCGGTATTGGCACCGAACGTCTCATCCTTGCTTTAGAAGCAGAAGGCGTCGAGCTCCCTTCGCCTAGCAGCGTCGATGTTTTTATCGCCACCCTAGGGCAAGCAGCCGAACAAAAAGCCCTGAGCCTGATAGCTGAGCTCAGGGAAGCTGGCTTCGTGGCTGAAATGGATCTCATGGGCCGTAGCCTCAAAGCCCAAATGAAACATGCTGGCCGGCAGGGTGCTGCGCGAGTCGTCGTCATCGGCGATGATGAGCTCGCCCGCGGTGTAGCCGTCGTGCGCGACATGAAGGTTAGCCAGCAACGCGAAGTGCCTCTAGCAGAACTGATAGCCACACTGCAACAGAGTGGCCAATAAGTTTCAAATACACACGGGCACCACAGTATTGTGGCTGGGGCAACGCCAGTGACCGTAGCGCGTGAGCCCTCACGTTATTCCAGTCGGCCTACAGCCTCCCAGGCGGGCGTATTCAAAATGCCCAGCCCGGGGGGCTGTTCATTTTCCATGGCGCCCCTACGCATATCGCCCGATGTTGGGGTATGGCCGCAGGTTTGCAATATCTGTAGGTGCGCCCGCAATGGTTCACTCGCCCTGCTCGCGATATTCTCTCCCCAACCTTGCATACTTCTCAGCATGGGCAATCAGCTCCTGGGCCTTGGCCTCATCCAATTCCCGTATCACCTTGCCCGGCACACCTACCACCAGCGAGCGGGGTGGAATCACTTTCCCTTCGGGAATGACGGCTCCGGCTCCAATAATACTACCACTACCGATCACTGCGCCGTCTAGCACGATGGCACCCATACCGATCAGCACTCCATCTTCCACCGTACAACCATGCAAAATTGCTCCATGGCCGGCTGTAACGTAATTTCCTATCTGCAGCGGGAAACCTTCGGCAACGTGCAGCAAGCAGCCATCTTGAATATTGCTGTTCTTGCCAATCATAATGGGGGCCATATCACCCCGCAAAACCGCATGATACCAAACGCTGCTCCCCTCACCAATGGTCACATCGCCTACAATGTCGGCAGTGGGGGCGATAAAGGTATCGGCATGAATTTTCGACATCACAAGCACTCCTTTCAGCTCCATAAAAATAGTTTCTACAGTTGCGCGTTTTTATCCTCGTTTGATTGCCAGCGGCCATCTGGAAATGCTAGAATATAGCCGATTACGAACCAAAGGGGGATTAGAAATGGAACTATGGGCTCGAGAATTCCAGAACAAAAATCTGGTCCTTAGCTACCGTATCAAGCGTACTTTACATACGGAGCGGTCCAAATACCAGGATATTGCCATCGTAGACACCTACGAATATGGTCGTATGCTGATGCTAGATAGCATAGTACAGACGACCGAGGTAGATGAGTTTGTCTACCACGAAATGATCACCCACGTGGCCCTTAGCGCCCACCCCAACCCCAAAAAGGTATTAGTAGTGGGTGGTGGTGACGGTGGTAGTATTCGCGAAATACTGAAACACCCCAGTGTCGAACAAGCTATCTTGGTCGACATCGACGAGCGTGTAGTAGAGTTATGCAAGCAATATCTGCCGACTATCTCTTGCGCCCTAGACGATCCTCGCGTCACTGTGCGCATCGAAGACGGCTTAGAATATGTCAAACGCCATCATAACGAGTTTGATTTAATCATCGTAGACTCGACCGACCCCATTGGGCCGGCGGTTGGTTTGTTTGCCCAAGAATTTTACCGCGATCTCTATGGTGCCCTCAAAGAAGACGGCATGTTTGTAGCCCAGACCGAGCCGCCGTGGGCTAGCAAGACCTTCTTGCCCGAGCTGCATGGCGTTTTGCGGGAAATTTTCCCCATTGTCAAGCTCTATCTAGCTAACATTCCCACCTACCAGAGTGGGCTGTATAGCTTTACGGCATGCTCCAAGAAATATGACCCTGAAGTCATTCAGCCGGGTAAAGAAATAACGGGTACCAAGTATTATTCACCAGAAATTCATAAGGCTGCCTTCGTGCTGCCGCCCTTCGTTGCTGACCTAGTTAAAGTCAAATGAAAGGGCTCATCGACTGTCATCCCGAGCTGAAACCCCATCTCTTGGGCAATAGCGGCTTTCATGGGTCTATAAATGATTATACTGAGGCCGAGGCAGTCATCTTGGGGCTACCCATGGATTACACGGTAAGTTTTCGCCCTGGGGCACGCCTCGGCCCCGAGCGTATTCGCGAAGTGTCTTACGGCCTTGAGCTCTATAGCTGGCATCTCGACCGCAGCTTGGCCGACCTCAAATACTATGACGCCGGCGACCTCAATTTGCCCTACGGCAATGTGCGTGCTAGCCTCGAGGCGATTCGCACCGCCGTAGCCACCATGTTAAAAGACGGTAAATTTCCTATCTGTCTCGGTGGCGAACATCTAGTCAGCTGGGGTGTCTTTCAAGCGGTTTATGAACACTATCCCGATCTGGTCGTCTTACACTTCGACGCCCATGCCGACTTACGTGCCGAGTTTTTTGGCGAAAGCGATTCCCATGCAACTGTAGTCGGCAACATCGCCCGTGCCTTAGGCCCCAAACGTGTCTATCAATTTGGGATTCGGTCTGGCGAGAAAGAGGAGTTTCTCTTTGCGCAAGAATACACGCATCTCTATTCTGAGCGTATTTTCCCAGGTTTAGAGGAAGTAGTGCCCCAGCTAGGCGACAAACCCGTTTATGTAACCCTAGACATAGACGTAGTCGACCCGGCTTTTGCACCTGGGACAGGCACCCCTGAGCCCGGGGGCTGCACCAGCGCCGAAATCTTGCGGGCGGTGCACATGCTGGGAGCAGCCAATGTCGTTGCCTTCGACCTGGTCGAAGTGGCCCCCCAGCTCGACGCTTCCGACATCACACCCTTACTGGGTGCCAAAATCGTACGCGAAGCCATGCTTTCGTTCCTCTAAGTAAAAATACCCAGCCCCTTGCGGCTGGGTATTTTAACTTATGTCTGCCTGTTCGGAAGGCGCCCCTGCGATATCACGAAGACATCGGCTGCCCCGAGGCATGGCTATCAATACATTGCCGATATATTAACCACACCTTTTACCCTCCTGGAAGCTGTGCAGAGCAGGACTTTCTCTTTGTCAGCTAGAAATATTCTGTATATGCTAAATATCCGGCAGGTTCTGCCCACAGTCTGTCAGGAGGGAAATTTGAGATGGACTTTCCAGAGTACACCTTAGAGGCATTATTGCGCTTAGTAGACGTTGGTGTCCATGTTGTAGACGCCAACGGCATTACCCGCTACTTCAACCATGCCGCCGCCAAAATCGAGGGTCTCGACCCCGACCAAGTCATCGGGCGGCATGTTCTCGACGTCTATCCTTCGCTTGACGGGCAAAGCAGCACCTTGCTGCGGGTTGCTAGCACATTGAAACCGGTGCTCAACCATCAACAATCCTTTACCAACTACAAAGGCAACCGCATCACCACCATCAACAGCAGCTGGCCGATCGTCGTCGATGGCAAACTACTCGGAGCCGTAGAGGTTTCTAGAGATATAACCGAGGTACGGCAGCTTTCCGAGCGGCTTGTAGACCTACAAGCCCGTATTTTCGAGCGACCTAAAAAGGGCTCCCAGCGTCAAATGACCCGCTATACCTTTGATAATCTCATTGGGCAAGATAAATCTTTCCTCGAAGTCATGCAACGGGCTCAACAGGCGGCTGCCAGTAACTCGTCGGTTTTGGTCTGGGGTGAAACAGGCACTGGCAAAGAGCTCTTAGTGCAGTCGATCCACCATGCTAGCCCCAGAAGCAGTGGCCCTTTCGTCGCGCAGAACTGCGCCGCCTTGCCCGAGACCCTGCTGGAAAGCATTCTGTTTGGTACCGTCAAAGGCAGCTTTACCGGTGCCGAAAACCGGCAGGGTTTATTCGAAGTGGCTGAGGGAGGCACCCTCTTTCTCGATGAAATCAATGCTATGCCACCCAATCTGCAAGTCAAACTCTTACGCGTGTTGCAAGAACGCTATATACGCCGTATCGGCGATAGCCGTGTGCGCCCTGTCGACGTGCGCATCATAACCGCTATGAACACCGACCCCTGGCAGGCGGTGCAAGCAGGGCAGTTGCGCGAAGACCTATATTTCCGCATCAACGTAGTCCAGCTCGAAATACCACCCTTGCGCAAGCGTCCGGCTGACATTGCCCTGCTAACCCAATATTTCTTAGATAAATATAATCGCCAGTTAGGTAAGCAGGTTAAGGGCCTCAGCGCCGAAACCGAGCAGCTCTTTCAAACTTATCCCTGGCCTGGCAATGTGCGTGAGCTCGAGCATGCCATAGAAGGTGCCCTCAACATCATCGACGACGGGCTTATAGAACTAGAGAACCTGCCGGCCCACATATTGCGCTACCAGCGCCAACATGCGCCTGCAGTGGCTGCCACCCTGCAGCCCGGCCAAAACCTGCGCGAAACCCTGGCTACCATCGAAATGCAGCTCATCGAACAAGCCTTGGAGCAGAGCGGTCACAACATTAGCCACGCTGCCGCTCTACTTGGTATCCCTAGGCAAACCTTACAATATCGCCTGCGAGCCTTGCATATGCGGTAATCGTCTGGTGCAGCAGGGGGTCGCAGTATATCAAGGCTATGTGGCACTATCTCGGTAGGGGCGCCATGAAAAATACCCAGCTGGCTAGCTGGGTATTTTGAATAACGCCCGTTACTCCGAGCGGATTGCATCTAAAGCCGAGAGCTTCATGGCCCGGTTGGCCGGGTAGAAGCCCGAGATCAAACCAACCAAGGTGGCAAAACCGACTGCCGACAAGGCTAGCCACAGCGGAATCACCGAAATCGGCAGGGGAGTGCCATCGGGGGCATAGCCGCCACCGCCCAAGAACCACCCCAAATTGGTGCCAAAGCGGTTAAGCAAATAGGAGGCGCCTAAGCTCATCCCTAGTCCTACCACTCCGCCAACAAAGCCGATAATACCTGCTTCCAACAGAAACATCCTCCGAATATCAGTCAGCAAGCAGCCTAGCACCTTCATGACGCCAATTTCTCGCGTCCGCTCATAAATAGACATCACCATCGTATTCGTGATTCCCAAAGCTGCTACCAAGAGAGAAATGGCGCCAATCCCGCCTAGCACCGCTTGCACCATGAACAACTGCTCCTTCATGCCCCGCAAGATATCCTGCAAGCTATAGGTGCCTAGTTGCATAGCCTTGATTTCATCAACTACCCGTTCCACTTGTCTAATATCAGGAACCTTCACGATAGCCTGTTCATAGCTACTGCCGCCCGGCGAAATATGGCCCTGCGACATGCTATATTCACGGATAATCTTCTGCAGATAGTCGATATCCACAATCACGCACCAATCTCTCTGATCGTTGCCGCGCTCTAGAATACCGGCGGTGCGCACCTTATACAGCTTAGCAGGCTTCTTGTTCGGGTCTGCCCAGTCTTCACCATAAGAATCATCTAGCGTCAGTTGCAGCCGGTCGACCATCACATTCACTGGTGGCAAGCCGCCCGGGTTGCCCCAGCGCCGGGTTTTGGGGTTATAGAAGTTTTGCGTCGCATCGGCCCCAAAGAGCAGCATATCGCCTTCGCCGGGGTTCAACAGCCGCCCTTCGGCTGCCACGTACCCTAGCTCTTCCATAGCGTCGGGCCGCATACCATATAATTCGGCCCAGGCCACATACTTGCCTGATATCAACTTAGCGCTCCGCCTCATCACCGGCGTTACCGCACTAACGCCTTTAATCTGGCTAATCTTCTCGATCACCTTGTCGTCAATTACGGCAGGTTCGCTAGGTCCGCCACTAGGATTGTGGTAATAACGATGCACCTCGATAATGGTGAGGCTTCCCATCATGCCTATCTGGGCTTCGAAGCCTTTGCTCATACCGATCCCTAAAGAAAGCATCACCACTACCGCTGCCGTACCGATAGTTACACCTAAAATAGTCAAGAAAGAGCGCACCTTGCGGCGCATAAAGTTCTTCATGGCCAGGCTAATCAGGTCAATAAACCTCATGCTCGCTCACCTACTGTTTAGGCTCTGGCTTGTCGTTTTCGGCCGAGGGAGGATCATCAAAGCCAACATATTCAATTTCCGGTACCACTATATCGGTAGCCGCCGCCTGTTCGATTGCATTCTGCATAGCAATTTTCTGGCGCTGCCGCCGGCGTCTAAACCAAATAAATCCGCCTACCAGCACTACTAAAACCGCGGCACCGATCCCTACATACTTCCACTTATTCGTCGGCGGTGGTGGAGGTGGCAGTTCTGGGCCAGGGTCTTCTGGGTAAAAGGGCTCCATCACATTCATTGTGAATTCCCGCCTCACCTGCACAGGATTGCCCACCGAGTCTTCAAACTCGAAGACTATCGTTCCCACCAACTCACCAGGTTCGGTTGGGGTAACGGCAAAATTGAACGAATCACTTTGCCCGGGGTTAAAGTTGCCCACAAAATAGCTGCCACCGTCGAGCTGGAAAGGTCCTTCTGCCTTCACCATCAGGTTATACAAGATGGTCTTGCCCAAGTTATAAAACTCCACGTTAATGGGCAGCATCTGCCACAGAAATGGCTCGCCATACATCATAACGTCGCCCACCATCAGGCGCGGGTTCTGGCGCACCGGAATACTGATCATCTCTTGGGCGTTGTAGGCGTTGCCTTGGTTATCTTCATACTCGAAGGTGATACGGAGCGGGTAAGGTTTATTCTCGGCGTCGGCCTTGGTTACCAAAGGCAGGCTAGCAGTCGTCATCTCGCCGGGCAAAATAGTTTCGATGAAAAGGGTGTTACTAGCATCTACCGGTAAAAAAGTGCCTTCTTCCGCAATAATAGTGACCTTAATATTCGAGACCGCTTTATTCCGCGACGTATTTTGCAGGTCCATATCCAGCACAAATTGGCTGCCAGCCCTAATTTCCTGGGGTGAAAAACTATACTTGCTGATAATCAGGCGTGGCACACCCTTATCTTCTTCTGCCTTGCCACCCGCCAGGGGTAAAAAGATAGTGTTAGTTTCGCTATAGGCCTCGCCGCTGATATCGAGATAGTCAATCTGGAGCTGCAAGCGGGTAGAGGCACCTTCCAGAGTGCCAGTCGTAAACAACCTATATTGCACTTTCTCGCTTTCGCCAGCAGCAATTTCATCTATATACTTGACATCTATATCGTTAATGGTGGAAACAGCGGACGGGTCAAGCCCTAGCAAAGTTACTCTAATATCTCGTGCTGCTGTTTCCCCGAGATTGGATATAGTGAAGGTTGTTACCTTCTGTTGGCCCGGAATTAGCGTGTCAGTACAGCCAGCAATTAGCCTGGGCGCGATGTTGCCACTATCTACTCGCACGTAGGCAATATCACTACTGGTGTATTTGTCTCCATGCGTATTTTGGTAGGAAAAGTTTAGCTGAATGGCGTGTACGCCTACAGTAGCCCCTGGCGCTAAGGTCACAGGAAATTCAGCCTCTTTAATATCATTGCGGCTGAGAGAGTCGATTTCAGCACTTAGGCTAAGGCTACCGGGCATAAACAAAGGCTTACTTTTATCTACGGGCTCTAATGTAATTTTAATTTTACGAGCCATATGAGCAGCACTATTGCGTATGGGTATGGTTAATAGACTCGTTGACTGGTCAATAACGGGTAAGCTACCCTCGCTCACAATTTCTAGCTCAGGCTTAAACTTTGTAGTATCCACTGGTTCTGGGTCGGGTAGCTGTGGCAAAGTAGGGGGGTCAGGTGTTGATTTAACTACGGTAATGGTGTCGGTGTTGCTACCATCTAAAGATTGGGGCCCATAGCTGTAGGAAAAATCGAGCACTAGCTCGTCGCCGCCGCCTATCTTCAAGAAATAAAACGTTCCCATTGCTGCTTTTCCATCATTAAGGGACTTCACGATGGCTTTATCTACGTCCAAAGCTGTGTTGGAAACGGTATACCGATAACCACCTAGGGTGGGAACGCGTGTAGCTAACTTAAAGTTAGAACCTTGCGTCGAGATCGTCAGGCTATGGATTGGCATATGTTCAGTTGCATCTGGTGTATGCCATTTCAAATTAAGGGTAACAAGATAGGCGTTGGGTACATCGGGGTCGCCTGCTACAGAATACCCCGTCACTTGTATCTCTGGTTGTGCCGGCGACTCAGGCGGTTCTCCTTCTGCAGCAGCTATACTAAGTCCACCCAGTCCTGGCAAAAGCAGCAATACACATAGCATAAAGGCCATTATTCTTTTCATTTAACCAGACCTCTTCCTGTTTAAAACTATCTTCACGATATTGCCGTCGCTGATGTGGATAATGCGATGGGCAAAGGATGCGATGCTCATGTCATGGGTCACCAACACCAGCGTTTGTCGGTTTTGTTCCGTCAGCTCGGTCATAATTTCCATAACTTCGCGTGTGGTCTTAGAATCGAGATTGCCCGTCGGCTCGTCGGCAAACACAATGGGGGGTTTACTCACTAAGGCGCGGGCAATTCCCACCCGCTGCTGTTGCCCACCACTCATCTGTGTTGGTCGGTGGGCCAGATGTTGCCCCAGCCCCACCCGCTCTAAAATGTCTTTAGCCATTGCTTCCCGCTGGCGTTTGGGTATGCTGCGAAACGCCAGGGGGAGGGCGACGTTTTCTAGCGCCGTCAGAGTGGGCAAGAGGTTATAAGATTGAAATATAAAACCAATATTTTGTTGCCGAAATTTGACTAGTTGTTTCTCGTTCATCTTCTCGATCTGCTGTCCTTTAATCCGCACACTACCTAGCGAAGGTTTTTCTAGGCCTGCTAGGAGGTTGAGCAGCGTTGATTTTCCCGAACCGGATGTGCCCAGCAGGCAGCAAAACTCTCCCTCGGCTATGTCTAGGGTAATATGATTTAACGCCACCACCCTTTCGCTACCGACATGGTAGACTTTTCTTAAACCCTTAATTTCAATAATATTTTTCGGCAAACAATCACCCCATGTCCGTCGCTGCATTTAATTTATATTACTATTGAGAAGACGTTAACTACAAGCAATTTGTTCTAGATTAATTGGTGAAAATAAACGGTATGCTGAGAAAAACCTGCCTTCTGCCTAGGTTGCCTGGTAGCTATGCAAGCCCTAGGCTAAAAGTTGCCTGGCCTGCGATAAGTAGCAGTAGCTGAGGACATATTAGGAGTGGCAATAAACATCTTTGGAGGAGGCTAACAATGTTTGAACAACAGATTCCACAGCAAGCGCAAGAACTGGCTATGGCTATGGCGAACGCTAGCAACTTCCGGGGCTTTTTTAACCTAGACAAAAAGGGTTTCATGCCCGGAGCGCCGGGGCATGAAACCAAGCATGAAATGATTTTTCGGCAAGAGCCACGCACAGTTAAGAAGATTGGTTGTGGCATCAGCCTGCCTGCGGAAGTGCGCGAAGAAATAGCCCTCATGCTTGATGATCATCAGTGTGCGCTAACAGTTGCTTTGCATCAATACAACAAACACCATTGGCTGACCGAAGGTGCTGAGGCATTTATCAGTTTACATGAGCTGCTGAACGAGCATCGGGTAAAAACATTCGAGCACATCGACAAAATCGGCGAGCGCGTGGCTCGTCTCGGTTGTGTGCCAACGGCCCATCCGGTAGCCCAGCATGAGCTCTCGTACATCAAACACGAAGTAGAAGGCCGTTATACCATACGCGACTTTATTCGCAACGATCTCGAGCATGAACTAAAACTGCAACAAATGATGCGTAAGACCATTAAGCGCGCACATGACCTAGGCGACTGGGGCACTGTGCAAGTACTAGAAGAAGTCCTCTTGGACCGTGAAGACTTCGGTTATCATCTCTATAGCATCCTTGAGGACGACACCCTCACCCGCGGCATGTTGCACCTATATGACGGGCGTGCCGATATGGCTGGCGACAGGCCGATGCCGCCAAGCAGTAAGCTTCAATAAGAGCAGATCAAAGTTGAACAAAAAACAGCGGGCAATGCCCCGCTGTTTTTGTTTGTGTGAAAACATAGCGCAATGTAAACGGCCTGGGGGGCAATTGTTCCCCGGTCTGCCTGCAGCCTCCCGGGTCGGCGTGATTCGAAATGCCCAGCCCCTGGGGGCTGTTCATTTCGCATGACGCCTCTATAGCTATTGCTAAATATTAGGAACGTGCCGTGTGTTCGCGATATCTGTAGGGGCGCCCCGCGGGGGAAATTGCCGTGGCAATTTGCCCCAAGGCGCGCCCGCGATGGAACCCCCAGTGCTTGCAGCCTATAGAATCTGGCGATATCTGTAGGGGTCGACCTCACGTGGGCCCATCGCAGAATTTCGTCCCGCAAAACGTAATTCTCGGTCGTAGCCATGCTCGCGCGCGTGTGGCTCTAGCCTGTGTATATGTTTCGGCCTGGGACAACTGCTTGGGCCCTGGAGCAGGCTCCAACGGGCCTACGCAGTAAACCCAGGCCCTTGTGATTGCACACCTGCCACTACACAAGCTGCGTTGCGCAAGCGTATGGAGAGCCATAAATCAAAAGAGCGAAGGAGCCAGGGAAAAGGGAGCGGCCAGAAGTAAGGGCTTCCAGACTTCTGCCCGCTCTCCTTGGCGACGAAGCTCTTACCTACAGTCGCTGGCTACCAGCGTACAAGGGCGACCGCAACGCCTGCGGTAAACAAAGGGCGCTTACCTTTCGCCATGTTGGCATGGTTTTTGCTACTTATATGGGCAACAAGCAACATGACCAGAGGAGGAGTTAATTTCATGCAAAAACGTGGTTGCCCCTATGGCACGCATCGAGTTATCGACCCACCCGGTGCCCTACCCCAGCCAGCTTGGCGCCTAGATAACAATATGCAGCTCTATAGCAACGAAATTCTAGTCGATGTCCACAATCTCAACATCGACTCGGCTAGCTTTACTGAAATCAAACAGCGGGCCGGGCACGATCCGGAGCGTGTGCGGCAAATCATTATCGACCTTGTTAACGAAAGAGGCAAACATCATAATCCAAACACCGGCTCCGGAGGCATGTTTACCGGCCGCGTGGCCACCATTGGCGATGATCTCGTAGGCCGCATTGACCTGGAGGTAGGCGATGAGATTGCTTCCCTTGTTTCCTTATCGTTGACGCCCCTGCGCATCGACGAAATCCTGGCCATACATATGGATGTTGACCAGGTGCAGGTCAAAGGGCAGGCTATTCTATTTGAGTCAGGCATCTATGCCAAACTGCCGGCCGACATGCCCAACACCCTAGCCCTGGCTGTCCTCGATGTTGCTGGCGCCCCTGCCCAAACTGCCAAACTCGTCAAACCGGGCGACACTGTCGTCATCATCGGTGCCAGCGGCAAATCGGGCTTGCTCTGCTTGCACGAGGCCAAAAAACGAGCCGGCGTCACCGGCCAGGTAATCGCCGTTGAGCGTAGCCCCCAGGGTTGCCAGCGGCTGCGCGACCTGGGCTTGGCTGACCTAGTCATCAGCCTCGATGCCACCCAAGCAGTGCATACCATGAACGCCATCGCTACTGCCACCGACGGGCGCATGGCCGACCTGGTTATCAATTGCGTCAACGTGCCCGGCACAGAAATGGCCTCCATCTTGGCTACCAAAGACGGCGGTACCGTCTACTTCTTTAGCATGGCCACTAGTTTTACAGCCGCCGCCCTCGGAGCCGAAGGTGTCGGCAAAGACATCAACATGCTGATCGGCAATGGCTACACCCGGGGCCATGCCGCCATCGCCCTCGAAGTCTTACGCGAAAACCCGGCCTTGCGCCAGTACTTTTTGGATCATTACGTTAAATAGCTGCAGCAGCTGCAGTTTGATTGATAAACCAAAGGCATTTTCTTAAGGGCCCAGCCCAGCGGGCCTCATGCCTATCCTTAAAAGGAGGTTGCTCACATGCGCGACTATCGCACCATCCCTCTTTGGCAAAATGTCACCCCCGACCAGTGGAACGATTGGCGCTGGCAAATGCGCCACCGCCTGACCGATATCGAAACCCTAAAACAAGTGATCCCCCTTACACCGGCAGAAGAACAGGGTGTGCGCGACTGTCTTTCGGTCCTCCGCATGGCCATCACCCCTTACTATGCCACCCTCATTGACCCCGACGACCCTAATTGTCCTATCAGGCGTCAGGCTATTCCTACAGCCCAGGAGCTAGATTTTGCGCCGGAAGATATGCCCGACCCCTTGTCGGAAGATACCGATTCACCGGCCCCGGGGCTGACGCACCGTTATCCCGATCGGGTGCTCTTTCTTATCACCGATCAGTGCTCTATGTATTGCCGGCATTGCACTCGGCGCCGCTTTGCTGGCGTTACCGACCAGCCCCGCAGCCTAGAGGAAATCCAGCAGAGCCTCGACTACATCCGCAACACCCCTTCGGTGCGCGACGTTTTGCTTTCCGGCGGCGATGCCCTCATCTTAGATGAAGATCGCCTGGAATATATTCTTAAAGAGCTGCGCCAGATACCGCACGTAGAGATTATCCGCATCGGCACGCGGGCCCCTGTCGTCATGCCCCAGCGCATTACCCCCGACCTGGTTGCCATGTTGCGCCGTTACCATCCCCTCTACGTGAATGTGCATTTTAACCATCCGCGGGAAATTACACCGGCTAGCCGCGCTGCTTGCGAGCGTTTAGCCGATGCAGGCATCCCCTTAGGCAACCAGTCGGTACTCTTGCGGGGTATCAACGATGACCCCGCTACTATGCGCCAGCTGGTGCACGGCCTTTTAAGAATACGGGTACGCCCCTATTACATCTACCAGTGCGACCTTTCCCAGGGGATCGGCCATTTCCGTACCCGGGTGAGCACTGGCATCGCTATCATCGAGTCGCTGCGCGGGCACACCAGTGGTTTGGCCGTACCTACCTTTGTGGTAGACGCCCCCGGTGGTGGCGGCAAGATTCCGGTCATGCCCCAATATCTTATTTCCATGTCCGACCGGCGCGTAGTTTTGCGTAACTATGAAGGCGTCATTGCTACCTATACAGAGCCTGCCGAAACAACTGCTGGTAACCGGCCACACAACCCGACTCTGCCAGCTCAGCCTAGCGCCGGGCCTAGCGTGTCTGGTCTGCTGCAGGGGCAAGGCCTCAGCCTCGAGCCCCAAGGCCTCAGTCGCTTGCGCCGCCGCAACAACGACAAAGAATAATAGGCCAGATGTTGTTTCACCTAGTTGCCAAGTCTCAAGCCTCCACTGTAGCCGTGGTCGGCTTGGCTAAAAACGCTGGCAAAACGGTGGCCTTCAACTGCCTAATAGCACAAGCGACGGCGGCCCAGCTGCCCCTCGGGCTCACTTCGCTAGGTTATGACGGCGAGGCTGTCGACCGCCTGACACATCTCGCCAAGCCGCGTATCCAGGCCCCGGCAGGGACAATCATTGCTACCGCCCGAGCCGCCCTCGAGCGAGCCGAGACCAGCCTCGAACTCTTACGCATCATGCCTTTTAACACGGCCCTAGGGCCGATCGTGCTGGCCCGAGTAGTGGAGCCTGGCAATGTAGAGCTAGCCGGCCCTAGCACCCTTGCTGACCTGGTGCAGGTGGCCGACGTCATGCGTGAATATGGGGCCGCCATCAGCCTCATCGATGGTGCCCTCAATCGGGTGGGGTCGGCGGCAGCTCGGGTTAGCCAGGCTACCATTTTGGCTACCGGGGCCAGCGTGGCAGCCAGCCCCGAGCAAGTAGTGGCCCGCACCCTGCATGCCGTGGCCTTGCTTACGGCCCCGCCACCGCCGCCAGTCGTGCAAGCAGCCGCCCAGGCGGCCTTTGCAGCCGAACGCGTCGGCTACTGGCACCCGCAGCGGGGTGGGTGGATTTCAAGCCAACCCACCGCCCTGGGGCAACCCCAGCAAACCGTAGCCGAACTGGGCGAGGCTACCCATTTGATGGTTCCCGGGGCTGTCACCAACAACCTCGTGCAAGCCTTATTACAGCTGCCTGCCGGTGCCCCCATGCCCACCTTGGTGGTGCCAGCAGGCACCCATGTGTTTGCCACACCTGCCGTTTGGCAGCGGTACCTGCAGCGGGGAGGGGCCCTACAAGCCTTAGAATCCGCCCCGGTGCTCGCCGTTACCGTCAACCCGGCCCACCCGGCAGGCACCTACCAGGCAGAGTTAGGGGCTATGTTAGCCCAAGCGCTATACCCCATCCCCGTATACGACCTGTTTTACGACGATCAGCGGCCGTTAGCGCATTAACCCTATGATGGCGCTGTCGTTTGTGTTGCTGTTCCATTGTTGCGGGCGCGCCTACAGAAAACGCAGACATGCAACAAGC
Source organism: Bacillota bacterium (assembly GCA_012735505.1). Taxonomy (GTDB): domain Bacteria; phylum Bacillota; class UBA994; order UBA5500; family UBA5500; genus JAAYHE01. The sequence goes on from JAAYHE010000026.1 coordinate 16,834, forward strand.
CGTCCACAATGTATTGCGGCATCGGTAGGGGCGTCTTGAAAAATGAATCGCCCTTGGGGCGGGACATTTTGAAACACGCCCGCCCGGGCGGGCGCAGGCCGACCGGGGATTGGGTGTGCCCGCTGCGGTTACTGCGTAGATTCGTTGGAGCTTGCTCCAGGCCGAGAAATATGAGGCGTTCCTATCAGAAGACACCAAATGTCGCCGCACGAAGGAGAGAAATTATATGCCACACACCACTTTCATAGATGCCACCAGTTCGCGCCTGATCGGCTTCGACCATGTCTTGGCCCAACTGCAGCCCCTCTCGCCCTATGGGCGCGCTGCCAAACAGGCCATGCGGCCATTCTTGCCTGGAGAGGAAGCTGCCCTTGCGGCCCTCTTTGACCGGCAAGAGCAACTGCTAGCCGCTTGCTGCAGCCACCCCGACATCTGTGCCAGCCTCCAACACCAGCTGGCCCAGCTGCCCGACTGGCGTGACGCCTGCGTGCGGCTACAAGCTGGAGCCATCCTAACCGACACCGATTTGCTTGCACTCAAACAACTGCTCTATTGGCACGCTGGCATAAAAAGAGACCTGGAGAAGCTGTCGTTAGCAGTCGACCCAGCCCTCATGAGCGACTATCAAAGCTTACAAGCATATCTCGATCCCGATGCTAGTGGCAGCCCTTCGTTCTATCTCTCAGATACTTTTTCGCCCCCTTTAGCAGAAAAACGGGCACAGTTGCGGCAAGTGCGGCGCGCGCTGCAAAAGCTAGTGCAACAACAAGAGCAAGCTATTACCGCACTCACAGGGCAGCGTTTTTTGCTCTCGGGTGAAATCCGAATTCCCAAAACAGCGGCCGATCTGCAAGAGCGTCTTGCCCAACTGCCGCCCGGCACCCTAGTTGTCAGTCGCACTACCTATACCGACACTTACTACCGGCGGCAGCCTACCGAGCAAGAACAAGCCTTGGCGAGCGAAATAGAGGCTTTGCGAACCGCAGTCAGGATTGAGGAAGAAAGAGTGCGCCAGCAGCTATCGGCTGGAATACTGTCCAAGGGTAACGGCCTGCCAGACCTGTTCCAGGCTTTAGGGCAGCTCGACCTGCTCTTAGCCCGCGTGCGGCTCAGCCAAAGCTTAAATGCTATCCGGCCTCGAGTTTTGCCCCAAAGCTCCCTTGCCATCGAGTTTACCGACGCCCGCCATCCTGTCGTCGCTGCCGAATTAGCTGAGCAAGGGGCCAGCTTTCAGCCCATCAGCTGGCGAGGCGAGGCTGGTGCTGCCGTACTCACCGGGGCCAATATGGGGGGGAAGACCGTTTGCCTGCGTCTCGTCGGCCTATTGGTTGCCATGGCCCAACACGGCCTCATGGTGCCAGCAAAAAGTCTAAGCCTGACCCTGTTTCGCGGCCTTCGCTTTATCAGCACCGCCTATAGTGCCGATACCCCCGGTTTGTCCCGCTTCGGCAGCGAAGTGGCTGCCCTGCGAGAAATCTTGCCCCTCACCCTGGAGCCCTATCTGCTCCTCTACGATGAAATAGCTAGTGGCACCAATCCGGTAGAAGGGGCGGCCTTGGCCCAAGCCATCGTCGAATGCACGGCCGACCAGCCCAGTCTTAACCTGTTCGCCACCCACCATGCGTCCTTAGCTCAAATACCAGGTGTCGACCATTGGCAGGTTATCGGCCTTAGCCAAACCGACCCGGATGCGCTAACACGGGCCTTCGCTGCAGGCACCGTCCACTGGGCCGACTTGCAGCGCCTCATGGACTACCGACTGCAGCCCATGCCGCCGGGACAAGCCCTGCCGCAAGAGGCCCTCGGCATCGCCCGCCTGCTCGGGTTGCCAGCCCCCCTGATAGACCGGGCAGTGGAAATAGTGAGCAAGCATGAGCGGGCGTGATTAGCAATTCCGGCCCGCACTAGATGGGATAACTTCCCAGGCCGGCCTGTCACTCCCGGGGGCGGGCGTGTGGCAAAATGTCCCGCCCAAGGGCGGTTCATTTTTCAAGACGCCCCTACCGATACCGCAATACGTTGGGGATGGCTTGTTGCAGATCTGCGATTTCTGTAGGCGCGACCGCACCGTCACGCCCCCTTCCAAGCTTCACGAAAGGAGAATCATCCATGTCTATTCAACTCAGACTCGACCAAAGCAAAATAGACGCGGCCCGGGCTGCGGCCCAGGCCATCGCGCAAGATATACAGTCTTTCGTCGACCGCCACACTACCGTTGCCATCGAGCGCGCCGTGCTACGCCTCCTTGGCGTCGACGGTGTCAGCATCGAACAAATCCCTTTGCCCAACATCGTCGTCGACACAGTGGCCCGTGCCGGTCGGTTGAACCGCGGCGTTAGCTTCTTCCTGGCCAACGCCATGCTAGAAACAGGCCTCAGCGCCCAGGCGGTAGCCGAGGCCGTTGCCGCTGGCGAACTCGACCTTGTGCAGCTGCCCCAACACCCGCCAGCAGTTGTGCAGGCAAAGCTCGACCGCCTCGCCCAAGTGGCCTTAGACCGCATCTGCACCAAACGGCGCGAGCGCGAGGAGATGTTGCGCCAATATCCGAGCGGCGAGCAACCTTGGCTCTATGTCATCGTCGCCACCGGTAATATCTACGAAGATGTGGTGCAGGCCAAAGCGGCTGCCCGTGCTGGTGCAGACATTATCGCTGTCATTCGCACCACCGGCCAAAGCCTGCTCGACTACGTCCCCTACGGCATCACCACCGAGGGTTTTGGCGGCACCTACGCCACCCAGGCTAACTTTGCCCTCATGCGGCAAGGGTTGGATGAAGTCTCGGTCGAGCTGGGCCGCTACATCCGCTTGGTCAACTACTGCAGCGGCTTGTGCATGCCAGAAATCGCGGCCATGGGGGCCATCGAGCGCCTCGACATGATGCTCAACGACGCCCTCTACGGCATCCTTTTTCGCGATATAAACATGCAGCGCACCCTCATTGACCAGTTCTTTTCGCGCCTAATCAACGCTTATGCCGGCATCATCATCAATACCGGCGAAGATAACTATTTAACTACGGCCGACGCCCTGGAGGCAGCTCATACGGTCTTGGCTTCCCAGTTTATTAATGAACAATTAGGGCTGCTGGCTGGCCTCAGCCATGAACAACTCGGCCTCGGCCATGCTTTTGAAATCGACCCGGCTGTAGAAGATAGCTTCCTCTGGGAACTGGCCCAGGCCGCTATGGCCCGCCAAATCTTCCCCCAGGCCCCGCTCAAATATATGCCGCCGACCAAGCATATGACCGGCGACATCTTCCAAGGTTACCTGCTTAACGGCATGTTTAACCTGGCCGGTGTGATCACAGGGCAGGGGATTCAGCTTTTGGGCATGCTGACCGAAGCCATTCATACCCCGTTTCTGCAAGACCGTTTCCTAGCCTTGCAAAATGCTCGCTATGTTATGCGTGCAGCCCGGCATCTAGGCGAAGAAATTAGCATCAAACCCGGTGGCCGCATAGAACAGCGGGCCGACCAGGTGCTCAGCCATGCCCTCGCCTTGCTCACTCGCATAGCCGACATCGGCCTTATGACCGCTTTGGAACAAGGCCTCTTTGCCGACATCAAGCGCAGCCGGGTCGGGGGGAAGGGGTTAGAGGGCGTAGTGCAAAAAGCCCCCGACTACTACAACCCTTTCTTAGCACCCATGCAGCAGACTCTTGCTACCGCAGCCGGAGGTGAACGTTAATGCAGAGCGATTTAACCCAAGTCAGACCCTATGGCGATACCCTAGGCGACGGGGCTATGCAGTTGTCTTTTACCCTGCCGGTCCCCATCGGGCCCGAGGCCATCGAAGCCGGTAAACAACTACTAGAGAAAATGGGTTTTCAGGCCGTGTCTGTCGTGCACGTAGCCGATATGGGCGAAGGCTTCACCTTCTTCGTGGCCTATGCCAAATGCCCGATCAGCATCGACTTTACTGCCATTCAGGTACCCCAGGCAGCTACAGCGTTTCTAGATTTTGATGCTACCAACGAATTTATCAGGCAGCACATCGGCCGCCGCCTAGTGGTTGTGGGAGCCTGTATCGGCAGCGATGCCCACACCGTCGGCCTCGACGCCATTATGAACATGAAGGGCTATGCCGGCGAGCCCGGGCTCGAGCGCTATCCCATGCTAGAGGTGCATAACCTCGGCAGCCAAGTGCAAAGTGAAGAACTAGTGGCTAAAGCCCGCGAACTGGAGGCCGACGTAATTCTTGTTTCCCAGGTTGTCACACAGAAAGATGTGCATATACTAAACCTAACCCAGCTTGTCGAGATCCTGGAAGCGGAAGGTCTGCGCGAAAAGGTCTTGCTCATCTGCGGTGGCCCCCGCATCTCCCACGAGCTGGCCCTCGAGCTCGGCTACGACGCCGGCTTCGGCGCAGGCACCCTGCCGCCCCAGGTGGCCAGCTTTATCGCCCAAGAATTTTCCCAGCGCAACAAATAGAGAATCGCTCACCCTTCCTGTTCCGTTGCAGTGCCCCCACAGATATCGCAAATACGCAACCAGCCGTTCACAGTGTATGCTATATCGGTAGGGGCGTCTTGAAAAATGAACCGCCCTTGGGGCGGGACATTTTGAAACACGCCCGCCCCGGGCGGTGGCAAGCCGCCCGGGGAACAAATGCCCCTCTGCCCTTGAAATATAAGGCGCAATAGCAACAACAACGCGCACCAACATAAACATAAATAAAATTGCACACATGAGGGTTTTTTCGTGTATTATTGTGTATAATCACACGGGAGATAGGGCGCGCCGCAGCCAACTTTTGCTTGCGGGGAATGTCTGTTGCACGCATGCTTGCGCCAAATTCGTGCATCCTATGACATGCCCATAGGCCCTTCTGTCGGCCTGCGTACTTGGGTAGGTCGGCGCGGTTACTAAAGGTGCCTCTGCGGCGTGCTACGACGCACAAAACGCGCGCCTATGCGAGCAAGGGAGGAAGGACAATGGAGAACAAGAAAAGGACGCCTCAAAACGAAACAGACGTTGCTTATCAGATTCTGCGGGAACGAAAAGCCCCTATGCATTATCGTGAACTCATACTTACCGTATTAGAACGCATGGGGCAGAGCACCGAAAATCTGGGGCCGAAATTGGCGCAAATCCATACCGAGATTAACCTCGACAGCCGGTTTAGCTTCCTTGGCCAGGGTATGTGGGGCTTACAAGCTTGGGCTCCGCGTCCTGCTAGCAAAGCCGGTGCTCCCGAACCTAGCGAGCGCCGCTACCAACCAAAAGCATCCGATTACATGTGGGACGAAGAAGAAGAGGAAGATATAGATGATGAAGACGAACTCCTCGTCCCGGCTGACGATGACGATTCTCTCATAGACGAAGAAGACGATGAACTCGACGACTTAGCCGAAGACTTAGACGACCTTCTTCTCGACGATGAGGAGCTTTTAGACGACGAACTTGAAGACGAAGACGAGCCAGAAAACTAGGCCAGAGGGGGACTGAGGTCCCCCTCTCCTTCAGGCCGTTGCCTTGACAAACAGCCTCCCTATGGCCTAGAATAGCAACATTGTAGAGACATACCAGGAGGAGTGCCCCCAATGGCGAAATTCATCTTTGTTACCGGCGGCGTCGTTTCGGGCTTAGGAAAAGGCATTTCGGCTGCTTCTTTAGGCCGACTTCTTAAAGGGCGCGGCGTCCGAGTTAACGTGCTTAAATTTGATCCTTATATTAATGTAGACCCAGGCACCATGAGCCCCTACCAGCATGGTGAAGTCTTTGTCACCGAAGATGGGGCAGAAACCGATCTGGACCTAGGACACTACGAACGTTTTATCGATCAAAACCTACAAAGAATCAACAATGTTACTACTGGCACAATCTATAAAAGTGTGATCGATAAAGAACGCCGGGGCGACTACCTCGGTGGCACCGTACAAGTTATCCCTCACATCACCAACGAAATTAAGGCTCGCATGCATCAGGTGGCCAAGGCCCACGACGCAGAAGTCGTCATCGTCGAAATCGGTGGCACCGTGGGCGATATCGAAAGCCTTCCCTTCCTCGAAGCCATTCGGCAAATGCGCACCGATGTCGGCCGCGACAACGTCATGTATCTCCACGTAACTTTAGTGCCCTACTTGGGCAAGGCCGGCGAGCTTAAGACTAAACCGACCCAACATAGCGTCAAAGAACTGCGCGGCATCGGTATCCAGCCCGACGTCATTATCTGCCGCAGTGAACGACCACTTTCGCCTGAAATCAAGGCCAAAATTGCCCTCTTTTGCGATATTAACGAAGAACACGTTATCGAAAACCTCGACGTCTCTTCCATCTATGAAGTTCCTTTACTTTTGGAAAAACAACACCTTGATGATATCGTCATTTCCCGGCTCGGGCTCGAATGTGGCCCGCCCGACCTGAAAGATTGGCGCGCTCTCGTGCAAAAATTCAAAGACCTCAAAGACGAGGTAGATATTGCCCTCGTCGGCAAATATGTTTCCTTGCACGATGCCTATCTTTCCGTGGTCGAGGCCCTGCATCATGCCGGCATCGCTAACGAACGTAAGATAAATATTCACTGGGTAGACTCAGAGGCTATCGATAATGGTGATTTGCCTCCGGCTGTTCTCGAGGCCGACGGCATCATCATCCCCGGTGGTTTTGGGCGCCGCGGTATTCCTGGCAAACTGCGGGCTATTTTGCATGCCTACGAACAAAAAATACCCTTGTTTGGCATTTGCTTAGGTATGCAGCTAACCTTAGTAGCCTTTGCACGCCAGCGCCTAGGTTGGACAAGCGCTAACAGCCGCGAGTTTGATGCTCTAACTTCCTATCCGGTAATAGATCTTCCGCCCGGGCAGAAGGAAGTAAACGGCAAGGGCGGCACCATGCGCTTAGGCACCTATCCTTGCAAAATTGCGCCAGGCAGTATTGCCCATCATGCTTATGAAAGCGAAATAGTCTACGAGCGCCATCGGCACCGCTACGAATTTAACAACCAGTTCCGGGCTGAACTCGAAGCAGCCGGTCTGCGTATTAGTGGCACCTCGCCCGATGGGCACCTAGTAGAAATGATAGAGCTTCCCGATCACCCTTGGTGCGTCGGTGTCCAGTTTCATCCCGAATTCAAATCGCGTCCCAACCGGGCGCATCCATTGTTCCGCGATTTTATCCGCGCAGCTGTTGCCCATCGCCAACAAAAATAACGGGTGTTTTACCGCATATTTGCGATGCGCCCGCATCATTCAAAACGGGCCCACACAATTCCCGATCGGCCTGCGGCCTCTCGGGCGGGCGTGATTCGCATGCCCAGCCCGGGGGGCTGTTCATTTCTCATGACGCCCCTACCGATAAGGCAATATGTCACGTGTAGCGTATAGCAAACGCCCTGTGTAGCGGCGGCGCGCGTCATCCGTAAAGCGCATGGGAGCCATAATCAAAAGAGCGAAGGAGCCAAGGATAAAGGAGCGGCCAGCAGTAAATTAAGGCTTCCCAGACTTCTGGCCGCTCCCCTTGGCGACGAAGCTCTTACCAACAGCTGGTGGCTACCAGCGCGCGAGGATGACCGCACCGCCGCGACCGTGCCTTTTCGCCCATATAGCGAGGGGTGGGCCAATTGGCCCACCCCCGTTTGTGTATTTGCTGGCGCAACCAGATCTGCGCCGTCTTTAGCAGGTGCAAATTACTTTCCTCCCACGCCTGCTGCAACACCAAATTATTAATCTCCATCTGCGTCCAGCCGTCGGCTACCCCATCGCGCATTATATCGCCCGCCTGTTCTTGCGCCGCCAGCACCGCTGCCTGGGTGGCCGGCGTATACACCCCACTCGGTTCTTCCTCCAGCAGACCCAGGCGCGCCAAGGCTTGCTGTAACACTAGCACCTCTGCCTGTTCTAGTCCCGGATACAGGGTTTGCTCGCCAGATAAGAGAGGTAAACTTTCCACATCTAGCGCCATCAACACATCGGGCTGCACGCCCTCACCCTGAATTTCCCAGCCATCAGGCGTGGCAAAACTGGCCGTAGTTAACTTAATGGCGCCAAACTCGCCGTTTTCCCCGAGCTCATATAAATTTTGCATAATACCTTTGCCAAAGGTAGGCGTGCCTAACAACAAGCCGCCTGCCCGTTCTCCGATAGCACCCGCCAAAATTTCGGCAGCACTCGCCGTCAGCTCATTAACCAGTACCGCTATCGGCAAATCTACCCCCGGCCCCTTAGTTTCCACTATCTCGCTCACACCATCGCGGTAAGTAATACGGATCCACGGCCCGGCCGGCAACAGCTGCTCTGCTACCTCGGCTGCCGTCTGCAACAGCCCGCCCGGGTTATCACGCAAATCTATAAGCAATGCCCTTGCCTGCTGCCGTTGCAGGTTGCTTAGTGCCTGCTCAAACTCTTGGCTCGTCCGTTCCCCAAAAGATTCTATTCTAATAAAACCGATCTGGCCCGGCAGCAAGCGATAGTCAACGGTGGGTTGCCAAATATGCTGTCGCTGCATACTCATAGTCAAAACTTCGTCGCTTCTGGCCACACTCAGTTGTACCCACGAATCTACCGACCCGCGCAGCAACTGCCGTAGCTCGTCTAAATCCAAGGCAAAGGTCGGTTGGTCATCTACAGCTACAATTAAGTCGTCGGCCTGCAGGCCTGCCTCGGCGGCCGGGCTACCTGGCAATACCGATTCGATCTTCCAACCGGTCGCACAAGGGGCAATAATTATACCTATGCCCACCAGCTCGCTATGCACCGTTTCTTGAAACTGCGCAAACTCCTCGGGCGTGAAATATTCCGAATAGGGGTCACCTAGAGCGGCTAGCATACCGTTTACCGCCCCTGCCAACAGTTGCGACCTATCCACATCTAACCAATAACTACTTTCCACCAAGGCCAACACTTTTTCTAGCTGGCTCAAATCGGTTGGAAGTTCGGCGGCCATGCCCACCTCGCACCCAACCAAGGCAAACAACAATATTATCGTGGTCAGCAACCCCGCTCGTTTCATAAAAACCACCTTTCTTATAGCAAGGCATGTGTTGCTCTGTTCGTTGCCCTGGACATTATTTCCTTTGAGTTTAGGCCTTTTGGCCTAGCTTCTTTTGGCTCCACCTCCAAGCAATCCAGTTCTTACATTTACCATCTAACCGCATAACTTCTGCTGTTGGGAAGGGATAGGTTATACTGGCGTGGAATAAGCATGTAGGGGTAAAAGGATCATTGCTTTTTACCCAGCAAAACCAAATATTTAGGTCCTGAGAACTAGCGAATCGTGCCTTGCATTTGAGGCGAGGGAGTGATGAGGTGTGGATCTGACCGCTATCTCTCAGCGCGCGGAAACTTTCCTGCAGAGCTTCTATAAAATTCTTTATCAATATCATAAACAGTCGGAGGCAAACGGCTCTTTAGAACAAGCCTACGCAGCCGCAGGCATATTCGAGCCTGAAATCGTAGATGAGCTGCGCGAGGCTATGCTAACAGCAGCGCACACCGGCCCCTTGCGCCGGTTATTTCGCTTTGTTGCTAGTGGTGTGTTACGCCGCCACCTGCTACCCCTAGAAAAGAGCCTGGCCGAACATTACGATCAACTTAGTTGGCCCCACTCTTGGGCCAAACACGATACCTTAGGCCCGGGCCAGCCCTTGCCCGAGCAACCCCAGGGTGAGCAGTTGGAAACTTTAGCTGCCATTTACAGTGAACGCTGGCGGCAACTAATAGAAAAGCTGGCCGACCTCGGATTTAAGAATCCGGTTGCCTTTTATGAGTATGCCACCGGGATAGATCCCATTACCCTGGTGCAGGCAGCCGAAAGCTATCTCGACCAAAATCAACGCACCTACTTGTTGGCCTTAGCCACCTTGGCGAAAGAACACTACCCCTTTGCTGATCGTTGGCAGTTAGAACACTTCTTGCGCGGTGAAGCATACGACGCCCATTTCCCGGCGGCCGAGCTTCTGCCAGCTATGGAAGATACTTTGTATCATTTGGGTGTCGATGTCACCCGCCAGCCCAACCTGGTCTTAGAAGTAAACCGCGACCTGCCTTCAGGCTTAGCCTTCGCTTTCCCTGTGCGGGTGCCCCAAGAGATTTACGTTTGCGTCAGCCCCATGGCCGGCATCGTTGCTTACGAACAGCTATTGGGCCTCATGGGTATGGTTATGCCCCGCCTCCTCGTCGACCCCCAGCTCGACTGGCTTGCCCGGCGCCTGCCCGATCCGGCTCTCGATAGCGCTTGTGCAGAGCTATTTATCAGCCTCTTGGCCTCGCCCGAGTGGCGCGCCGATCGGCTAGGTGCAGCCGCTGCCAGCGACGAACTGCAAGACTTTATCAATCTGCGCCGCCTCTATCGCATGCGGTTAAGGGCTGCCCGCGCCATCATCACCGTTGACCGTAGCCTCGGCCAGGCCGATTATAGCGTTACCTTCCAGCAGGCCCTGGGTGCCCAACACGACCTTAGCGCCCGCATTATAGACATGGGCTACCTGCGCAACGCCCTCGATGCCTGGAGGGGCATCCAAGTCGGCGCCCGTTTTGCCGCTCAGCTGGCCGAGCGCTACGGCCGCGCCTGGTATCGCCAGCCAGAATGTGGCGAATTCCTGCGTCAACTCTTCAACCGCGGTCTCACCAGCCTCGAAGATTTGAAGTTGCCTTAAATGAAACTCTTACCCGTGCGGCCTACGGCCTTCCGGGGCGGGCGTGATGCAAAATGTCCAGCCCAGGGGCTGTCCATTTTTCATGACGCCCTACCGATATAGCCCATTAATGTGTAGATGCCTTGCGGTATGTTTACAATATAGGGGCATCCCGCGGCATGTTTGCAATATTCATTGGGGTGTCCCGCGGCATGTTTAGGATATCTAGGGGCGCCTCGCGGAGGAAATTGCCTCGGGCAATTTTCTCCAAGACGCGCCCGCAATGGACCACCCAGGGCTCGCATCCCACAACAACAATGCGATATGCTCTGGATGAAACCAACTTGCGATTGGAGGTCACCCATGAAAATCTTACTCACCGGCTTCGAACCCTTCGGGGGTGAAACTATCAACCCTGCCCTCGAATCTGTTAAACGTTTACACGGCCTCACCATCGCCGGCGCCCAGCTGCTTGCCGTCGAACTGCCCGTGGCCTGGAATACTGCCATGCCCCAACTCATCGCGGCCATCGACCAACATCAACCCGACGCTATCATTAGCATCGGGCAAGCCGGCGGCCGGGCTAAGATCACCCCCGAATATATCGGTATTAACATCATGAACGGCAAAGATAACGAAGGCGTTGTCAAAAACGAAGAACCTATTGCCCCCGACGGCCCCGACGGCTACTTTGCCACCCTGCCCGTCAGCCGCATGGTTGAGGCTATGAAAGCAGCCAGAATCCCAGCTGCTATCTCTTACACTGCCGGCACCTACTTATGCAACTACATGGCCTATGCCGTGCGCCATCACATTGTCAGCCACGGCCTTAATATTAAATCGGGCTTTATTCATATCCCTTACCTGCCCGAGCAGGTCATCAACAAACCTACTAACACCCCTAGTATGCCCCTAGAAACCATTGTTGCAGGCCTCAAAGAATGCATAAAGGTAATTGCAGCAGAATAATCGCCTGCGCAAAATAAACCCACATAATTCCCCGGTCGACCTGCGGCCTCCCGGCGGGCGTGATTCAAAATGCCCAGCCGGGGGCGTTTCGCTTTTTCTTACCTTTGCTATACACCGCCCCATTGAGAGAGCTCTGTGTGTCAGCGATACTCGTAGGGGCGCCCCGCGGAGAAAATTGCCATAGGTAATTTTGTCCAAGGAGCGCCCGCAATGGTACGCCCAGGGCTCGCTCTCCCCAGCGCTTTTTTAATAATCTTTAACATATGCATATTATTAAATGGTTAACATAGACAACTTCTTCTCCCTTGTGTACAATGAAAACCACAACTCATACATGGGGAGGAGAAACTTAATGAGACTAGCAGGAAAAATTGCAATCGTCACCGGCGCTAGCGCAGGCATCGGCAAAGACATCGCTTACCTATATGCAAAGGAAGGGGCTAAGGTACTAGCCGTCGCCCGCCGCCTCGAGCGTCTCCAAGCTCTGGCCGAATCGGCAGCCGACCTCGCCGGCCAAATCGTTCCTTTCGCTGCCGACCTCTCAGATCCTAAGCAGGCCGAAGCCATGGTCGACGAAGCCGTCCGCGTTTTTGGCGGTCTCGACATCCTGGTCAACAACGCCGGTATCATGGACGATTTTAGCCCCATAGGCTCTGTTTCCGATGAAATGTGGGAGCGCGTTATCCAGGTTAACCTCAGCGGTCCCTTCTATGCTAGCCGCAAAGCTGTGCAGCATTTCTTAGAGCAAGGTAGCGGCAACATCATCAACGTTGCTTCCATCGGTGGCCTCTATGGTGCCCGGGCCGGTGCAGCCTACACGGCCTCCAAGCATGGCCTCGTCGGTCTCACCAAGAACACTGCCTTCATGTATGCACCCCAAAACATTCGCTGCAACGCCATCTGTCCTGGCGGCGTAGAAACCGAAATCGGCACCGGTGCTTACATGCAGAACGTCAATCAAGAAGGCATGGAACGCGCCATGGCTGGCGTCGGCGCTAACGTGCGCAATGGTAAAGGTCATGAAATCGCCACGGTAGCCCTCTTCCTAGCTACCGACGATTCCGTCTATATCAACGGCCAATGCATCACCGTCGACGGAGGTTTCACCGCCTATTAAACATAGAGTTTTATAGGACAAGCCCTATACTTAGCCAAAAAGCC
>JAAYHE010000004.1 GCA_012735505.1 Bacillota bacterium
ACCATATTGCCAATGCGTCGTGTTTGCCAACCGTAGGTTTCTGCCCAATCGGGGCGCTTACGTCCTAAGCTGCGGCCGATGAGCGAGGTGGCTGCCATACCGAAGCCCATGCCCGGAGTGAAAGAAAGACCAACGATATTCATGCCAATCTGGTGAGCAGCATAAACCATAGTGCCTAAGCCGGAAACTACGCGCGTGAAGGTGACCATACCGAAACGCATGATCAACTGTTCTAGCATGGCCGGTGCACCCACTCTGGCGACGCGAACAATCAGATCGGGGCGAGGTGTAAACTTTTCTTTCCAGGAAACTCTTAATACCGATTTGCCACTGGAAACAGCATATAACGCTAAGATCATGCCTACCACGCGGCTGATGGTTGTTGCTAGGGCTGCTCCGAAAACTTCCCAGCGGGGAAAACCGAAGTAACCATTAATTAACAAGAAGTTTCCCACAACGTTAATTACGTTAGCGATAATGTTATACTTCATCGGCGTGCGGGTGTCGCCGGCTCCCCGCAGGACGGCGGTAATCGACATGCCGATAGTTTGTGGGACAAAACCGAGGGCAATTACCCGTATATAAGTGATAGCATAGCCGATCGAGTCCTCTTTGGCCCCCATAAAGAGTACTAATGGCTCAGCAAAAGTATGGAGTACTATAGTTGCTATTACGCCTAGAAGGCCGATAATGATCAGCGATTGCCGAGCGGCCGTATTGGCTTCCTCTTGGTCGCCGGCACCGATGAACCGTGCCACTACAGCCGTAGTGCCTACGTTGAGGGCCATGAAGGCTGCCATGGCCAAAAAGATAGGTTGGTTAGTTAAGCCGATAGCTGCAATCGCGGCTGGGCCAACTCCTCCGACCATCATCATGTCGACCATGTTAAATAACTGGATTAATAGCTGTTCCACAACAGCTGGCCAGGCCAAATGGAGGACATCTTTGCGCGCTTCTTCTATAGTTAATTCTTGCCGGTGTTCTAGACCCACAGCTTGCTGTGACGTAGCCATTAAACCAACTCCCCAATCTTTCGTTAAACCAATCTTTTTATATGCGTTAAATATAGCATCTAGTAGATGCAACGTCAAATCAGCAAATTTCGCCTTGTAGCTCATTTATGGTCGCCCATCTAATTTTAGCTTAAATTTGTTTACGCAGAAGTAGCCCTTTATAATTAAGGTAAATAAGGTAACTGAGGAGAGTGACCAAATGATACCAACACCACATCTAAGTGCAGAAAAAGGACTTATTGCTGAAACAGTGCTGATGCCCGGCGACCCCTTGCGGGCCAAGTTCATTGCTCTAAAATTCTTAGAAAATCCTATCCAGTTTAATGCTGTGCGCAACATGCTGGGTTATACTGGAACCTATAACGGCAAAAGGGTTTCGGTGATGGGATCGGGTATGGGGATGCCATCGATGGGCATCTACTCCTACGAACTAATTCATTTTTATGGGGTGAAAAACTTAATTCGGGTTGGCTCTTGCGGTGCCTACCAGCCTGATCTCAACCTGCGTGACATTGTTATAGCTATGTCGGCCTCGACCGACTCCAATTATGCTAGCCAATATGGTTTGCCAGGGACCTATGCGCCTACAGCATCCTGGTCCCTCTTACAAAAGGCTGTCGCTGTCGCCGAGGCCAAGGGTTACCCGGTGCGAGTAGGCAACGTTCTTTCTTCGGACGTCTTTTATGATGCTGACCCGGAGACTTGGAAACGCTGGGCAAAAATGGGTGTGCTCGCAGTTGAAATGGAAGCCGCTGCCCTCTATATGAATGCTGCTTATGCGGGCGTTAACGCTCTGACTATTTTAACCGTTTCCGACTCCTTGGTTACTAAGGAGGCCTTGCCGGCGGCAGAACGAGAAAAGACTTTTACCCAGATGGTGGAGATTGCTTTGGCCCTCGCCTAGTGCTGTGCAAGAAAAAAGGTGTCGCGACCTGATTGCGCGACACCTTTTGCATTATCAGCAGACAAGGAGTCAAGCAACTGAGCAGGCTACTTGTTTTTGTTTGGTTAGAAGCTGCGGATTACTTCATCCACTAGCGAACCGACATAAGCAACTGCTTCGCGGATAGGTTCTTTCTTGGTCATGTCGACACCAGCCATTTGCGCTAGCTCGAGCGGAGATTTGGTGCCGCCAGCCTTGAGAACATTAATCCAGCGCTCAGCTGCAGGGGCCCCTTCTTCCCGAATAGCTTTAGCTACCGCGGTACCGATGGTTAGGCCGGCAGAGTAACTGTAGGGGTAGAGGCCGCGATAATAGTGAGCTTGCCGCATCCATACGAAGCGAGCGCCGTCATCGATTTCCAGAATGTCGCCCCAGAAATCGGCTAGAATCTCACCTTGTACCTGGTTGAGTACGGCCGCCGTAATCGGCTGTCCTTTTTCGGCCAAAGCATAAGTACGGCGTTGTAACTCGCCCTCGATCAGGTGGCGGATGAAATTGTGATGATAGGTGCGGAGCAGCTGCATGATCAACCAGCGTCGGGTACGGGTGTCGGTACTTTGCGACAGTATGTAATCGCCCACGAGGATTTCATTAGTGGTTGAAGGCGCTTCTATGAAGAACATGGTCGGACGCGTATTAAAGGGATGCTGGTAGCGTTGCGCCAGAACACCTTGTCCGGCATGGCCGAGTTCGTGTGCCAGGGTAAGGGCATTGCGCATGCTGTTGCTCCAGGTCATGCAGATATAGGGGTGCACTCCTTGGATGGAGCTGCAGAAAGCGCCGGTTCTTTTGCCAATATTGTCGGCGCGGTCTATCCACCTATTGTTTAGCGCCTCCTCCATAATGGTAGTATACTCGGGCCCTAGCACCGATAGACCGTTGAGAATGAGTTCCTTTGCTTCTTCGAAAGTAGTGGTAGGGTTGAATTCTGGATCTAATGGTGCCTCTAAGTCGCAATAGAGCACTTTGTCTAGCCCTAGCACTTCTTTGCGCAATTCGGTATAGCGCCGCATGTGGGGAGCCAATTCGGTCAGAATTACGTCATGGAGGTTGTTATAGATATCGATGGTGACTTCTTGCCGATCGAGGAGCATATGAATGGCTGACTCATAGCCCCGCAGTTGCGCCATGACAACGTTCTTCTTGACTTCAGTACCCCAGGCGGTACCCCAGGTGTTTTGGTATCTTCTTAGCACGTTAGTGAATTCAAAATATGCGTTACGACGCAGGACAATGTCGGGTGAAGTCTCATAACGTCCGAACGACATGGGCATTTGCCTGCCTTGACTATCTAAGACCGGCTCATAGGTCAAGTCTGCTGTGCGAGAGCGATTATAGATAGCAGCAGGTGCCCCCAACACTTCCCCCAGTGCAGCTAAAACCTTTTCGGTTTCCGGGCTCAGGAGGTGCGGCTTGCGTTTGATCCAGTTGCGGATGGTGATTTCATAGGGCTCTAACCCTTGTTCTTCTTCTAAGTAGCGCTCTAGGGTACCCTCGGGCAAACTCAGGGCCTCGGACTGGACGAACGAGATTTCAGCTTGCATTTGTGCGCCCATTGCACTAGCCCTGCCAGCCATAGCTTGTATAGCAGGGTTAGTGCCCTCAACCGAGTTGTTAAGCGAGGCATAGGCGAATACTTTTCTCGACCTAAGTTGTAGGGTTTCAAGAGCCTTTAGGCATCCTAGTAGCACGCTGGCTCCTTCGCCCAATCTGCCTTTGTATTGGGTTACATTGTTGATCAGTTCAGGTAAAGCAGCAAATTCTTCCTCCCAAGCCTCTACGCTAGGGAAGATATCGTCTAGGTTCCAAGTTTGTTCCACTGGAACTTCCGCTCGTGTAAGGCGTCTTGCCATAAAATCCCCTCCTTACTAAGTAGCCAATGGGCAGCAACTATTACCATTTAATAATTCGTGAGTCTAATAAGTTTTCCTGCTAATTTTTTTATAAATAGTGTTGTCTAAGGTGAAGTATTTTGATACAATTTGGCCTAATTACTCCCCTTGAATAAATATGATTTCTTGTGCATATTGCCCAGCACAGGCGGTGCCCAATATGCTCCTAGCTTGAGAGAAGCTTTATTTCCTGGTCTATGAGAGGACCATATTCAGGGGGGATTTTCTAGCCTCGATCTTCATATAGTTAGTAACAGACAAGTTGCTTTTCTCGGCATGGTTCTCACTTAAAGTCACAGTAGCGAGGTGGTGGGTTGGGAGTAGTGTCTCTTTGTTCTGACTTATTTATAACTTTAAAAGAAAAGCCCTTTTGTGTTATGTAAAACTGTTTAAAAAAAACTTTATTTTAGGCAGGAATTCTGTCTGTGACAATGAATATCCTGATATAGCAGCATTATTAGGTGCTTGGCCGTCAAAAGGGTCATTTGCTAGGCCGAAAATATACAAGGAGGAAAAGTATGAGGAAAAAACTGCTGTTGCTGTTGTTGTCTCTTGCCCTAGCAGCTGGGTCACTCGTCGGGTGTGGGCCAAAGGTAGACACGACCACCTTGATCGTGGGGAGTCCCGAGTTATCAGGTAACTTCATTCCTGGTTTCGGCAATAACGCCTACGATGTTTGGGTACGCAATCTCATCCTAGGCTACTCCACCTATGTCACAACTCCAGCTGGCGAAATTGTTCTTGATGATACTACTGTCGTCAAGGAGCTAGTTACCGAAGTCGATGATAAGGGTAACAAGATCTATCAGTTCACCTTGTATGACGATCTGAAATGGAACGATGGTTCGCCGATTACCGCCGCAGACTATGTTTTCTACATTCTGTGGTATGCATCACCCCAGTGGAAAAACGCAGGTGCCTCCAGCACTGTCGGCGAAGGTTTGGTCGGGTATTCGGCCTATTACAATGGCGAAACCGATCGTTTCAAAGGTGTCAATCTGATTGACGACTACACTTTCTCGGTCACGATTGATGCAAAAGAGCTTCCTTACTTCTTTGAGATTACTTATGCGAGCTTCATGCCCTTGCCGATGGCAGTTTGGGCACCTGGTGCCACCATTGATATCAACGAGGATGGTGCCAAGATTGAAGGCGTCAACCTAGAAGAGGCTACGCAAGAAATTGCTACCGGCGAGCGTTTCAAGCCTACCGTCACCTGCGGGCCATACAAATTTGTCAGCTATGAGAACAATGCGGCTACCATGCAGAAAAACGAACACTATAAAGGCAACTACGAAGGCAAAAAGCCCCAGTTAGAAACGGTGATCGTGCGTGCCATCAACCAAGCAACCGACGTTGACCAAGTCATCAACGGCGAAGTTGATATGGTAACTGGGGTTATCGAGGGCGCCAAGATTGAAAAGGCTAAGGCCGATAAGAACACCGTAGCCCACTACTATAGCCGTAACGGTTATGGTGGCTTCTTCATCCACTGCGACTTTGGTCCGACGGCAGTTAAAGAAGTACGCCATGCCTTGGCTTATCTCATGGACCGCGACGAAATTATCAAGAACGTGTTAGGCGGTTACGGCTCGGTTGTTAACGCCGAATATGGCTTAGCCCAGTGGATGTATGAAGATAATAAGGATGCCATCGATGCATTGCCACACTTCACCCGCGATATTGCTAAAGCTAACGAACTCCTCGATCAAACCGAGTGGAGGTTCGAGGCCGACGGCGTTACTCCGTTTGACCCAGAAAAGGCTGACGCAGAAGGCACCTATATCCGTCATAATGCTGCCGGTGAAAAGCTGGTCATTAACCACTTCGGTACCGAAGACAACGACGTTACCGACAACGTTGAACTCCAGCTCAGGGCTAACTGTCCGCTGGCCGGTATCGAATTCACTTTGACCCGTGGTGACTTCGACGCTTTGTTGAATTATTACTACTTCAGTTTCGAACTAGATCCAAGCGAGCGACAGTACCATACTTTTAACCTAGCATCCAACTTCTCTGTCGCCTACGATCCATATTATAGCTATCACTCTGATTGGCTCGGCACTTGGATGAACTCCAACCAGGTCAACGATCCTGAAGTTGATAGAATTACCGAAGCTATGCGGAAGTTAGAACCAGAGCAGAGGGAAGAATATTCCAAGTTGTGGCTCGAATGGCAGCAGTTGTTTGCCGACATTCTCCCGGTTATTCCGCTCTACTCTAACCAGTATTACGATATCCACAGCAAGTTTGTCCATGGTGTAAACACTACCCCGTTAGCCGATTGGTCAGACATCATCTGCGACATCTACAAGGCGAAATAAGGATAGGGTAACTGAAAGTCCTCCGGTAGAGCATTTAGGCAAGAGGATAGGGGATGGCCTTGTGCTATCCCCTTTTACCTCTAACTTTTTGTTTATTACGTTAGAAAACTAGCGCGAGGAATAGCAAAGGAGGCTCCTGTCTTGCTAAGATACATCGTGCGCCGGATTATCTCTCTAATTCCTGTCGTTTTGTTGGTAACAGTAATGCTCTTCGCCTTGTTCAAGGTTATGCCAGGGGATCCTGTCAGGATGATGCTCAACCCGGGCTTGAAGGCAGAACATTATCAAGCTGCCTATGAAGCTATGAGGCTTAAGTTGGGGTTAGACAAGTCTTATCCTGAGCAGTATGTCCGGTGGATTACCAACACCTTGCAGGGTGAATTAGGTTGGTCAACGTTAGAGAATAGGCCAGTAAAGGATGCCATTAAAGAACCGCTCAAAAACACTGTCATCCTTAATATTTTTGTTATTGTCTTGGAACTGGCTATCGCTTTACCGGTAGGCATTAAATGTGCAGTAAAGCGTGGTAAGCTTTATGACAATTTTTGGCAAGTGTTTTCCATGTTCACATATGCCATGCCGTCTTTTTTTGTGGCGTTAACCTTAATCTATACCATATCTATAAAGCTAAAACTGCTGCCGCCAGGCGGAATGCCTCTCACCATACACGGTAAAGGGTTCAGCTACTACCTATCCTGGTTGAGATATATGGCTCTACCAGTGATCACTTTGACTATTATCAGCTTAGCGGGGACCATCCGTTATGTGCGCAACGCTATGATCGATGCCCTTAGCCAAGACTACATCCGTACGGCCCGCTCTAAGGGCTTGGCCGAAAAGGTCGTTATTTATTCCCATGCCTTCCGCAATGCGCTAATCCCAGTCTCTACGATCGTTATCGGCGCCATCTTTTCACTGTTCGCTGGCTCACCGATTACCGAGACTGCTTTTGCTTGGCGGGGTATTGGGCACGTCTTAGTTAAGGCTTTAAACAACCGGGATTTTATGCTGGCTATTTTCATGAACTTGTTCTTGTCTATGCTTAGCATTACGGCTAATTTTGTAGCCGATATTACTTACGCGCTCGTTGATCCTCGTATTAAACTAGAATAAAGGAGGCGAAAGTATGGACAATAGAAGACAGCGCGACCCAGTTTTGCAGGAAAAAAGAGGCGTGCTTCAGTCCTTCTTCGCCTTTATCAAGCGGCTCTTTGTCAAAGAAGACAAGAAGCTTTCGGTGCTAGAGGAAGAAGCTCTACAGACACCTGCTAAAACTGTGATTAAGAACTTTTTCCGCCACAAGTTAGGGATTTTGGGGTTGCTAGGTTTTATTGCCATCCTTACCTTCTCTTTCTTAGGCTCTAAATTGGTCCCGATCAACTTATCCTTGCAAGAGACTACCTTGCGCAACATACGTCCGGGCTATAATTATCTCAAGTATCCTACCCAGTTAGTTCAAGAAGGGGTTAAGGAAATTTCTTCGGGCGCTTCTTTTTCTGTTGGCCTTTCTCAGGCGGGTAACGTCTATGTATGGGGAACCGTGCCGACTTATCTGTTAGAGGGCTTTGCCACTTCAGTACTGCAAGTGCCAGAGGAAGTACAAAAAGCTAATATTGTAAAGGTCTCTGCTGGCGACCGTCACATTTTAGCCTTGGATGACCGTAATCAGCTCTATTGTTGGGGGCTAAATAACTTTGAGCAAGCCACGCTACCCAGTAAGTTGCAGTCAAAACTGGCTAGCACCCCTGTTGCCCAGATAGTCGGGGGAGAGCTTTATTCGGCTGTGCTTTTTGCCGATGGCGAGCTATTTGTCTGGGGAGGCACTATGGGTAACCGGCTGGATATAGTCCCCCTTCATTGCCAAGGGCGTATTACAAAAATAGCTGCTAGCTCTAATAATATGGCGCTCCTCTTAGACGATGGTACCGTTGAGGTTACTGGTATTCAAACTGTTGTCAAACAGGTGCCCGAGCAGTTGCAAGATGGTAGCGTTAAGGTTGTAGACATTGTTGCTTCTTACCGTAATGCCATGGCTCTGGATGAGCAGGGGCAACTCTATGTTTGGGGTGATCCCGAGCACGGCATGTTGCGTATTCCCGCATATCAGGGTCAGATCAAGGCCTTGGCGGCGGGCAAGAGCAATCTAGCTGTCTTGCTAGACAATGGGCAAGTAGTCATTTGGGGAGATAATCACTATAAACAGCTAGAACTTCCCGAAAAAGTGCAAAGCCAGCCAGTTACCCAGCTTTATTGCACCATGTTTCAAAATTATGCTGTGCACCAAGACGGCTCTCTTAGTGCTTGGGGTAATAAAGGGTTTATTTTTGGCACCGACGAACAAGGGAGGGATTTGCTTACTCGTGTTATCCATGGTGGGCGTATCTCGTTAACGGTTGGCGCAATTGCAGTTGTCATCTCGGTTGTCATCGCTCTTTTCTTTGGTATGACCGCGGGTTTCTTTGGTGGTATGACCGATAATATATTGATGCGTTTTACGGATTTTGTCATGTCTATTCCCTTTTTGCCTATGGCAATCACACTTTCGGCCGTCGTTAGGGGCAAGGTATCCGAGATGAACCGCATTTATATGATGATGGTAATTATGGGTTTCTTGATGTGGCCGGGCTTAGCCCGTTTGGTACGCGCCCAGATCTTGCTCGAAAGGGAGAAGGATTTTGTTTTGGCTGCTCGAGCACTAGGTGTGCGCTACCATAACATAATTGTCCGGCACATTCTACCCAACATCTTTAACTTGGTTTTGGTCAACATTACGCTAGCTTACGCTGGGTCACTCCTCACCGAGGCGGGCTTATCCTATCTCGGCTTTGGGGTGGCACCACCAACACCGTCTTGGGGTAACATCCTGCAAAATGCTCAAAGCCTAGCTGTTATCGAATATTATTGGTGGCGATGGTTGATCCCAGGTACATTTGTGGTTCTCGCTGCTCTCTGCATTAACTTAGTAGGCGACGCATTGCGCGAGGCTATGGATCCCCGCGCCAGCGAGAAATAGGGGGGTAAGAAAATGAGCTTACTAGAGATTAGAGACTTACACACCTATTTTGAAACCCGGCGCGGCCTCATTAAAGCTGTAAATGGAGTTTCTTTGCAGATAGAAGAAGGCCAGACATTAGGCATAGTAGGTGAATCGGGCAGTGGCAAAAGCCAAACGGCTTTGAGTATCTTGCAGTTGTTTGAAGAGAACCAGCGAATTTACTCCGGCCAGATCATCTTCCAAGGTAGAGATATTACCCACCTAAAGCGAGAGGAACTCTATGAAATTCGCGGCAACTCTATTTCCATGATTTTTCAGGAGCCGATGACTTCGTTAAATCCGGTCTTTACAGTGAGTCGGCAAATTAGCGAGCCGCTAATATTACATCAAGGACTCGGCAAGAAGGAAGCACACCAGCGTGCCATCGAGATGCTGGCAGCGGTTAAGATTCCCAACCCGGAAGAAATTGTCTTGCAATATCCGCACCAACTCTCTGGCGGCATGCGGCAACGGGTGATGATTGCTATCGCTTTGGCTTGTCGCCCGAAATTGTTGATTGCGGACGAGCCCACAACTGCCTTGGATGTAACTATTCAAGCGCAGATTTTACGCTTGATGAATGAACTCAAAGAAGAGTTTAATACGGCTATCATGTTTATTACCCACGACCTTGGGGTTATTAACCAGATGGCCGACGATGTAGCTGTGATGTACTGTGGGCAAGTGGTAGAAATGGCACCGGTAGAGTTAATTTTTAAACCGATAAGCGATTTCTCCCATCCGTATACGGAAGCGCTTCTACTTTCCATTCCCCTGCTAAAGAGCCAACAAGGTTCGCGTTTGGAGGCTATTCCGGGCGCCGTGCCACATCCTCTAGACTTACCTAAGGGCTGTAAGTTTGCTCCGCGCTGCAAATACGCCACTGACAAATGCAGGGAAGAGGAGCCAGATCTGTTCCAAGTTGGCCCTAAACAATCGGTCAGATGCTTCTATCCGCGGAAGGGAGTGAGAAGTAGTGGAGAATAAGAAGGTTCTCATCCGCATTCAGAATCTGACGAAACATTTTCCGATCAAGAAAAAATCCATTTTCCAGCGCGAGCAACTGTTTGTGCAAGCCAATGATAATATCACCTTGGATATTTATGAGGGCGAAACCTTTGGCTTGGTAGGTGAGAGTGGTTGTGGTAAATCTACTTTAGGCCGGGTGATTCTGCAGCTTTATCCGCCGACTAGTGGCACTACCCTCTACTACGGGAGAACCTTAGAGGATTTTAAGCCTAGATATGTGAGAAGAACCATTGTGCGGCTGCCCCAGATTGTAGCCGATTACAAGCGGGTATGCAGGGAGTTGCAAATAGATTTGTTGGCCGCCAACGAGTTGGAGTTAAATCGGCGCCTGCGCCGGGTGCGCTCTCGTTACCAGGATGCAGTGCGAATTGCGGGTGGCTTGGTAATTGCGGATGACTTGCAGCTGGTCTCGCGGGTACTGCTGGAAGAATATGAAGCTAGCGGGGTGCAGTTCCCCTTGGCTAAAGAACTGGAAGACCTGGCTTTACAGCGAGACACACTGCTGGCACTTCCCGATAAGGGCGAGGAAGAAAACAAGCTGTTGGCCGAGTGCGAGAAAAGGATAGCGGAAATAACACCCAAGTTGGCTACAGCAAACTCGGTTCTCGAGGAGAAACGCGCTGCCCTGCAAGAGCTGCGCCAGCGCTATGCTGATAGACCGGGTTTCGCAGAGGTCGACGAGCTACGAGATAACGGAATTGACCTCACCCAATTAACAGCGGGGGAAATGAGGGTATTGCGCCGGGAGCTACAAGTTATTTTCCAGGACCCTTACTCCTCCTTAAACCCGCGGCTGACGGTGGGGCAAATTATTAGCGAGGCCTTAACGGCCCATAAGATCTTCAAGAGTGGTAGCCGGGCCTTAGAGCAATTCGTGCTCGATATCATGGACAAATGTGGGCTACAGCACTATATGTTGCACCGCTATCCGCATCAGTTTTCGGGGGGGCAGCGGCAACGCATCGGTATAGCTCGGGCTTTAGCGGTGCAGCCCAAGTTTGTGGTATGCGACGAACCTGTCAGTGCCCTCGACGTGTCTATCCAGTCGCAAATCATTAACCTGCTGCTAGATCTAAAGGAGCAAAACGACTTAACCTATTTGTTTATTTCCCACGATCTTAGTGTGGTAAAGTTCATCAGCGATCGCATAGGAGTCATGTATTTAGGCACGCTGGTGGAACTGACGCGTTCAGATGAAATATTCGAGAGGCCTTTACATCCTTATACTAAGGCCTTGTTGGAAGCCATCCCTACCACCGAAGACGAACCCAAGAAAGAACTGGCGGTAATCCAGGGTGATATTCCTAGCCCGATTAATCCTCCTAGCGGGTGTAGGTTCCATACTCGCTGCAAGTATGCGACCGAAAAGTGCCAGGAAGTGGAGCCCGAGTGGCGGGAGCTTTATCCGGGGCACTTTGTCGCTTGCCATTATCCGCTGGTAAATAGGGGTGAAGAAGTTGTTCAAGAGACTAAAGGAGCGTCTGCCTAAGAAAAAAACCCAAGCAGAGTTAGACGAGCACTATCGGAAAATGGAGGAAATCCAGCTCGAGCCCGGCGATTTGCCAGCTATGATTATTGCTGCTTTTCTCACCTTGGGCATACCGCTACTTCTTATTGCTGGACTCATTTACGGAGCTATCTACCTGCTCTTTCTGCGCTAAGACAGCACAATACCCAGCCATTGTGGCTGGGTATTTTTGTATTATGCCTTGACATGTGGTGTTCCTGCCAGTGTTGCGGCGATATCTTAGGTACATTTTGAATCACGACCGTTGGAGGGCATCGACAATGCCCATCTCTAGACTCAGTTCCCAGTGGAGTTTAAAGCCAGTACGCGCAGGAAAATCGATGGTGAGAACGTGAAAATCTTTCCCACCTGCCTGCTGGCGGGTGCAGCTAACGATGGTGCCGAGACCTAAGTGGTAATGACGTACCGATTGTCCTGCTTGCGGCGGCGGCTGGGTATTGGCTGAGTGAGCAGCTTGCTCGGCTGTGGCGTACCTACCACCAGCCACAGCTGCAGCTGATTGGGCTCGTTGAGGTGCGGGGGCCGCTTGTCCCGAGCTGGATGGTCCTAGCTGAGAGGCAAATTGTGCCCCGAATGCTTCGGCTAGAAAAGGAGATTCTTCGGCTTCCTCCCCGCGATAAGAGCGGGGAGCGAGCAAATGCAAATAGTCTTTGGCGCGGGTACATCCTACGTAGAGGAGACGGCGTTCTTCTTCTATTTCGTCGGCAGTCTGACTGAGGCTGTGGGGTAATAGCCCCTTGACAATACCAATGATCCAGACCGCTTCAAACTCCAGCCCTTTAGCCCTGTGTAGCGTCATGAGATTGACTCCGCCGCCTGCTGTCTCTTGTTGCAGCGCTTGTAGCATCCTATCGATATGGTTCAGATAGGCACGGACGCTGGTGAAACGGCGCAAGTCGGGTAGGAGATCGTCGCAAAGGTTGCAGTAATGGTCTACCGGGTAACCGTGATGGGTGGCAGCCCACTCCAAATAGGAGCCAAAACCCATGTTTTCTAGGTAATACTTTAGGGCTGAGCTAGGCAGCAAGGTGCGAGCTGTGGCCAAATGGCGCTGCAATTGCTTGAGTCTACTAATATCGGCATACTCACGGGGTAGTTGTTGATAGGCGTCCCAGGGTGTTATTTGTCCTCCACTCCGTCTGATAAGGCGATAGAGGTAGTCGCTGGCTTCTTCCTGCAAGCGTAGCTGGCGTCGGCCTACCTGCAAGAATGAAGTTGTGTCGGTAGGGTCGACCAGCAGGCGTAAAAAGGCGTGGACTTCTCTAATTACCCAATGATCTAAGTCTAATAGTCCCTTTTCTCGTAAGCTGAAGGGTATATTTGCCTCCATTAACAGGCTGACCAGAGGGCGGGCTTGACTGTTGACGCGATAAAGTATAGCCATTTCTTCTAAAGGAATTTTGTTTGTCTGGCACTGTTTGAGCATGCTTAGCACGGCCTTGGCTTCTGCCCATTCATCGGAGGGTCGAAAGAGGCGGGGCGCTATATTCCCTTGACGCACAGCTTGCATAGCTGTCGGATGGCGCAACTTGTTATGAACTATTAGTCGTTTAGCCAGTTCGATGATCGGAGGAGTCGAACGATAATTGCTTGTTAGCTGCACTTGGGGGCTGTCGGGAAAATCTCGTTGAAACTGCAAGAGCAAGCGGGGCTCGGCAGCGCGCCAGGCATAGATGGCTTGGTCGATGTCGCCAACTACACAGAGGTTGTTGGCAGGCGCTGCCAGGAGCTTTAATAATTCATATTGCACCAGATTGGTATCTTGAAATTCATCTACCATGATATATTGCCAGCGGCGGCGTAAAGAACGAAGTAGCTGGGGCTTCTCTCGCAAGAGGCGGTAGGTGTCGAGCAAGAGGTCGTCATAGTCTAGCATGCGGGCAGCTTCCTTAGCGGCTTCATAATCCCCCCAGACGCGCGCGAGCAAAGTTCTCTGGTGGCGCACGGCAGAGAAATCTATATTATGGTTCTTATTGTAACTAATAGTATGTAGTAGTTCTTCTACCTGATCAGGATGGGCATCTTCTTGTTGCCGGCGCAACGATTCTTGGATCCAGCGGCGTTGCTGGCCTTGACTGACTACGGCAGGAGATCGCCCCTGGTAGGCTTCGAGCAGTTTGTAACAGAGGGAATGGAAGGTGCACATGGTGACTGCCCGCGCTTGCCTGCCGATGATAGCTAGGTTGGGCAAGCGTTCCTTCATCTCATTCGCCGCGGCTCGCGTAAAAGTGAGAACCAAAATTGCGTGCGGATTAACGCCGGCAGCTATAAGGGCAGCTGTGCGGGCAGTAATCACCCTAGTTTTACCACTCCCAGGGCCAGCAATCACTTGTAGCGGCCCGCGAAGGTGTTGCACTGCCTGTTGCTGCTCTTGATCTAGGCTAAGGCCAGCTTGCTCCAGGCTATAAAAAAAACGACTAGAAACCAGCGGAACCATCTCCTTAATTAATCATCCTCGATAAGAGTATATAGTTCTAAAAGGGTATATAGTTCTAACCAAGCTCTTAACATTGTGGTTGATTTCTTCTTTTGTATTATGACATAGGTGCTGGATTTCGTCATGTTACCGGCGGGTCTCTAGCTTGAATCCGGCAGACGCGCATGGTAATCTAATAATAAATCAACAATATTTATACGCTGTGAAGAAAGCTAGTAGCCACTGCATTATGCTGGCAGAGAGTCGGTGGGTGGGTGCAAACCGATACTGGTGCAGATGTGCGAATTACCTTTCGGAGCCAAGGTGGTGAACTGACAGTAGCTGCCTTCGGTGCCCACCGTTATAGGGTTAGAGTGAGCAGCTTTAGCTGCTAATCAGGGTGGTACCGCGAGCAAAACTCGTCCCTACAGGGGGACGAGTTTTTTGTACACAATACGATAGTAGTCGAGCTATTTGGGGACATCTTATCTAGGAAGAGGTGGAAAATAAATGCCAGAACATTTATCGCCAGCGGAACGTGCCGAATGGGAACGACAATTAGCTATTTTGCGCCACGGTACTGTAGCCATTACGCCAGAGGAAGAGTTTAAAGAGAAGCTAGCCAATTCCATTCGGAAGCAGAAACCCCTCAAGGTGAAGTTGGGCTTAGACCCAACAGCACCGGACATTCATCTGGGGCATACGGTCGTCATCCGCAAACTAAAGCAGTTTCAAGATTTGGGGCATCAGGTGCAGTTGGTGATCGGAGACTTTACTGGGCGTATCGGTGACCCCAGCGGTCGCTCGGAAATGCGCCCTGCCCTGACCGAAGAACAGGTACAGGCTAATGCTCGTACATATGTGGAGCAGTATGGAAAAATCCTGGATATGGAGCGCACCGAACTCCACTTTAACAGCGAGTGGTTAGCACCCCTTACCTTTGAAGACATTATTCGGCTCGCCAGTACCATGACCCTGGCGCGTATGTTAGAGCGCGATGACTTCCAGAAACGCTTCAACGAAAACACACCTATCAGTTTACACGAATTCTTTTACCCCCTGATGCAGGGCTATGATTCGGTGGCGCTGGAGACAGATGTGGAGCTGGGGGGTACCGATCAAACTTTTAACCTGCTCGTAGGCAGGCATCTGCAGAAAGAGCGTGGCCTACCCCAGCAAGTGGCCATGACCATGCCATTGCTCGAAGGTTTAGACGGCGTGCAAAAAATGAGCAAGAGTCTAGGCAACTACATCGGTATCAATGATGAGCCGGCAGATATGTATGGTAAGACCATGTCGGTGCCCGACGAGCTGATGCTCAGATATTACGAGTTGACTACCGATATTGGTCCGTCTAAGCTAGCAGAACTAGCAGCAGGGCTGGCCAATGGCAGTGTGCACCCGCGGGATGCCAAGATGCGGTTAGCTCATACCTTGGTGAGCATGTACCATGGGAAGGCTGCAGCAGATGCGGCTGAGCAGCACTTCCGCACCGTTTTCCAGAAAGGGGCCTTACCAGAAGATATGCCCGAACATGTTTGGACAGGCCCTGCCAGTGCTAGCATAATCGATCTTGTCCACGGTACTGGGCTCGTTTCCACCCGCAGCGAGGCTCGCCGTATGGTAGAACAGGGGGCCGTACGGGTTAACGAAGACAGGGTAACTGACACCCAGCAGGTCTTTGCGGTAACCGATGGCCTAGTTGTCCAGGTCGGTAAACGCCGTTTTGTGCGCATAATGTTGCCCTAGCAAGTCCTGTATATCATCATAAACCTTGACCCCTTCGGGCAGGGCATTGATCACCAATTGGCGATCGCGGCCGCCTGGGCCTAAGTCGAGCACCACCAAGATTCCGCGGTCGGTGGCTAGGCGAATCAGGCGGCCGTAGCCTTGCCGCAATTTGATCACCATGGCGGGCACATCGACTGTCAGGTAGGGATCGAGCCCCCTCTGCTCGGCTGTGCGCCGTTTGGCGTGAAATAGGGGGTCGTCCCAAGGATAGGGCAAGCTAAATACGACCACTAGCGATAGGGCTTCCCCGGGAACGTCTACCCCTTCCCAAAATTCAGTGCCGATCAGCACCGATGTAGCATCTTGTTTGAACTGCTCTAGCAGCCATGACTTGTTTTGCTCTCCTTCCCATAGGATACGGTAGGGGAAGGGGGAAGGGCGCGCGTTTATATAGGCTTGCCATTGTTTTAGCTCGGCCTGTGCCCGCAAGAGTACTAGGGCTTTGCCTGCGTTCGCCTCAATAAGCTTTAAACAATGCTCGACCTTGCGAGTGAACTGGGCTTTTGGGTCGTCGTCGGTGTCTAGGAGCGGTGGCAAATAGGCTTTAATCTGATTGGCCAAATCGAAAGAAGTGCCAACGCAGGCCTGCTTAGCTTCCGGCAATCCCAGCATGTTTTTGAGGCCGGCAAACGAACCGTCGGCCTGAAGGGTAGCCGAGGTAAAGATGAGGGGGATGCGTTTACTGGTCAGCTCTTGGCCTAATAGGTTGCTAAATCTGCGGGGTAAAATCCAGAAGGTGGCTGTATTTGGCTCCCACCAAACGACTGGATCTTGGGTGGTATCAGTTAGGAGCTGTAAGCCTTCTAGTAGAACATCCAAACGCCTGATATAAGCGTTGAGATCGAACTCTAAGACAGTTTCTCTATGTAGTTGGGTTTCAATAGCGATATGATCGTTAGCCTGCTCCAGCCAGTTGGCGAGCGAGCGGGCTCGATCCAATATTTCTTCATTCAGATCAACGGCCCATTTAGTTGCTTCGGCGTGGGGAATAGCATAGGCTTCTATAGCTGCAAAGAACTGCCTGGCTGCCGTCTCGCAGGCTTCTAAACAGAGTAGCAAGACGGTACGGTAGTGATTGCGGTAAATTGAAATATCTTGCAGCACATCATCTATAGTTTGTTGTCGCAGAGGATGACCCAAGTGTTGCAGGGCTGGCTGTTCTACTAGATGCCCTTCGTCAAAGACAACGGCGGCGAAATCGGGTAATATGGGTAACTGTCTCTCTGCCAAGCGAGCTCGGCGGCTCCAGAGGTGAGCAAAAAATACATCATGACTACACACTATGAAATCCTGGGCCTTAGTATAATGCTGGCGGGCGTTAGCAACCTGGCAGTAGCCGCGCCGCCGGCAGAGATCGCAGTAGAGGGTGTCGTCCCAAGCGACCTGCTGCCAGAGTTCGTCGCTAATATCAGGAATTTCGCTGCGATCGCCCAGTTTGGTTTGCTCAGCCCAAGCAGCTAAACGCCGCTTAGCTAACGACCTGGGTAGGCTATAGGACAAGCGTTCTGCTTTTAACTGGCAGAGATGGTTGCTGGGATCTTTAGCTAAGCGCGCATCGATATTTAGGTCGAGCAAGCGTGATAGGGTAGCTATATCTCCTTGGGGCCCGATCAGTTGCTCTTGCAGAGCGGCATTGGCGCTAGAGATAATTACTGCTTTTCCTACCATCCGGGCATAGCAAAGGGAGCTCAGCAAATAGGCGAAAGTTTTGCCTGTGCCTGAGCCTGCCTCGGCAAAAAGTGTTTGACGTTGGCAGAGGGCTTGAGCAATGCGGTATGCCGTGTAGATTTGTTCTTCGCGTACCTCAAAACCGGCTGCCGGGAGTCGTTCATAGAATACCTCGCCTAGCCAGTTATTCAGTTTACGCTCAAAATCGGTGGTCGTAGTATAGCGGAAAGGCAGTTCTAGCCAGCGCAGCATGCTCACTGATCGACACCTCCATGTTGACATGGGCTCTTGACTTTGATATAATCTATGATACAAGGGGTAGTGTGTGCATTTGTGTGTAATAATATTGCTACCCTTCATCATACGGTTTCTTTTTGCCCTTGTCAATAGCAGGGCAGAGCTAGACTGTTGCAGACGCAGCAGTCATTTTTGTTAGTCAGGACTAATTTGCCTATGGTGCAAGGATTAGGAACGATATTTGTAGAACCTTAAGGTAGGTATGGTTAGGAAGGAGGAGATTCGATGCTCTACAGGAAGTTTGGGAAGTATGATTTTGAGGTTTCAGCGTTGGGGTTTGGTTGCATGCGGTTGCCAGTAATAGATGGTGTTTCGTCTAACATCGACGAAGAAGAAGCTACCCGCATGGTGCGCCACGCCATCGACCAAGGGGTTAACTATATTGACACTGCCTATAACTATCATGGTGGCCAGAGCGAGGTTTTTGTGGGGAAAGTTCTGCAAGATGGCTACCGGGAAAAGGTTAAGTTAGCCACAAAATGCCCGGTATGGCTGGCCGAAACCCACGAGGACTTCGACAAGTTGCTTAACGAGCAGCTAGAAAAACTACAGGTAGAATATGTGGATATGTATCTCTTGCATGCCCTCAACAAACAGCGCTGGGAGACGGCACGAGAGCTAGGGGTGTTAGACTTCTTGGAGCGTGCTTTAGCCGACGGTCGCATTAAACATGCTGGTTTTTCGTTCCACGACGAGTTGCCGGTATTTAAGGAAATTGTTGACGGCTACGATTGGGATTTTTGCCAAATCCAGCTCAACTATATGGACGAAGAATACCAGGCAGGTATGGAAGGTTTGCGCTATGCAGCCGATAAGGGATTAGCTGTGGTTATCATGGAGCCTTTGCGCGGGGGGCGCCTCACCAATAATGTGCCTCCGGAAGTTCAGGCCATTTGGGATCAGGCTCCCGTTAAACGTAGCCCGGCCGAATGGGCCTTGCGCTGGGTACTCAACCACCCAGAGGTGACGGTCGTACTGAGTGGTATGAGCATCATGGACCACGTGGTAGAAAACTTGCGAGTAGCTGGCGACGCCAAGCCTAATTCCTTATCTGAGGAAGAGTTGGGCATCATTGAAGAAGCAAAGGAATTCTATTTGAAGCGCACTAAAGTTCCATGCACTGGTTGTGACTATTGCATGCCCTGCCCAGCTGGGGTGGAAATTCCTCGGTTGTTCACCATGTTTAACGAGGCATCGATTTATAACCTTAACCCGGCCAATGTTGCACGCAATTACGGCCGCATGGTAGAGGATAAAAAAGGCGCCGATCAGTGTGTAGAGTGCGCCCAATGTGAAGATGCTTGCCCACAGAACCTACCTATCCGGCAGCACTTGCAGGAGTTGCACGGCGCTTTGCAGCAAAAGTAACGGGTTGACACCATATGTGCTTGGGCGCTCTCACGAGCGCCCAAACTTATAATGCGCAGGTTGCAGTCATGCTCGCGCGCATGTGTTCCTATTTTCGAACGCCGCTTCGGTAAGCTACTCTACACAGCCCGGATTTTCCTCATGTCTCTGGCGCATCCTATTAGCAGTAGGCGTCGTGTAGGAGGGAGTATAGTGGTCGACTACATGAATGAGGAACAATACCGTAAAGCTTTGCGCTACCGGATGCAAGAGACGATTGAAAATCTAGCCGTCCTCTGGCATGTACCAGATGAACAAGTTGATAGCGAACTGATTAACACGAGCTGTGATTGGTTGGAGCGCATGTTGGGCGAACTCCATTATTTTAACAAGAAGATCGTCCACGCCAGCGAGGGTCCACCCGAACCAGGCTTCGTTCCAGAGCAAGCTGGGAAAGGCGCCGATTTAAGGTAGCCTTTCTCTTAATTTTATCGGGGTGATATAATAAGCCGACTGTCTATTTAAGCGAGGTGTGGTCATTGATATGCATTGCTCCGCTTGGGTTTAGTTGCTTGGCAGGCGGTATCAAGATGGCAGGGTTAGTGACGCCATGATTAGACTCGGTGCTTTTCTGTCTATAGCTAAGGGAATCGATAAGGTTGTGCCGCAAGCACAAGAAATCGGGGCCAACACCTTTCAGTTTTTTACTCGCAACCCCCGCGGCGGTGCGGCTCGCACTATTGGGGAAAAGGAAATTGCGCGCTGGCTCAGGCTGCGTCAGGAAGCGGATATGGCCGAGGTTTGTGGGCATCTGCCCTATACAGTAAATATGGCCAGCGACAAGCCTCGGTTACAGGAATTTGCTAGCATGGTAATTGTCGATGATTTGAGGCGAATGGCAGCCCTAGGTGTAGAATACTTAGTAGTGCATCCCGGTAGCTCGCGGGAAGAACGGCTGGTAGCCCTCGAGCGCATTGTTCGCTTGTTGGATCAGGCTTTAGCTAGTGTCGAGTCCTCCAGCTTGCTATTATTGGAAACGATGGCTATGCAGGGGAATGAAATCGGTAGTATAGAAGAAATAGCTGCTATTTGGCATGCACTAGGGCGCCCTGCCCAGGTAGGCGTATGTCTAGATTCTTGCCATCTTTTCGCTGCCGGCTATGACTTCAGGCAGTATGCAGAGGTCGAGCGCTTGGTGGCAGATTTGGATCAATATATCGGGCTCGAACAGGTGAAGGTTTTGCATCTAAACGACAGCAAGATGCCCAGCGGTAGTAGGCGGGATCGCCACGCCAACATCGGTGAAGGAGAGATCGGTGAGCTGGGTTTTGCCAACCTGCTGAGCCATCCCTTCATTCAACAACTGGCTTGGCAGCTGGAAACTCCGATTGATACCTATCGCGACTATGCGAAAGATATAGCCCGTGTACGTCAAATAATTGGTGCCGAGAAGTAGCCAGGTGGCTGCTCTCGGCACCAAAGTTTTGTTAGCTTCGCTCCTGTAGGGCTTTGGCAATGCGCAGGAGTTCTTGTTCGTCACGCCTAATATCCATGTCGTTGATCAGCTGGTAGCGGATTATGCCCTGCTTATCAATAATAAAGGTGGCTCGGGCGGCGACACCTTGGTCAGGAATTAATACTTGGTAGAGAGAGCTGACCTGGCGATGAATATCGCTGAGCAGCGGGAAAGAAATGCCTAGCTTCTCCCCAAAGGCTTTATGCGAAGGACTGCTATCTACACTTATACCCAGCACCTGGGTGTCCAGCTCGGCGAACTTAGGACCAAGTTCTTGGCAAGCTGGAAGCTCTGATGATCAAACAGGTGTCCAGTCGAGGGGGTAGAAAAGCAGCACAACATTTTTCTTGCCCCGATAATCGCTGAGTGTTACATCTTTACCGTTTTGATCTGGTAGCGTAAAATCGGGGGCGGGCTTACCGACAAAAATTTCTTGCGACATTGATTCCACCCTTTCTGATTTTGCTATTCATAGTATGTCCTTGTTTGTAGCTGAGGGAGTGGTGTTTTTGGATACCCTTATTTTTTCTGCATCGGTAGGAGCTGGCCATGATCAGGCTGCACGGGCTTTGCGTGAAGAAATTTTGCGGCGTTATCCAGCAGCCCGAGTGGCCGTTGTAGATACCATTAGTTATATTAGCCCTATGCTTAATAAGTTAGTACTGGAAGGTTATCTAGGTTTGCTAAAGCTTTCACCCCGGGTCTACGGTAAGCTTTATGAAAAGACCGAAGGAGGCGATAATGGAGCCGATCTTGCCCACTGGCCTTATCGTTTGTTGTCTGGTGCTTTAACGAAGGTTATCCGTTCCTATGCGCCGGATGCAATTATCTGTACCCACGCCTTTGCCACCGGCCTTCTGGGTACCCTCAAGACGCGGCAGCGCATCCGTCAGTATTTAACCACAGTGGTCACCGATTTTACTGTACATTCCTACTGGGTGCATGCAGGCAACGATCTCTACTGTATCGCCCACGATGAACTTTCCGGTTTAATGGACGACCTAGGCGTGCCTAGGTCGCAAGTTGTGGCTACAGGTATACCTATTTTAAGTAAATTTGAAAAAAAACTAGATAAGAAAGCGATGCGCGAACGGCATGGTTTGGCAGATTTGCCGACCATTTTAGTCATGGGGGGGTCACTCGGCTTAGGTAAAATCAAGACCATTGTAGAGAGCTTGGATGCGCAAGCGGGCTCCTGGCAGATATTGGTGGTAACGGGCAGAAACGAAAAGCTCCATGATGAACTAAAGCACCGCCACTGGAGCAATCGGGTCCATGTTTATGGTTTTATCAATTTTGTGCATGAGCTAATGGCAGCGGCTGACATTGTGCTCACCAAGCCGGGAGGCATAACTGCGGCCGAGGCCTTAAGCCAGGGTAAACCGATTGTTATTATGTCACCTATTCCAGGGCAGGAAGACCGAAATAGTCGTTTCCTAACTGAACAAGGATGTGCTATTAGACTTAGGGCCGATACACAAGTGGGCCAGAAGGTGGCTCAGCTGTTGGCTGATGAAGAAGGCTTAGCGGCTCTCGGGCAACGGGCTGCCCAATTAGCTCGCCCTTTTGCAGCTGCCGCCATCGTCGATCAGGTTGAAGCTCGTGTTCGCAACTATTGAGCCGGCACGACCCGATCTGTAGCCTCAGTCTGGCTCCAAGCCTGATCGGTATATCTCCATCTCCTGCAGATGATACTAGATGTTGGGAAATAAGGGAGGTGGGCAGATGGTAATTGATCTGCAATTAGTATACGGCCAGGCGCAGCGAGAATTGGCAGCAGTAGACGAGAAGATGCGGCAAGCGGTTAATACTTTGTCGCCTACATTGAGGGAAGCTGCCGAGTATGCCCTCGCCGGAGGCGGCAAACGGCTACGCCCGCTAATGACTATCTTGACGGCCAAGTTGGGCGAAGCGGCGGTCGAGCGAGTGGTGCCGGCAGCTGCAGCTTTAGAATTGGTGCATTTGGGCTCGCTAGTGCACGATGATATCGTTGATGAGTCGGCATGGCGTCGCAGCCAGCCTTCGGTAAACGCGAAGTATGGTAACAAAGTGGCCGTTCTGTTAGGCGACTTTTTCTTCGCACGCGCTCTAGACTTAGCTCGCCAGGTAGGGCTCGATGCTGTCCAGTCTATTTCCCGGGTAATCAGCAATTTGGTCGAGGGCGAACTAGAACAGTTGCGACGCAGTTATGATACGACAATCACGGAAGAAGAATATTGGGAGCGGATTCAGCGTAAGACGGCTTCCTTTATCGCGGAATGTTGTCGCTTAGGTGCTATTTATAGTCAAGATAATCCTCTGGCACCCGAAACATTGCATGCTTATGGGCTGAATTTGGGGTTAGCTTATCAGGTAAAAGACGATCTCTTAGATTTCACTGGTAAAATTGATACGGTCGGTAAACCCACCCAGCGCGACTTAACTGCCGGCGTGCTGACGCTACCTGTTATTCATACTTTGCAGCATCATCCGCGGCGCCAGGAGATAGCCCAATGGATAGCTGGAAAAGATTATGACTGGACGTTGGTGATAAATTGCATGCAGGAAGTCGGCTCTTTTGAATTTGCCCAAACGCGGGCTGAGGAGCTGATTGCAACAGCCAAGAACACCCTGGCTGCAGCACCTGAGCGTGAGGCTAAAACGGCTTTGCTTTCTTTAGCCGATTACGTGCTGACGCGGGTGTCGTAGAGAACCCATGCAGATGGTTAAGTGGCGATCCTATTTGCACGGGTTATGGTTATTATTGCGTTTGACCCCTGTGTTAGCCTGGAGCGGCGGTGCCTTCTTGCTGGCTGCCGGCTTAGCGTATCGGGGCTGTGCCGATATAACTTGGGGAAGTGCCTTACGCTTATTACTAGTAGCAGTGATTATACAAGGGTGGCTAGCCCATAGCTTAAATGACCGCACCGATTGGCTGAGCGGCACCGACCAGGGGGAAGCCAGAATTCTCTCTGGCGGTAGTGGTGCCGTGTGGTGGGGCTATCTGCCTTTACCACACCTTTATCCTATAGCTGCCTGCAGTTTTGGCCTCGTTTTATTACTCACCTATCGGCAGACCCAGCAGCTCAGTATGTATCTCTATTTGTTGATAGGCCTTTGGGGCGCTATTGCTTATAGCCATGCACCCTGGTGCTTAGCTTATGTGCCTTTAGTGGGTGAATGGGGAGCTGCTTTCCCAGCCATAGTAGCCTGCGGCTTAGCTACCTACCAAGGCTTACGCCAGCGCCTTGATTTCTTACCTGTAGCTGGTGCTATCCTCCACGGACTATTCGCGGTCGCATGGCTCATGCAGCATCACTTGCCCGATTGGCAAAATGATCTGCAAGCAAAGCCGCCCAAGCGAACTACGGTAGCTTGTGTAGCTGCGCAATATGGTCTGCAAACGGCTCGCCTCGTTGTTGTTGCCTATTTTCTCCTCACCGCCTTTATGGCAGCTATTCTTAGTTTTTTTAGCTCTCGTTTTGTCTGGACAGTGAGCTTAGCTCTTGGCTGTGCCTTATTGGCTTATTATCAAGATACGGGCAATACGAAACAAATGGCGTGGCGCGAGTTACAGATGGTAGGGATTATTTTGTTCCATGCTTGTCTATTAGGCTGGCTGCTGTAGATCCGCTGGCAACCTTTGCTATCACTTGAGCTGGCTGCAAGAGGGAGTTATACTGAAGTATATTGGAGGGATATATATGCAGCCAGTGTTGCCAAAACGGATTAGCCGCATAATTTGGCGGGCCATTATGGAGTTTTCAATGTTATCCCCGGGAGACCGCTGTCTTGTCGGTTTGTCTGGCGGTAAAGATAGTGCATTCTTGCTTTACGCTTTAGCAGCATTACAACGAAAAGCTCCCTTCCGGTTTGACTTGGCCGCTGCTACCATAGATCCCATGTTTGACCCAGATTTTCCCGCCGAACGGTTGCAGGCGCTGTGCGAGCAGCTGGGGGTACCATTTTTCTTAGAGCAGAGCAATCTGGCAGAGCTTGCTTTTGCTTCTAGCAGGCAGAATCCTTGTTCCCGTTGCGCCTATTTTCGCCGCGGGGCTCTAAACCGGATCGCTACGCGCGAAGGATATAGCCGCCTGGCTTTGGCTCATCACCATGATGATGCGGTAGAGACTTTTCTCATGGGGATTTTTTATAATGGCCAACTCCAGACTTTCACGCCAGTTACTAAACAAGATAATACTGGCTTATTAGTAATTAGGCCCCTAATTTATCTGCGCGAATCGCAGATCAGGGCTACACGGCGATTTTTCGATTGGGAGCCTATTCCGAGTTGCTGCCCTATAGATGGGAAAACATCGCGGTCAGCAGTAAAAGGGTTGTTAAAGACTTTGGAGAAGGAAAACCCCGCCGTTTTTGGCAATGTGAGCGCTGCTATGCGTTTGCCTCTGGAGAAGATAAAGCTTTGGCCGCCTCAGCTATCGCGGGAAGCCATGCAAGAGAAGTACCGAGCTGTAGTGGACGCACAGGAAAAGTCCTTTGAAACCTAAAGTTGCCTAGCAGCGCAAGTATTTAAGGCAACAAGACCAGCGGTGGGAGTAGCCGCTGGCTACCGGCGCGCGAGGATGACGCCAGGCCTGCAACGAACAATTTGCCTAATTTTGCCGACCCTAGTTGGCGGTTAAGACCTAAAGGAGATAGGGAGCAGGCGTCGAATAGTAAGAGAAGTAGAGAAATAGATTTTTTGCTAGATTTAAGGGGAGCGGGATAAACCGTGTTACGCTATATTACTATATCTATACTGTCTGCACTTTTAGTTTGGGTTTTCACGCCTTTAGCCGAACGTCTTTCTTACCGGCTAGGCCTAGTAGACATCCCTAGTCGGCGCAAACCACATGCTAAGCCAACCCCTTTGATGGGCGGTTGGGCGATGCTGATCAGTTTTGTAATTTCGGCTTTGGTAGCTGTGCCCGCTCACAGCAGCCGCACCGGTATTTTACTTGGTTCGCTTATCGCCTTCGCTATCGGCCTAGCCGATGATTATACCAAGTCGCGGGGCAAAGAATTAGGAGCCTTGCCCAAATTCTTAGGGCAAGTTTTGGCGGCACTAGTGCTGGCTAGCTATGGCGTGCGTATCTACCATATAACTAACCCCTTTTCATCGACAAAAGGCTTGATTTTCTTCCCGCCCTGGTTTTCGTACCTAACAACCGTAATTTGGGTGGTTGGGGTTATGAATTTGATCAACTTCATGGATGGCCTCGACGGCCTAGCAGCAGGCATCACTTGTATAGCTGCGAGTACCTTGGCTCTAGTGGCTTGGCAAATGAATCAATCGGCTTCTGCTATTTCGGCAGTGATCGTTATTGGCATTACCCTTGGATTCTTGCGTTTTAACAGATATCCTGCGTCTATTTTTATGGGCGATATGGGGGCCAATTTTCTAGGCTTCTTACTGGGAGCTATTTCCGTAAGCGGTTCTTTTAAGAGTGCTACTTTGGTCGGTATGGTGGTACCAATCTTAGCTCTGGGGCTACCTATCGCCGATACAGCCATGAATGTAGTGCGGCGTACCTTAAATGGTCAACCTTTCTACGAAGCTGATTTAGGGCATGCGCATCATCGCTTGCAGCGCTGGGGCCTGACTCAGGTACAAACCGTCTTATTTATGTATCTAATCAGCATTTGCTTTTCGCTCACTGCCCTAGTCTTCTTGTTTGCCAGCCGCCGCTAAGCCACAAATCAAAAGGTCTTGCCTTTCTTCTCAACCAGGAGTGTCGGTTGCTGCCGATTTATCGGCAGCTTTTCTTCTGTAGGCGGTATACTTGCTTGTCTGGCTAAAATAGGGCAACATAATATATGGGACATTACCCTAGGATGGGGGCTATATTTATGGAGGGTATAAAACAGTTAATTAACGCCGGTAGTAACATAGTGCAAAGTGCCCAGCTCTATTTGAATCAGGCTTTTAAAGAAAAGCAGTTGAGCAGTGCAGAAACTAATGTATTGATGTTTTTATACACCAACGGCGACAAAGTGATTCAAGATGAAATCGTTTCGGGTGTTGACGTTAGCAAACCTGCCATTTCGCGCACTATTAATTCCTTGGAGAGAAAAGGGTATATAGTGCGTAAACCCAGCCCCACCGACAAGCGCGCCAAACTAATCTGCCTCACGGATAAAGCCTGGCAGGAAGAAGAGTTTATCCAGAGTGTTTATGCCGATTTCCTAAAGATTGCGGCCACCGGATTACCTGTTGATAAAGTGAAAGAATTTGCAGAGCTTTTGCAGCGTGTTTCTGATAACATCGATTCCTATCGCCGATCTGAGAAGAAACGACTTTGACTAATGACACTAAGACCTCAGGCAGGCCTTGCACTGAGGTCTTTTTGTCAGCTAGTGGCGGGGGGAGCGCGAAACGAATTTGTTGCCGACCACATAGAATCGCAGAGGCAAATCTCGGCCGACGCTTATTCCGATGCGGCCGCTACAGCCTATTTGGGCCGGGGGTGGCCCATCTAGCAAGTATAGGGGGGAGAAGGCTAGATCATGGCCGTTGAGGGCAAGATCAATGCCCATAGCTTGGCATAGCTTTCCGGGGCCGTTGGTTAGCTCTTTCTCGGGTCTGTGGCCCCTTCGGCTCCGCATAAGCTCTATTCCTTCCACAGGCTCTAAGGCCCGGATCAGAACTGCTTCACCTATACCTGCAGGCTGGCAAACTACATTCATGCAATAGTGCACCCCATAACTGATGTAGATATAGCTAGTGCCGGGAGGCCCAAACATACAAGCATTGCGCTTTGTCTTGCCTCGCGCAGAATGGCTAGCCGGGTCGCCCGAGCTAAGATAAGCTTCGGTTTCTACAATAATACCGCTGGTAATACCAGCATCCGTTTCGCAGACCAGTATTTTGCCCAATAGACGACGAGCTATGGTAGGAGTATCGCAATCTAGATAAAAGCTGGTCGGCAGCAACAGTTAAGCCCTCCTATTAGCGTATGATTTATCCAAACCAACCGCATATTACCGGATGAGGAGAAAATAACCATGAGTTTAAGCCAACATGCACAGCAAATATGCGATATCTTAGCTACATTATACCCTCAGGCCCACTGCGAACTCGAATTTAGTACGCCTTTTCAGTTGCTGATAGCTACTATCTTATCGGCCCAGTCGACCGATGCGCAAGTTAATAAGCTAACTAGGAGACTGTTTGCCAAATATCCTACAGTTGAGGCCATGGCTGAGCTTTCGGTAGAAGAATTAGAGGAGCAGATCAAGGGAGTTGGGCTATTTCGTAATAAGGCTAAACATATTGCCGCTACCTGCCAGTTATTATTGAGCGAATATGGCGGTGAAGTGCCGAAGACCCGGGAAGAGCTGATGCAGCTGCCTGGTGTGGGTCGCAAGACGGCTAACGTTGTGTTGGCCAATGCCTTTGGCATCCCTGCTTTTGCTGTAGATACCCATGTGCTGCGGGTCAGTAAACGACTGGGTCTAGCTCAAGGCTCTACACCCGATCAAGTAGAAGCTGAAATTACGGCTTTGTTGCCGGCTGGGCAGTGGATAGATGCCCATCATCGCCTTATCTGGCACGGCCGCCGCATCTGCCATGCGCGCAATCCTCGTTGTGGCGAGTGTCCTCTAGCACCCCATTGCCCTAGTGCCAAAACAGAAGGAGAGGAACACGATGAGTAAACAAAAAATTATTGCTTATACCGACGGTGCTTGTTCTGGCAATCCGGGGCCCGGGGGTTACGGCGTCGTTTTAGAGATCGATGGCACAATAACGGAGTTCGCCGGCCGGGAGGAACAGACAACTAACCAGCGTATGGAACTCATGGCGGCTATCGTGGCCCTAGAAAATACGCCGAGCGGCAGCCAGGTGGTCTTGCATAGCGATAGTGCTTATCTGATACGCGCCTGGCGCGAAGGTTGGCTGAAAAACTGGCAGCGTAACGGCTGGCGCAACTCCAAAGGAGCACCTGTGGCCAATCAAGATTTGTGGCAAAAATTGCTGGAGTTGGAGGCAAGACGCAGTGTGCAGTGGGAAAAGGTCGCCGGCCATGCGGGCGATCCGCGTAACGAGCGTTGTGATCTTTTGGCCAGGATGGCCATTCGCGGCCAGCTGCCAGACGTTAAGACTGAGCCGCAGGCACAAGGGCATTTGTTGGTGCTGAATAAAGATGAAGACACTGTTATGTATGTTGATATCGAACGGCATCGGGTAACCAAAACTATATCAGTGGCCAAGAATCCACATGAAGTAGTTGTCAGTCCCGACGGCAAGTGGGCTTATGTTACCTGCTCGGGCGACGACCTGGTATTGGCCATCGATAACGACACAAGGGAGATTAGCAAACGCTTTAGCCATCCCGAGCTGCACTTCCCCCACGGCCTGGCTATTACTTATGACGGTCAGCGCCTGTTGCTGGCTTCTACTTACTCTAACAAGTTTTTCATTTTCTGTGTTCCGTCTCTAGAAATAAAGCACATATTCACTTCCGGTCAGGAATTAGTACATATGGTTGCCTTGGCCTCCGACGAGCGGTACGCTTATATCGCCAATATTAAATCTAATACTTTGACTCATTTTGATCTGGAGAAGGAGGAAATAATCTCTCATATTCCCGTCGGCCGCGGACCCGAGGGGGTAGCTGTGCACCCCGATGGCTCTGTTTATGTAGCTAACCAAGATGACAACGATCTGTATGTGCTTGCGGCTGCTGACCAGCGGCTGGTGCAGACTCTTAAACTAGGCAATCGGCCTATCCGGGTAGCTATCAGTCCCGACGGGCGCTATGCATTTGTATCTAACCGGGAATCGGGCGATTTGTCTATTATAGATTGTAGCCGCCAGCGGGAGATCAAGCGCATTCGTGTTGGTGTTTGGCCCGGGGGCATAGCGTTCACCCATAGCGGCGACTTTGCTTATGTAGCCAATAATAAGACTAACGACATTTCGGTAATCGATGTGGCTACTCTCAAAGAAGTTGATCGAATCGACGTCGGTATTCACCCAGACGGTATTGCATTTTTTCAGCGTTAGGCTAAAATGCAAGCGGAAGGTTCTAACTAGAAGATTTAATTTAAATAAGGCAATGGACTCGAAGCGCCTGTTCACATAGGCGACCCCGCCGCAGATATTCCACGACGGAGTCGCCTTTTTGTCTCTAAAATAAGTATACGGGAAGGGGATGTGTAATGAGTTTGCTTATGCAGTTGCAACCGGCAGGAAAGAATCGCTATCTCTTGCCCAAGACGGGGCAGATGCAGACCGAGGCAATGATTTATCTCGATGAAGTGCTATTTGAGGAATCATTAGACGAGGATTCTGTGAAACAACTGCGCGATGCGGCTTCTTTGCCCGGGCTGCACGGTCGTGTGCTAGGGATGCCTGACATTCATAGTGGTTATGGTTTGCCCATCGGCGGCGTTATGGCGGCCGACGCTGAACACGGTTTAGTTTCGGCTGGAGCTGTGGGTATGGATATCAACTGTGGCGTACGTCTCCTGAGAACCAATATAGAGGCCAAATCGATGAACCGCTCGCGGCTGGAGCAATTGGTGGCTGCAATTACAAAGCGCATCCCTACTGGCATCGGTACTGCCACTCCTGACCGCAGGTGGCGCGGCCAAATCTTAGAAAAAATCTTTACCCACGGTAGCCAGGCAGTAGTGGAGGAAGGTTGGGGCCGGCTGCGAGATGTCGAACACACCGAAGAAAATGGACGCTTAGCTTTTGCTAACCCGGATGCTCTAGGGAAAACTATGCGCCGACGCTCTGGTCAGCTAGGCACTTTAGGCGGCGGCAACCATTTTCTCGAGCTGCAAGAGGTAGTAGAGATCTTCTCGCCCGAGCTGGCTAAGATCTTAGGTCTAGAGCTGGGTAGCATTGCTTTCATGATTCATACGGGCAGCCGTGGCTTTGGGCATCAGATTTGTACCGAATACAGTAATCGCATGGCTAAGGAAGCGCCCCAGCATGGTATCCGCTTGCCTAACAAGGGTCTGGCCGCCCTGCCGATAGATAGCCAAGGCGGGCAAGCCTACCTGGGAGCTATGGCCTGTGCCGTCAACTATGCTTTTGCCAACAGACAAATCATTACCCACTTGGTGCGTGAAGCCTTTACCGAGGTGTTTGGCCAAAAAGATACCGACCTAGGGTTAGATGTTGTTTACGATGTGGCACACAATATAGCTAAGTTTGAGGAGCATGATGGCAAAAAACTTTTGGTGCATCGTAAGGGTGCGACACGGGCTTTACCACCGGGTCATCCGCAAAATCCATCTGTGTATAAGTCCACGGGACACCCGGCTTTATTGCCAGGTAGCATGGGTACGTCCTCTTATGTTGTTGTCGGGCTGCCACCAGTAGTAGAAACCTTCTGCTCGGTAAATCATGGGGCAGGTCGGGTTATGTCCCGCGGAGCAGCCCGCCGCAACATTACCGAACAAGAGTTTAAAGCCAGCATGGGCGATATCGTCACTAACGCCGAAAATTATCGTCAGGTGATCGATGAAGCTCCTTTGGCTTATAAAGATATCGATCGGGTTGTCAACGTCTTGGCTGATATCGGGATGGTGGCCAAAGTCGCTCGGGTCGTGCCCTTGGCTGTTGTTAAGGGTAGCGGTGAATAAGGCGGGCTCAAAAACCCCAAGCTATAGGATAGTGATTGGTGATAGGAGGTGAGTTCTTGAAAAAGTGGTTGGCCTCAGCACTTCTTGTAGGCATTGCCTTAGCATGGCTGTTGCCAGTCAGCTGGGCGCTAGCAGCGCCTGTTGGGGGGCAGGTCGAACAAGAAGTGTTAG
Organism: Bacillota bacterium; assembly: GCA_012735505.1. GTDB lineage: Bacteria > Bacillota > UBA994 > UBA5500 > UBA5500 > JAAYHE01. The sequence goes on from JAAYHE010000004.1 coordinate 31,548, forward strand.
AAATTCGACGTCAGATTCATGATTTGCGGAAGCAAATCATCGACAAGTATGAAGCAGCTGGCAAGGTAACCACTGAAGAAGCAGAGAAAATTAAGCAAAAACTAGACGAGCGCTTTGAATGGCACGTCAAGCATGGGTTTGAGAAGAAGTTCAAAGAAAAGAAGCATAAGATGAAGCAGAAACCTCAATTAGACGGAGCTGTTCGTTAACACCTGGTTCTGATTATACTCGGGTTACATAGTAATTAACTATGTGGCCCGAGTATTAAGTTTTTAGATGAAGAGACTGATGACAATGAGATGGGCAATGTGTATAATATAGTTGAAACTGAGAATCGGTATCATTCCGATCTTTTTAAAGCCGTTTTAGTGAGAATGAATATCATCATCATGAGAGTATTCGCTCGTGAATGCTTGTGTTGAAGGGGGAGAGAAATGTGAGGAAAAACCGCAATCGTAGTGCTCATGCGCCTGCGAGAGATCTTTATAGAGCTGACGAGGGTAAACAGTACGCTATAAAACAAGTTCCACCAGCAGCTCTACTTTCTTGCCTGGGTATCTGCCCTGATAGCATCGTACAGAAAAAATATCGGTATAGATTTGGGGGGCCTGTGTTGCTCCAGGTGGGTAGCCGAGAGGTAGCGGTTGGTAAGGATATTGCTAGCCACATCCTAGTCGAGGAGGTTTGAGCATGAGTAGCCACTGCGCTGTCGTAGAAGATCCGTCTGTATTGGAACGAGAAAACAAAATCTTGTTGATGGGCTGCCCTAATGTCGGTAAAAGCGTATTTTTCTCGGAGCTAACAGGTGTATATGTGGTGAGCTCCAATTATACCGGTACTACCGTCTCTTTTATGGAAGGCAAAATGCAGCTCGGAGACAAAAGCTATCATCTGATCGACTTACCAGGCACCTATACTATGAACGCTAGCTCGGAGGCAGAGGCTGTAGCAGTTAGGTTTATGGAAAGCGGTCCTAAGGCCGTACTGTTTGTCTTAGATGCAACCAACCTAGAGGGTGGCTTACGTCTGGCGCTGGAACTCAAGCGTTATAATGTTCCAATCGTCTATGCGCTCAACATGATAGATGTTGCCCAAAGAAAAGGCTTGGATATTGACGTTTCTCTCCTGGCTCAGAAGTTAGGGGGTCAGGTCATCCCCACAGTTGCAGTAAAACGGGAGGGGTTTGATGCGATAAGGGCCGCCCTCCAGCGGGTAGCAGAAGCTCCCCTCGCTGCTACAGGAGAGGCGGCGACAGCACTCGCGTGTAGTGTCTGTAGGGCCGGCTGTTCTTTCTGTCCGCAGGCCGGGGCAATTTCTTGTCAAGCTAATGAGCTCTACTGGCAGCAAGCCAGACAAATAGCCCAAGAAGTAGTTAAAAGCACCAGCTCTACGCCGAGTCGGCTCGATCGCTTAGGCGATGTCATGATGCGGCCGTGGCCAGGAATTCCGATAGCGCTAGTAGTGGTCTTGGCCTCATTGGGAGTTGTGGTGGGGGCGGGCAAGGCGCTGCGTGCCGTTCTGTTGCTGCCATTGGTTAATAATGTGATTGTGCCCTTCGTGAGAGGGCTTTTTACCAAGTTCATCCCGCCTGGTATCTTGCTCAATATTCTGGTAGGGGAATATGGCTTTTTTGTTATTAGTTTCGAGTGGATATTGGCCTTGATCATGCCTTATGTGCTGATCTTCTATGTTGTCTTTACTTTCCTAGAAGACACAGGCTATATGCCGCGGTTAGCAGTCTTGTTTGATAACGTGGTGAGAAAAGTAGGCGTGCAAGGAGGCAGCCTGATCAATATCATGTTGGCTTTCGGCTGTGCCGTGCCGGCGATAATTGGCACCCGGGCTGCTACTACCAGAAAAGAGCGCCTGATGGTGACAACCATGATTTGCTTTGCCGTGCCGTGTATTTCTCAAACTGGGGCTTTGTTGTCACTCACTGGCAGTTACTCTGTCTGGATGATGTTAGGAACCATGGGTGTCGCCCTAGTAGTTTTCGTCTTGGTTGGCATGATCACTAGTAGATTGTACAAGGGAACGATCGACCCCCTTATTATCGAGGTCCCTAATTTACTCGCCCCCGATCGGCAAGCCTACTGGGTGAAGCTCAAGGTGCGAGTAAAAGATTTCTTGCTGGAAGCAGAAGGCCCTATGCTGCTAGCGGTAGCTATAGCCGCCATATTTAAGGAATCGGGAATGCTAGATGCTGTCGCGTCTTTCCTTGAGCCTGTAATGGTCGGTTGGTTAGGGTTGCCGCGAGAAGCCGTCATGGGTTTGGTGCTTGGCATAGTGCGGCGCGAGATGGCTGTAGCACCCTTATTGGCCTTAAACCTCACTCCTTTTCAGATGTTTACAGGGGCTGTAGTTGCCCTCTTGTATTTGCCTTGCCTATCTGTATTTGGCATTTTGGCTAAGGAATTCGATACACGGGTAGCCCTCGGGATAACGGCTGCCACCACTCTCACTAGTCTGCTTGTCGGTGGACTGATCCACAAAATTGGGACCCTGCTTCTGGGGGTGGTCTAGTGGCTATTACTAGCCTCACGCAGCTAATCGAATACTGGGCTTGCAGGTCTTGCTTGTTTTACTACCTATCATGGCTGTATTACAGAGGCATGGTACGGCGCGAGGTTGAGCTAGCTAAGATTACAAGAGCAGATCATGTGTTAGTGGTTGGGGGCGGTCCGTGCCCCCATACTGCTATTCAGATTCATCGGTTGACCGGAGCTAGGGTGACGGTAGTAGATAACGATTTTCTGTGTGTTAGATCGGCAATTCGTCTGCTAGAAAGACTCGGCATCGCCGACATGGTGCAGGTTCTGCATCGGCATGGCCAAAATCTGAAAACAGATCAATACACGGTGGTTGTGCTCGCCTTACAGTTGACCCCGAAACTGGAGATCATTCGGGTCATGGAGCGGCAGGCAAAACAGGGGGATCGGATCCTAATTCGCTTAGCCAAGGATTCTCTAGCTGACTGGTATAGCCCCCTTGATCAAGTACAGTTTGTTAATCTGCCGGCGGTTACTCACAATCAGTTTAGCAATGTAAAACAGACCGTCTTATACCAGGTGAAAGAAGTAGAAAGCAATGAAAGCACACAAGATAAAGATTCTGTTAGCAGTAATCGTCTGTACCCTGCTCACGCGTTTGCTGGCTAAGGCCAATTTCGCGCAGCTAATCGCCAGCCTTAAACAGGTAAAGCTGTCGCTGCTAGCCTTGCTGTTGGCCTTACAAGTGTTGACAGAGCTATTGCTCGTGTGGCAGTGGTGCCGGTTGGCCAGACTAATGGGCTTGCCAGCTCCTTTCCACCAGATGTTGTTTATCAATGCCCAAGGAACTGTGATGGAGTCGATAACGCCCGGCGCCAAGGTGGGGGGCGAAGTTGTGCGGGCCCTGCTGATGAAAGAGCGCTTAGGGTATACCACGAACCAATCTACCGCCCTGATTGCCATGCAAAAGGTTATCAGCGTAGGGGCCCTGGTAGTTATTAATCTGCTAGTGCTGTTAGTTTTTTCTTCCCAAAGTCCGATTCTGGCCAATCATGCGACTCGCCTTGGCTTGTTAGTGACTATGGCCTTGTTGCTTGGCCTATTCTGGCTCTTGTTATTGCGTACCGACTGGCTGGTAGCCAGGCTGGGGAAAAGCAGAAACACGGCTAAGTGGTTTGCTGGTTTGAAAAAATGGGTTGCCGATTTTGCCGACTATACACGTTTGCTGCGGGGGCAACACCAGAAACTACTATCCCAGTTTTTATTAGCGCTCGTCATCTGGGGTGTGTTTCCTGCCAAATTAGTACTATTGGTCAGGCCTTTCGGTGTTCGTGGGGCATTTTTGATGCTAGTTGCTACAACCCTAGTGTCGTATTTTGTTGCCATGATACCTATTTCCCCAGGCGGTTTAGGCAGTTTTGAAGTTACCATGACTAGCATGTTGGTGGGCTTGGGGTTGACAGCAGAGCAAAGCTTGTCTGCTTCCCTTACCTTTCGGTTTATCACATTTTGGTTTGTAGTTGCTGTTAGCTTAGGCTTGTCAATTCTAGATAATGTAAGGCTCTACTCGACGACGGTGGCTCGAACCCCGGGCAGCCACCGCTGAGATTAATGGCTGGCAACTACTAGATGGGAGAAAAACCATGAGAAATAAAACAAGCATCCCTAAATGGGGTCATCATCTGCCGAATTTGTTAACCATGATCAATGCGGTCATGGGCATACTGGCTATTTTCCTGCTCGTAGGTGGAGTAGCGCCGGTCAGAACGGCATGTGCCCTCGTTTTTGTCGGGGCGCTGGCAGATGCCTTGGACGGAAAGATTGCGCGCTTTTGGAATGTAGAATCCGCTCTGGGTAAACAGCTAGATTCTTTTGCTGATAGCATTACTTTCGGGCTGGTGCCAGCGGCCATTCTTTATGCCTTCCCGCCACTGCGCCAGCATCAACTCTTGCTGCCACTGTTGATTTCCTATGCTACTGCCGGCTTCTTTCGCCTGGCTCGCTTCAATCTGGGAGATTTCTCAGACTACTTTTTAGGATTACCCATTACTGCGGCGGGCTGTATCGTCTCTCTGTATGCGATCATAATCGATGCCTACGCCCCAATAGCTAGTTCAAGCCATCTGCTGGCAACGACTGCTATTCTGTTGGCTGTGCTCTCGGGCTTAATGGTAAGTAGAATCAAAATTAAGCGGCCCCAGATCGTTAGACAGGGGCTACGCCCCAAGACTAGTGGCGTACGTCATCCGTAGGGCGAGACTTGCAGGAGCCACGAAAAATGCCTCCTAGGGGCGTTGCTGACGAGGCATGGTCATGACAGTGCGGTTTTTGCCATGTGTAGCCGACCTGGGATCACTGTTGTCGGCTTGTGTTTGCAATATCTGTAGGGGCGCCCCGCGGAGGAAATTGTCATGGGGCAATTTCCTCCAAGGTGCGCCCGCAATGGAACGCCTAGGGCTCCACGACCGCCTTAACGTACGCGTCGCTGCGGTCATCCTCGCGCGCTGGTAGCCAACGACTGTAGGTAAGAGCTCCGTCGCCAAGGGGAGCGGCCAGAAGTCTAGGAAGGCCAAACATACTGCTGGCCGCTCCTTTTCCTTGGCTCCTTCGCTCTTTTGATTTATGGCTCCCATGCGCTTTACGGATGACGCGCAACGCCGCTACTGCCGGACGGCGGGCAATCATGCAGACCTGGGGTTACTGCGCAGGCCCGTCGGAGCCTGCTTCAGAGCCCATGCAGTTGCCCTAGGCCGGTGCTACGAGTCCAAGGCAGGGCGGCCTAACAGATATTGCACCATGTTGGTGAGATGTGTGGGGAGGGACGATGCCCGGAGAACTATCAGTTTGCATCTTATTTTTGTGTGCATAAAGAGGAAAAGGCGCTTCGAGACACGAACTATATAATGTGTCTCCTAGCGCCGTTTTTGTGCTTAGCGCTAGCGCAGGCTAAGCTGAAATCCACAAAAAAGGAGGAATCTGTCCATGATCGCAATTAAGGGTGGAAAAATTATCACCATCACCCAAGGCGTCATCGAAGACGGCGTCATCTTAGTTGAAGATGGCAAGATCAAGGCCATCGGCAAGGATGTTGCTATTCCGGAAGGCGCGAAAGTTATCGACGCAACCGGTAAGACCGTCATGCCTGGCCTAATTGACGCCCACAGTCATATTTCCTTATTTGGCGAGCCGTCGGTGCCTGCTACTAGAGACGGCAACGAGACGACTAGCCCCAACACTGCCCAAGTACGCGGTTTGGATGCACTCAACCCGCATGATCCGGCTATTCCGATCGTGCGCAATGCTGGTTTCACCACTTTGTATACCGGCCCTGGTTCTGCAAACATAATTGGCGGTACAGGTATGGCCATTAAGCTGCGCGGCCGCACCGCTGAAGAAATGATGATTCCTGGCACCGAAGCTATGAAGATGGCTTTAGGTGAGAACCCTAAGCGGGTATATGGTCAGGGGCAGCGACGCGCTCCGGCTACTCGTATGGCGAACGCCTCGGTTTTGCGTGAGGCGCTAATCGAAGCTCAAAACTACCTGAACAAGATCGAGCGGGCAGAGGCTGAAGCAACTGACGATAAACCGGCTAAACTCCCAGATCGTAACCTCAAGCTGGAAGCCCTGGGCAAGGTACTGCGCCGCGAAATGAAGGCCCGTATCCACGCTCACCGTGCCGATGATATTATGACGGCAATCCGCATCGCTGAAGAATTTAACCTCGATTACAGCATCGAGCATTGCACCGAGGGTTATAAGATTGCTGATATCTTAGCCGAAAAAGGCGTTACCGCCGTTGTAGGGCCATTGCTCATGGGCCCAAGCAAGCACGAGCTGTGGGAAGTAAAGCTGGAAACGCCTGGCATCCTGGCTAAAGCTGGCGTGCGTGTCTGCCTCCAGGCCGATACTTCTTCGGCTACTCGCTGGCTGCCAATTCATGTAGGACTGGCAATTAAGCATGGCATGCCCGAGGAAGAAGCCTTTAAGGCAGTCACCATCTACCCAGCCGAATTAATCGGGGTTGCAGATAAAGTCGGTAGCCTAGAGGTTGGTAAAGATGCCGACATCGCCATCTTTGATGGTCATCCCTTCTGCAACTTCACCAAGTGTGAACTGACCATGATCGACGGCAGGATCTGGCACTGCACCCTAGCTGATCCTGATTGCGGTTGCGATTGCCACAAGTAATTTAGCACTAAACAAGCCGTCTAAGAGCTGTGTCTCTTAGGCGGCTTGCTTTTTCGCCTTGCGTTGACTGCTGCTGTATTCTATCATCGGATTAGACAACTAGAGAAGTGACAGGAGGTAAACAAATGCGATTAGCTTTCGGGCACGAGTTCGTAGATTTTGAGCCGCCGGCTCATTTTCTCACTGTGGAAGGGAAGGGCTTAGCTCCACTAGCCCAAGCAGAGCAGGCAGTACGGCAAGCCTTACGCAGGCCGATTGCCAGCCAGCCGCTGGCGCAGCTGGTTAATAGCGATAGTAAAATAGTCATCCTCGTCAGTGATTCTACACGCCCTACCGGGGCGGATGTTTTTTTGCCTGTCTTATTAGAAGAATTGGCGGCGGCGGGGGTGCCCGATTCGAACATATCTTTTCTAGTGGCAACTGGTGCGCACGGAGTTTTATCCGAGGCAGAGTTGTCCCAATTATTGCCTAAAGAACTGCAACATCGCTATGCAGTCGCTTCCCACGACTGCTTTGATCGCTCCCAGTTGGTGCACGTGGGCACAACCAGCCGAGGTAACGAGGTTTTGTTTAATAAACTAGCAGTAGAGGCAGACTTGCGGATTTTGACAGGAGCTATTTCGGTTCATCCCTTTGCTGGCTTTGGCGGGGGCCGTAAGGCGCTGTTTCCAGGTGTGGCAGGTTATGAAACTATCTGTTTTAATCACTCCTTATTACTAGACCCTAATGCTGCTCCCAGCGTTTTACAGGGGAATCCGGTACATGAAGATTTTATGGAAGGAATAGCACTCGTAGGCCCTAAATTCTTGCTCAACAGTGTCGTCGACGAGAACGGCGCCTTAGCTGCTATCTATGCCGGCGATGTCGAGCAGGCTCACGTAACAGGTACGCGTTTAGTTCTGGATAGTGCTGTGGCTGTGGTACCAGAGGCGGCTGACACCGTGGTGGCTAGCGCCGGCGGTTTCCCCTACGATGTCAACCTCTACCAAGCTGTTAAAGCTCTGCAAAATGCCGCCCGCATTGTGAATCCGGGAGGCAATATTGTGCTCGTCGCCGCCTGTTCCCAAGGAGTCGGGTCCAGCCAATTCAGCGAGTGGGCTCCGCGACGGCTGTCTGCGCGTGAGCTGGCCGAGCAGTTGAGCCGGCAATTTGTGCTCGGTAAGCATAAGTGTTTCTTTGTTTCCGAGATACTGGAAAGATGCCATGTTTACCTCTACTCTCAGCTCGACGCTGATTTAGTGGCTAGTTTTGGTTTTAAGCCCTTATCTGACTTAGCAGCAGCACCTTTATCAGGGCGAGTTGTCATTTTGCCGCGGGCAACTGCTACCCTGCCTCAAATAGCCCCTAAATAAGGAAGACTACTTAGGGGGGAAGTGGCGCCCTTTTACGGCAAAGAAGCTTGCAGATTCTACTGTTTGATCAATAGGTAGGGAGGCCCTAAGGATGCATATCGTCTTAGTTGAACCAGAAATTCCCCAAAACACCGGTAATATAGCCCGCACTTGTGCTGCTACTGGCGCTAGTTTGCATTTGGTCGGTCCACTGGGTTTTTCGATAGCTGATAAATGGGTTAAGCGGGCGGGTCTTGACTATTGGCACCTGGTAAGTATCTATCAACATGACAGCCTAGAGGAGCTATGGGCAGCGTATCCGGAAAGCACTTTCTGGTACTTGTCTACTAAAGGGAAGCGCCGCTATAGCGACGTTACTTATGGCCCCAACGACTTTCTGGTTTTTGGCAAAGAGACACGCGGTTTACCCGAGTCGTTGCTCGCTCGGCAGCAGGAACAGGTGGTCCGCGTTCCTATGCGTGACGAAGCGCGCTCCCTTAATCTGGCTAATACTGTCGCCCTCGTCCTCTACGAGGCACTCCGCCAACAGGGCTTCCCAGGCTTGTATCCTTAGTATAAAGCCCTTTCCTAGCAGCTCCCACCCAATATTTAGGTCTATATCTGGCCCCAGATGGCAATATTCATAAGTAGTAGGGCTGGTAAGCCCAAATACATTGCCTGGAGGGTCCCATGAGCCATATACATCTGCCTGACGGAGTGTTGCCGGCCAACTTGTGGCTGTTGTCGTATCTTGCTGCTTGGCTTTGGCTACGCTCGGCTTTGCGTCAATCGGAAAAGGAAGCTGTACAACGAAAACTTCCTTTTGTAGCTGCTATGAGTGCTTTAATGTTGCTGACCATGTCTATCCCTTTGGGCCCTTTGCCCTTTCATCTTAACCTCACGGTCTTAACTGGCATTGTTGTCGGTCCCTGGCTTGGCTTTGTGGCTGTAGTCATTGTTAATATTATATTGAGTTTGTTGGGGCATGGTGGGCTGACGACTATCGGTATCAACTCTTTGATTGCAGGTTTAGAAGTTGTCGTGGGCTGGTGGTTATATCATCGTCTATTGCACAGCTGGCGCCGCAGCTGGCGAACCCTGCTAGCAACCGGCTTGGCACTTCTCTTATCCATCAGCCTCAGCCTTGGCATCGTGGGATCTAGCACTGGCATGCTGGACCTGGCAGGACATGAGCTGCACCTCGGGCAAGACCCAATAGCGGAAGAACAGCCGGCAGCGACGCTGAATGTGTCCACTACTGCAGACATGGGGGGGGAGCAGGGAGTAATAGCTGTTAAAGCCGAACTGCTAGGCCTGACTGGCATCGGAGCCTTGGCAGGGATTCTACTTGCCGGGCTAGGCCTGGAATCACTTGCTACCCTAGGCATTATTAGCTATTTGCAGAAGGTAAATCCTGACCTGTTGCAGGATGAAGGGCCTGACATAGAGTCTGGGGGCCAACGATGAGCTTTAAGTTGGCAGGAATAGATCAATTGGCAACAAGTCACCCAAGCTTCTTACAGAAATGGTCTAGCAGGGGCAAAGTTGTAGGTACAGCTGTCTTGCTCCTGGGTATAGTGGCTGCTACTAACTGGCGGCAGATCGTTGTTTTTCTTAATCTATTGGTCGCCATAGTGTTAACTGCCAAGTTGCCAGTGTGGCTGTTTAGTTTAGCCCTTTATCCGGCTATCTTCAGTCTGCCTTTTGCCTTGAGTAAACTGTCAGTCTCCGTGGCCGAGGCAGCTACAGTTGTCGGCAAGGCTACGACGGCGGCGCTCTTGCTAGCATTACTTGTAGCTAGTACGCCCTACCCGCAAATATTTGGCGCCTTATCACGGGTGCTACCACCGGTCTTAACGGACGCCCTCTTTTTGGCGTACCGTTTATTTTTCCTAGTAGTAGGATCGTTAGAACGCTTATTGCTCTCCCTGCGGCAGCGAGGTGCCTTTGGAAAGGGCAATTTTTGCTGGAGTTTTCGGGTCACTTTGCACGCCATAGGCTATCTAATTGCCAATACTTTGAGGCTTAGCCAGCGCTTGGAGCAGAACTATCGCCTGCGCGGTTATGGTGTCCGCATATATTGGGGGGCTGAACCATATGTTTGGCGCATGCTTGATTTGGCTATGCTTTTGGTGTTGATTTGCTTGGTGGGAGGGGTGTTGTGCTTTGCCTGAGCCGCTCGTTGACATTAGAGGGTTAAGCCATATTTACCAAGATCGCACTGAAGTTCGGGTAGAGGGGTTGCCCTTTGTGGTAATGCCGGGCCAGAAAGTCGCCCTGGTTGGTGCTACGGGTACCGGGAAGACGACTTTGCTACAGCATATTATGGGATTGTTGCGCCCTACGCGAGGGCAAGTACGTGTCTGCGGCAGTGATCCCGCCCGCTCTTTTGCCCAGATTCGCTGGCAGATAGGGGCAGTGATGCAAAACCCCGATGAACAGATTATTGGACCCACAGTGTTTGACGATATTGCTTTCTCGCTACGGGCGCGCAGTTTGCCGGCAGCAGAAGTAAATGCTCGGGTGCAGGCGGTAGCTGCTGATTTGGGCATTGCCGACTTGTTAAACAAGGTGCCCCACCACCTCAGCGGTGGGCAAAAACAAAAAGTAGTCTTGGCGGGTGCGGTAGTCGGTCGCCCGCGGTTGTTGGTTCTAGATGAGCCCTTTAGCGGTCTCGATACCCGCTCCAAGCAAGAGATGATACGCCTTATTTGTCGTTTGAATGGAGAATTAGATTTGGCTGTGATCCTTTCCACACATGACTTGGAACTAGTGCCAGACATAGCTGATTGGGTGTATGTCTTACAGCAGGGGCAACTAGTATTGGCAGGCCCCCCCGCGACGGTCTTGACACAGACTACTGAATTGCGTGCAGCCGGCTTGGAACCGCCTGCCCTTGTACAGCTGGGGCAGGAGTTGGTGCGCTTGGGGATCATCCCCGAAGTGCCTCTCAATCTGTCCATGGGTAAGCGACTGCTGGCGGCTGCAGAAACTGCACGCTAAGATCTGCATTACATATATACATAAAAGGGCCAAAGCAGCCCGAGATTTGACGGAGGGTTATATGACATTAATTTATGTGATTTTGGTGGCTGCTATTCTATTGTTGGCTTGGAGAATTAATCACCCGGGAGACCTGCGCCTTAACCGTAGATACTTAGGTCGCTATCTGAAAGATGCTCATGGGCAAGGTCCTGTCCGCCTACATACGAGTAAGCTAGCGGTCGATAGACCAGCAGGAACTCCCGAGGAAAAAGTGTTTTATAATATCGAAGCCGAGTTTGCCGATAGCAGTCGGCGCTCCGTTATGGTGCGTATTTTTTACCCGCTGGAACAACTCCACCAGGAGAAAGAAAAGAGCAAACTCCCAGGCGGTAGTGGCTCCAACTTGCTGCAAGAGTCGATGGAGATGCAAAACACCGACTTGATCCCTAGTTTAACGGCAGATCCTTACCAAGGCTTGGCCAAAGAAGAACGCGTTACAGCTGAAAAGCAGGCCTTGGTTGAGGCAGAGATAGCCATCTTACGCCTGCTGAGTGCAAACGACGTCCTTTTCCCGCGTTTGATTGCCCATGATGAGCAACGGCTGATTACGATTACAGAACCCATCGGCACGGTGCGCCTCGATCATGCTTGGCAGGAGCTGCAGCCGGAGGCTAAACAGGGGGTGCTCGAACAGCTGTTGGCAGATCTGGCCTCCTTTCACTCCTGTACCGAGCAGCTGGCTGAGCATTTGCCAAAAGTGGCAGCCCATACTTCGCGTAATGTGCGGGAAGCCTTGGCTACTGCCTTGGAAACAGGCCTAAATATGAAGCCGGAACAGGCGCAGGCGGCAATAGCAGCTGCCGATGCCCTGGTCGCCACGTCGCAGTTGGAGTCGGGCCCCCGCTTGGTCGATTGTTCGCCGCGAAGCTTCTTCCTGCAAGGGACAGAATCGCGGCGATATGATTGGGCAGGATTGCTTTGGGATGTGTCGGCCTTGGATGTGGTTGAGCTGGTTTGCGACCCTGCCCTGCAACTTACTGCCGCCGAAGAAGTGCAGGCGTTTACGGTCTACTTGACAGAATTGCAGAAGGTAAGCACTAGCGATGCAGACTTGCCCACGCTAATAGACTTGCGACGTTTAGCTCTCTATTATCATCTAGTATTGTTGGGGCACTTGCTGGCCTTTGGCCAGGCCACCCCTCCAGGGCGCCTCCAGAATCCGCTGGGAATCAAGCATTGGCCAGCAGATAGCGCGGCCCAAGTAGCAACTAAGATTTTGACGCATTTAGCAGAAGACAGCGAGCTTAGCCGTTTAAATGAATTACTAATGCCAAGATTACGCAGGATTTGCTCCGGTGAGGCGTCGAATATATAAACTAGGGATAATTACCGAAACTTACCGGGGGAGGCGAACGAATTGGGTACCAATAAGAACGTAAATTTGATTGCTATCGGCTCGCTGATCATCGGCAACAACCTGCCGATTGCCGACAATGGCCAGAAGAAGGTCAAGGAAAAGGAAGTACTGGAGGCCGCTGCGGCAGAGGAGCAGGCAGTTAATGCAGTCGCAGAAGGGGTGGAGGAAACTGAACCTGCAGCCGAGCAGGCGGAGGCGGTGGAACAGAAACCATGCCAGGTTAAGAAAATCTTGCGCCGAGTGCTCGGTGTCATCGTCTTGGTTCTAGTTATCCGCCTGTTATGCAGATGTAAGGGGAAAGAGGAGGAAGAAGAACTAGAAGAAGTATAAGCAGGCATGAACAAGAGAAAGCAAGGCGTTCTAGAACCCGTTGCTGGGTTGCTAGAACGCCTTTTTCATTTAGAGCAGAGCGTGAATTTCTTGTCGTAGCTCGATAAAGCGAGGCAGGGCCATGGTTGCTGGCGTACGGGGCCGGTTAAAGGGTATGGTTACTTCCTTGATAATTCGAGCCGGCCGCTGCGACAAGACGTAAATCCGATCGGCCAAGAATAAAGCTTCTTCGATACTATGAGTTACTAGCATTACGGTGCGCCGATGCTGTTCCCAGACATCTAACAGCCAGCGTTGCATTTCTAGCCTAGTTAAAGCGTCTAAAGCGCCGAAAGGCTCGTCTAAGCACATCAACTCTTGCGGACTGAGGAGAGCACGCAAGAAAGACACCCGCTGCTGCATGCCGCCCGATAGGGTTTGGGGATATGCTTTTTCGTAGCCGGCAAGCCCCATGCGGGGTAGCCATTCGCGGGCTATTTGTAGCGCCTGCTGCCGTGGCATGCCGCTCACCTCGAGCGCCAAGGCCGCATTGCCTTCGACGGTGCGCCAAGGGAACAGGGAGTTATGCTGGGGCACATAACTAATATGGCCGGTATGCCCATTGATTTTCTGCCCCTCCAGCCAGATTGTCCCAGAGGTGGGGGTCAGTAGGCCGCCAATGAGCTTAAAGAGGGTACTCTTGCCACAGCCGGAAGGCCCGATCAAGGCTACAAACTCGCCTTTTTCTACCTGTAACGAGATGTCTTCCAATACTGGTAGGATATCGCGACCCCTTTGATAATGCATAGCTACATGCTCTAGGACTAACATTAGGCCCCCTCCTTGCGAGGATTCCAGTGAATAAGCTTTCTTTCTAGGAAGGCGATACAGCCGAAGAATAGCAGGCTCAGGGCGACGATCAAGACGATACACACAAAAATGCGGTCGGTGCGGAAGGAAGCAGCTGATAGTCGCATATAGATACCGAGTCCTTGTTGGGCACCCAGCCATTCGGAAATGACTGCACCCATCATGCTATATGTGGCAGAAACCTTGAGGCCGGAAAAAAGGTGCGGCAAAGAGTTGGGCAGCTCTAACATAAAGAAAATTTGTGAACGACTAGCGCCGATTACGCGTAGATAATCTAGCATAGCTGGATCAGGGTAGTCTAGGCCTTGCAAGGCTGCAACCAATATCGGAAAAAAGCACATCAAGGCTATGACTAACACTTTCGGCAACATACCAAAGCCAAACCAAACCACCAAGAGGGGGGCCAAGGCAATGATAGGTATGTTCTGCGAGAGGATTATCAAGGGATAAAGGGCTTGGCGTAAGGGCGGAAAAACTGCGTGTAGCAGAACAGACAGGGCTCCACCCACAACAGCTCCTAAAAGAAAACCAAAAATAGCGATCTCTAAAGTGGCACGTGTATGCACCCACAGGCGAGAATGGCTTTGAATGGCTTCTCGCAAGATAGCGGTGGGGGCTGGTAGGAGCCAAGGTTCAATTTGGTAGATGGTCACAGCTATTTCCCAGACAACAAGCAGAACCAAGATTGCCGCTAGCGGCGGTCCCGCGCGCTCGATAAATTTACGCATTTTAGTTGTACTTCTCGGTCAGTTGATAGAGAGAACCAACAGGTGCCGGACAATAAGTCTTGATCTGCGCGATGACCGACGGGCAACCTAAGCGGACAAGTTCGGCATGAACATTTTGCAGGAGGTCTAAACACTGACCTAGGTCACCTTCAAGCGTAGTCTCCATAGGACCCACGCGATAGGGTAGCCCCGAGACTCTGATTAGCTCGATGGCCCGGTCTACCCAAGGGATGATGTTGGAACCGCTTTCTGCCTGAGGAATAACTTGTATACTGACCAAGGCGTTTAACATGATACCACTCCTTATTTTACGAACGATTGCCCCAGTTGCGGGCAGTTCTAGTAGAGGCCGTGCCTGAGGTAGCTAAGAGCACGGCCTCTATTCGTTGTTTCTCAGCTACTTGTCAGGCAAGAAATCGTTAGTAAAGGCCTGTGTGATATCGATTTCTTTTTCTAACAGTCCCTTGCTTAACATCCATTCAGTATAGCCTTCCCATACTTCCAACTTCTGTTCTCCCCAGCGGGGAGCATCGTCCTGATACTTATCGGCTAGCCAGACCTGACTGGCACGCACGAGTTCGGGATCTAGGTCGGGTACGGCAGTGAGAAGAATTTGAGCAGCCTCCTCGGGCTCGGCAATGGCGAATTCATAGCCTTTTGTCACGGCTGCCATGAAGGCTTTGACTAGTTCTGGCTTTTCGGCCGCCAAAGCCTCACTGGTCACCAGAATGGGGGTGTAATAGTCCAGCTGGGGAGATAAATCCCGCACGTAAATCATGTTGAGGGGAAAATTTCGCAATTCAGCTTCGATGCCAGTCCAGGCATAAAAGGCCCAGGCGAAGTCGATGTCGCGCTGAACGGCAGTGAAAAAATCTACATCCCCGATGTTGATGAACCTAACCTTGTTAACGTCAGCACCTTCAATTTCCATGACCGATTGAATAACAGCCGCTTCGACAGGAGATCCCCAACCGCCGTAAGCTTTGCCTTCGAAATCTTTCGGGCTTTTAATATTTTTCTCAGCCGGCGAGGCGAAGCCAGAAGTGTTGTGCTGAATGATGGCGGCAACAGAAATAACCGGGATGTCCTGCACCCGCGCCTGCGTCAATTCTTCCTGGTAGCTGACACCGAAGGCAGCATTGCCGCTAGCTACCGTAGACAAAACGCCGGCATCTCCAGGAAGGATGATTTCTACATTTAACCCTTGTTCCTGAAAGTAACCTTTGGCCTGAGCCACATAGAGGCCTGTGTGGTTAGTGTTAGGGGTCCAGTCGAGCACTACTGTTACTTTTTCATCGGCTGGCTGCCTCTTATTTTGGCAAGCGGCTGTTAAGGTCATCACTAGGACGAGCAGCATGGCTATCACAAAGCGACGCCTAGACATGGTGTTATTACCTCCTTGTTGCATATTCGAGACAAAAACGCCTCCCGAAGCTGGGAGGCGCCCGTAGGCCAAGATGGCTGGTTTCAGTATCTTTCCCTACGCTGGCATTACCCAGATCAGGTTATAAGGGTCAGTATCTTTACGGGATACAATCTCAGCCGACCATATTTCGGCTCCCCGATGGTAATTCCGTTGTCTCGTGCTACATCATTATATCAAATGGGGGTGAAAAATCTATCAATAGCTGTTAAACATGCGTTGAATTTCTTGGGGGTTGTTGGTTTTCGTTAAGGCCAGCATCAAGAGGATGCGCGCCTTTTGTGGGATGAGGTTGTCTGCCGTGATAGCAGCTCCCCGCTCTATCCACTCGGGTCTTGGCGGCAAAATGCGGCCTGTGCCGGTGCGGCTAGCCCGCACGACAAACACGCCTTGCTGGCCGGCGCGAGCTAAGGCTTCGCCCTGCGAGCGGGTGGTGCCCCCTTGTCCCATACCTGCCAGTACGATGCCGCGAGCGCCGGCGGCTACAGCTGCGTCAACCAAAGCGCCATCGGCTCCTAAATAGCTGTAAACAATGTCTACGCGCGGTAAAGTGGGCAGCCCTTCTACCGAGAACTCGGTAGAGGCAGTGTGACAGCGTAGCGGTTGCCGATAGAAAGAAACGACGCCGTTGGAAATGTTGCCAAGGGCTCCGAGGTCGTACGAACGGAATGTATGCAGCTGGCTGACGTGGGTCTTGCTCACGTCGCGCGCTGCGAATATTTCATCATTCATCACTACCAGCACCCCTTTGCCGCGCGCTTCAGGTGCCGCAGCTACATGGATGGCATTGACCAAGTTCATAGGCCCGTCAGGGCTGATGGAAGTAGCGGGGCGCATCGACCCGACGACCACTACAGGTTTATTGCTCTTGACCACTAGGTTAAGGAAGTAAGCTGTCTCCTCTAAGGAGTCGGTGCCGTGGGTGATGACCACCCCAGCCACCTCGGGTTGCCTGTGCAGGATTTCGTTAATTCTGCGGGCCAACTGGAGCCAAATATCTATGGTGATAGCAGGACTGGCTACATTGCAAATCTGCTCGCTTCTAATTTGGGCTATCTGATTTAGACCCGGTATAGCAGCCGTCAGGTCTTCAACACCAAGTTCACCAGCTCGGTAGCCCCCGGTTTGCACGGGCGATGCTGCTCGCCCGGCGATGGTTCCACCTGTAGCTAGAATATAGACTACAGGCAGATTGCTAATTTCGTGTTTCATATTAGCGCCTCTTTGCTTGCTAAAGTTGACTTAATGTCAGTATAGCATAATTCTTCCTGCAAGAAGAAACTAACGTGAGCTTACGCGGGCATGGAAAAGCAAGCTTGCTAATTTCTAGTCGGCCGGTTCTTGATTTTTGCCGATACCAACCAGAGCCTGGGCAATGTTATTAGCATGATCAGCGATGCGCTCCAGATTAGAAATGAGATCTAGGTAAACGATCCCCGAGGCTGGGAAACAAATGCCAGCGTTTAAGCGTTTGATGTGTTGTCGACGTAGACTTTTTTCTAATAGATCTATGTTGCTTTCGTCTAGTATGATGCGTTCAGCTGCTAACCGATCGCCTGAGGTGAGGATTTCGACGGAGCGTTCTACTAGACTGCTCACTTGCTTGCTCATATCAGCCAATTCTTGCTCCGCCTCGGCCGATAGAGGTAGGCGGTGGGACACTTTATAGCTAGCTAGATCGGCTACATTTTGAGCATGGTCCCCGATGCGTTCTAGGTCATTGCTGACATGTAATAGGGCGTTAAGGCGCTCCGATTGCTCCGAGCTGAGGGAAGCTTGCGACAGTTGCACCAGATAATCGACAATATCGCGTTCTAGCTGGTCAATAACATCTTCTATTTGGGCAATATCGCTGAGCTTGCTGTCATCATTGTTTCTAAAGGCCTGCAAAGCATCGTTTAACATGCTGGTAGTCAAATTGCCCATGCGGACGAGTTCCTTGGTTGCTTGTCCTAAAGCAACTGAAGGTGTGTTCAATAGATTCTTGTCTAAGTATAAAGCCCTCAGTTGTTCAGTCGTATCTTCACCGGGGAGTAGGCGTTGCACCAAGCGTGCCAGAGCAGAAATAAAGGGCAAGAACAAAAGGGCGTTGATAACGTTAAACATGATGTGGGCGTTAGCAACTTGCCTGGCTACATCTGGGTGGGTAAGTGCGGCCAAAGCCACAAAGGGTCTGAAGGCGATAACAAAAATAACGACGCCAATTACTTTGAATATCAAATGGGAGACAGCTGCCCGTTTGGCCGTTAGTTTCATGGGGATAGAGGCCAAGAGAGCTGTCACTATGGTACCGATATTGGCGCCCAGGACTAGAGAGAAAGCCGATTGTAGGTCTAGCAGACCTTGTGCCGCTAAGGTAACGATAAGACCGGTAGTGGCGCTGCTGCTTTGCATTATAGCAGTGAAAATTGCTCCTGCTAGCACGCCGAGCACGGGGTATTTACAGAAGTTAAGCATCATGCTTCTAAAGAAGACGCTGTGTTGCAAGGGCTTCATGGCATCCCCCATTACCGTTAGCCCCAAGAATAGTAGGCCGAAACCTAAAATGGCTTGCCCTATGAAACGAGTAGATTTCTTCTTGCCTATAATTGTTAGGAGAAAACCAAGCCCGATGGCTGGTAGAGCCAGGTCTGATAGCCGCAAGGAAACTATGAAAGCGGTAACTGTAGTGCCGACGGCGGCTCCTAGAAGAACCGAGATGGCTTGCTCTAAACTCATCAAACCTGCGTTGACAAAACCAACCACCATGACGCTGGTGGCGCTGCTGCTTTGGATGAGCATGGTTACTATCGCACCCACTAGCATTCCGATCAGTGGGGTGCGTGTGAGTGCTTCAAGGAGTTTGCGCAGACGATCTCCCGCTGTTTTTTGCAAACCGTCGGCCATTAGTTGCATGCCGTAGAGAAATAATCCTAATCCGCCAACCAAGCCACAAGTCATCGCCAAGCCGTTAGGCACGGTGTAGCACCTCCGTCGGGGTTCGAATATAGCTTCTAAGTCAATAACTATCAACTACATATAATTGTAACTAAGCTTGTGTTAAGATACATTAAGATCATGTTAAGGTGTAGGGAGGGGAGCGTCATGCTGCGGTTTATGGGGCAGGTTGTGTTCTCCATAGGGCTGTTGCTACTAGCGCTACTAGTGGCGGTGCAATGGGTTGCTTACGATGCAAACTTTATCACGCGCGAACTGGTGAAGTTAGGCACTGGCCAACGGCTAGGGCTGAGCCTAGAGGAAATAGCCAAGTATAGTGCGCATACAAGCCGCTATTTGCGCGGCTTGGAATCGGATCCTAATGTGAAACTGAAATTAGCCGGTGGTGAACGCTGGTTTTTGAATGAAAGAGAAGTACTACACATGCAGGATGTGCAAGGTCTCTTTTTCTTGGCTAAGCGTGTTGCCAGCTTGCTGTTAATAGTGCTAGCTATAGTAGCCATTTTCTACTACCGTGCAGATAAGTTAGAGCATTTTTATGGGCAGCTGCTAACTGGTGCGATCGGCGCTTTGCTGCTCGGACTGCTTTTGGCCTTTACCATCAGCCGAGATTTCAACCAGTCGTTTACCCTCTTCCATCACCTGAGCTTTGATAATGACCTTTGGTTGTTGGATCCTGCCACTGATTTATTGATCCGCCTCCT
This sequence comes from Bacillota bacterium, assembly GCA_012735505.1. Taxonomy (GTDB): domain Bacteria; phylum Bacillota; class UBA994; order UBA5500; family UBA5500; genus JAAYHE01. The sequence goes on from JAAYHE010000004.1 coordinate 50,932, forward strand.
GCCTGAGGTTTTCTTTGCTAATGCTGCGCTGCAAATAGGATTGCGCGGTGCGGGGCTCTGCCTGACACTGGCAGCCAGTTCTTATTTCTTGAAAAGCAAGCGGGTAGGGTTTTAGGCTGTTGATTGTTGACAACAACTGTTGTATAGGCTAAAATCTTTAATAGTAACAGTTATTAATTAGGGGGTATATTTTAGTGAGCGGTTTTCAAAGGATGACAGAGCAACGCCGCTTGATTCTAGAGGCCTTACGTAGTACAACCTGCCACCCGACAGCCGACTGGATTTATGAGAGGGTGCGCGAAAAACTACCGCACATAAGTTTAGGTACTATTTACCGTAATTTGCGTACCTTGGTGCAAATGGGTGAAATAATGCAACTGGATTACGGTAGTGGACAAGATCGCTTCGACGGGAACCCAGAGCCCCATTATCATTTCCGTTGCTGTCAGTGTGGTGCTGTGAGCGACGTAGAGATCCCTTACGCTCATGAGTTTGATGTGAAAGCAGCTCCTCACTGTTCAGGCACTATCACTGGCCATCGTCTAGAGTTTGTCGGCGAATGCAACCAGTGTAAGACTAACCGGCAGGAAGAAGCGGAGGTGAATGAGATGGCATTGTTCAAATGCACCAACTGTGGGCATGAAAGAGAGGCACGTTGCAAGCCGCGCAAGTGCCCCGAGTGCCAGAGCCAAAACAGCTATGAGAAAGTAGAGCAGAAGTAAATAAAGGTACACCTCTTATTGCCATACTAGGGCGTAGGAGGTGTATTTTTGATGTCTAAAAGCTCTAAAAAGGCTAAACCGCCTAGCGCTCGTGACCTCATGAAGATGGAAATTGCAGCCGAGTTGGGTTTGGCAGAAAAGGTAAAAGAATTAGGATGGGCTGGGCTATCAGCACAAGAAGCGGGTATTATTGGCGGGAAAATGTCCCAGCGTTTGCGTCAACAGGGCCGAGCCAATAGCAACACAAGAAAGCAGGGGTAGCTCTAGTGGGCTAGCCCCTGCTTTCTTAGTGTCTGGTATAAACGGTCTAGAGGAATCGCATAAACTACATGCCCGTCCCGCCCGCACATGTCGGTAGCTTGCATCAGCGAGTTAATGATAGCCTCTTCTGTTGCCTCAATCGTAGCTTCAAAGAGCGGGTCCAGATATTGATCTCTGAGTAGATGTAATTCTACCGTGAGGCTATTGCTACACCTGGGGGTGATTACGCCTGTAGAAAAGGCCAGGCAAAACTCGCCACTGACGTGGCTAGCATAGCCTCCTGCCCGGGCAATACCTAAAGCTGCCCGCTTAGCCAGCCGCCGCAACTGCAAGCTCATGAGAGGTGCATCTGTTGCTATGATAACAACGATGGATCCGTCGGGGTGGGGATCGGGCATGAGATCAGTGATGCTTAGACCGACAGGGCAGCCGGCGATCGATAAGCATCGCCTGGGGCCAAAGTTGGCCATGACTAATACCCCTACAGTATATCCTCCCTTGTGCCGGGGTAAGACGCGGGAAGCCGTGCCAATGCCAGACTTGAAATCAAACGAAATCATGCCTGTGCCGCCGCCGACACTCCCCTCGGCAACAGGACCACTGCTAGCATTCTCGAGTGCAAGAAACACGTGCTTAGCTGTTACATGCCGGCCCTGAATATCATTTAGATGGCTATCGTCGCACTCGGCGACAATCGGAATGATAGGATCGCTACTGACGCCTGCTTCCGGGTAAAACTTCAACAAGTAGTCGAGAACCGCGTCGTGTACTTGTCCAACACTAAGAGTGTTAGTCAATAAGATGGGTGTTTCAATCACACCCCATTCCTCGGCTTGTAAGAGACCACTCACTTCACCGGCGCCATTAAGAGTAAAGGCACCGGCGGCTACGCGGTGGTGAAAAAGATCTTCCGAATGAGGAAAAATTGCGGTTACCCCGGTGCGTACCGGGCCCCGGCCGGGGACGAGCTTGCCTTCACCTTGAATGATAGTAGTGTGACCTACCTTAACCCCCTTGACATCGGTAATGGCATTATATCTACCAGTAGGATAGTGGCCAATCTTTACTCCCCAATCTCTGATGCGCGGTCGCGCCAATGTAGTCTCCCCCCTTCTACCTCCCTAGAGTGCTCAATATTGGTCAGCTCTATGACACGAAAAGAAGGGGG
>JAAYHE010000027.1 GCA_012735505.1 Bacillota bacterium
GGTAACTGTTCCGGAATACGAAGCCCCATTAGTTGTAGCTGAAATTGACAAAGTGGTATCCCAAAACGGTAAGGTAACCATCACCTTAAAAGAAAAGCCGACCACAGCACCAACAGCAGGAGATTTTTGCGCAATAATAGCGATTAATGGTGAAGAAGCAACAGATCTTACCCTGTCTGATTTCGCCATTGACGAAGATGGCATAACCATAACCTTCATCTTTGAAGCGGTTGAGCAGACCGAAGCAGAGCAAAGTGTAGTGGTAGCCGTTAAACTGGGTGAAGGTGACGAAGTAGCAGCGGAAGCCTTTACGGTAGAGGCAGATGATTTATTGGCAAAAGAGGCTGCAAAAAGAGCATTTTATGAAACAGCTAAAGAGAACTATGAACTTTATGATGAGGATGGGGATACTTTAGTTGCCAATGTTACTTTTTCTGCAACAACAAATGCCATTACAGTAAGGTTTCAGGATATGGAACCTATGAATGTGTTCACAGCGGCGTCAGAATTCTTTTTGACAATCCTTTTGGAAGAATTAGGTGTGAAGGGAATTGCATTCGAGAATGACCAATTTATGCCGCTGTCAGATGATCTTGATGAAATTCTTAATATAGCAACAGCACTGTTTCGGGAGATGGGAATTGAGCCTATGGAAGTGTTACAGGGGACGGCGAGCTTTAACGGCATATCTGTTCCGTTCACAGCTAGGATACAACCTCGTGGGCATGTACTGTATGAAGACATGTTTACAGTTGCTTTTTACGATGACAGCAAAGAAAATTAGTTATAGATAATTGGCTGTGTAAAGCAGGTGGGATAAATTCCGAGTCGCTAATAAGAACTAGTGACATAAAACTAATCTAGCCTATCACCAATTGTAGCCAAGAACATCAACACGCCCCGTGGGAAAGCAAGCAATTAAGCTCTCTCACGGGGCTTTTTCTTTCCCTCAGCAAACCTTGGGAGCTGGGGCTTTCATTTTGGTGCGGCGGGGAGGACTTCTTGGGCCACCAGGCAGAGGGGGACTTATTCTGCTTCCCGCTAGGGCATTGACGGCAAAGGGATAGAGCAATTCGGCTCAAAGGTTCCTAAATTTTGTATGGCCTGGATATTTCATACGAGGCAGGGCTACATCTGTTTACTTAAGGAATCATTTGAAAGCAGGTTATCAATAACTTTCTCAATATCTTCTGTGGTTACATTTGTTATCCCTTTGAAAGATAAATATTTCAGGGCATACCCGTATAGCAGTACAGTCCTACCTTTGGAAAAATTTAGTTCTTTATCATTCATCTTTTGAAAGATATCGTTTATTACATAGTCTACTTGCTCAATAAAAGGTGCGAGATTGCCCAGCTTCATTTGGCGACAGTAAGCTTTGAGCCGCTCAGTCATCGCTTGCCACCCCTTTCTGCAGCAAGCTATAGCGCTCTAGGTTTGGTTGCCAATTGCGAACGGCAAGAGGGGTAGCGGTTTCTGGAATTGGCTCTGTGTTTTTGGAGTTCTTTTGGTATGCCGCCAAGCTGCGTAAGGTAAATAGATCTTCTGGGTCTATGCTTAGAGCATTTGCTCTTTCTATTGTTTGCGCAACTAGAGGTAGCGGGTGTTCGCTGAGCAGCTTTACTAATATCTTGACCCTAGTTGACCGTGCATGTAAATCGGCGTTTAGTATGTAATCCCGCAATACCAAGGGAAAGGCTTTGAGACAGTTGGCTTGCTCCACAGCACGTGGTTTACGAACATAAATCTCTAAATGTGCAACCCAATCTATCTTGGTGACGTCCAGCGCGTATTGCCTTGGCACCGTAGTTAGCTTAGTCTCGCCGCTCTCATTAAAGATGTCTAAATGGAGCGCATGTATTTTTATGAATAGACGCTGGGAAGTGGCTGCTTGTGGCACACGGTAAATCTCATTCCCTAGCTTGATCTCGCCATACTTATTAGTGGTGGCCATTTCGCTACGGGCAACGATGAAGGGCTCTGCTGGCAATGGTAGTAGCGCTTGCCTATCTTCATGGAACAGCTCCGAGATGAGTGTATCTTTACTGTAATGGGTACGCTGCCTGTCTTCTGTGGATTGCTCTGCCTGCTGTTCATTTAGCTCGGCAAGATCATTAATAACTGGCATTGGGGACAAGTAATTACGTCTAGTGTAGCCGACCTTATTCTCTACGTGCCCTTTTTCATTGCCCTTATTAGGGTTACAGAAGCGCACATCAAAGCGGTAGTGCCACATGAAATTGCGGAAGAGATAGGTTAACACGCGTTTCTTGTTTTTAATGACAACTGCGGCCGTTAGGTTGTCTAGCCATATTACTGGCGGAACGCCTCCTATCCTCAAACATTGTCTTGAGCCCTTCCATAAAGCACTCGCCATTCTCAGCTGGTAGGGCATAGTTGAGTGATGCGTTACTGTGAGGGAACGACATGGTTAGTTCGTGCCTCTTTACCTGGGCTGGTTCATCGCCGATGGGTTCCATTGTTTGAAACTGTCCAAAGTCTACTTGCGCACTGCCAGGAGGATGATCAAGCCTAACAAATTGTTCTCTGTTTGCTTTCAGTTCTGCCTTCTTGATGCGCACATAGCTACTAACAGTTCTTATTGACCCCGTAAAAGCAAGCGTCCTCTGTAATGTGCAGAAAATGGCTGTTGCGGTCCGGCGCCGCTTAGCTGGCGCCAGCAAATCTGCTTCTAGCATGGCATCAATGTATTCGGTGTAATCTTCTAGCACTCGCTTACGGCGTTGTTGTTTAGGTTTCTTAGACTCCATCGGCGTGTTGTAAACGGTAATATATAAGGGACGAATTTCGGCCATCTAAAACGGACAATATTATCCACTCTCTACCATGTTTCAGGTATGCTTTACTAGACAGAGAGGGAGTGGAACGAATGGTGGATGGTCAATGTATAGTAAACTGCATGAACTTAAAATCTTAGGATTAAATCGGGGAACCGCGGCCCCGAGGAATTTGTCGAAACAGTTGCAAAAAGCAAGGTCCGCACCAGTAAACTTGATCAGTATAGGGCGGTAATTACCTTTTGGCTTAAGGAATATCCAGACTTAAGCGGGGCCCAGATCCAAGACTGGCTGAAAGAAAGATATCCATCGAGGAATTTGAGCGATTTAAGCAGTTGATGGGTTTCAGAGTGCGTCTTTGCCGAGCTAGTGACCCAGAAAGCAAGGGGCGTATCGAAGCGGTTATTAAGTACATAAAGGGCAATTTCGCCCGTCACCGCGTTTTCAAGAGCCTTGAAAGTTGGAACCAGAGCCTCCATGACTGGTTGGCTAGGACGGCTAACCAAAAAGGTGGAAGCGATGAATAGGCGATTGCAGATGGTGAAGGAGCAACTAAGCTAGCTCAGGATGACTACTCTCCAAAGCGGCATCGATGACCTGTTGTTAGCTGCGGCAAGAGATAACTAGTCGTGCCTGGAGTTTTTATACAAGGCTCTCCAGCTGGAGGTTGAAGGCAGGAACGAAAACTCACGCAAACGGCGTCTGAGGTTAGCTGTTTTCCCTTACCACCGCACGATAGACGACCTCGACTTTGGTTTTCAGGCATCGGTCAATCCGCGGCAAACTAAGCAACTGATGGATATGACTTGGCTCGAGAAGGCTTTTAACCTAATCTTCCTTGGCCCCCTGTAGGTAAGACCCATTTGGCCAATGCCCTTGGCATTCAGGCTGTAGAACTTGGTTACTCAGTCGCTTTGTTACTATGGACGAGCTTATGCGTCTTTAAAAACTGAAGCAATGGTTGCACGCAGTCAGAAGCTATTGAAACAGATACAGTCCGCAAACTTGGTCATCATTGATGAAATAGGCTTTTTGCCAGTTTCAGTGCAAGAAGCAAACATATTCTTTCAGTTAGTGTCTGGTTTTTACCAGCATACCTCGCTCATTGTTACATCTAATAAAGGTTTCGATGACTGGCCGGAATTCTTCGGGGACCCGGTAATCACCACGGCAATTCTCCTAGCATAGAGAGAATGAGAAGAAAATAACAAGCGCCCTGTGGGGAAGCAAGTAATTGGGCTCTCTCACAGGGCTTTCTCCTTAAACCTGCAAACCTTGGGCTGGGGTTCACCTTTTAGTCTGAACTATTTAGTTTACTCGCCTCATGCCCAACCGGCTCCACCAACACCGTCTTTTGCTCAGTATAGATCACATAGCCTGGCGGGGAACCGCTGGGCTTTTTCACGTGCTTGCGGCGGGTGTAGTCGACGGGCACC
>JAAYHE010000028.1 GCA_012735505.1 Bacillota bacterium
ATTGAATTACATTAGAAAAGACTAAACCAGCAGGGAAATTATACCAGCAAAAAAGCTAGAAAAGCCCGTAAAATCGGGCTTTTATAAATTAGGCTAAACTAGATTAAATAAAGATTATAGGACTCAAAATCAAGCGTCCTCTGGGCGTGTGGGTTCGACTCCCACCTTCGGCACCATATGAAGATTAACCCCAGCTAGGCTGGGGTTTTTTGTTTTCAATAAACTACGCTAACACGAAAAAAATTACATGATCGATAAACTAATTTTGCAAAGACTAAATGCTTAGTTTGACCCCACTCTCTTGTAGGTTGTCTCCTATATATTCTTCCTTACATATTGGCCCGAAATCAATCGATATAAACTCTAAAAATGTATTAGCTTCTCCCCTAATCTTCATTTCAGCAGCTGCAACTTCAACCAATTCCCCATCATCCAAGCAAATCTCCTTATGGAAACCGATATTGTTCCAATCGTTTACGCGGATTGGTCTTTGATAGTCTGCCTGGTATTCATAAGAACGCCCGTTAATCACATATTGCAGGTGGAACGAAATTGCCAATGGCTTGTCAGTATACAAGTAGCCTCCGAAAGCTAGCATACCGTTTCCCGTATCAAAGAGCTCTGTTAATATGATATCGGTCCGTCTAAAGGTAAAAGTCTCAACTTCCTGATGCATGATGTAGCGTTGAGCCCTCTTTATTTGACATTCGCCACCAGTCGTCTCACCACATGTGTGAAAGCCACTAGTACGCGTCGTTCTGCGGCGTCGATATGTACGCAACTCTTGTTGTCTCACAATAGGCCACACCTTCCTAATAAATAATTACCTCCGAAAAGTCCCAACCAATTAATTTCAAGACAAGCTAAACAAATCCTGCTTGCAGGCCTAACTCACTGTCCTACAGGAGTGTGTCTTCTCTCGCTAGGCACCGGCATTTTATCTCTGCCAGCAGGGCTTCCTAATAAAATGTCAAATATAAGATGGGAAATAACTGCCTGGAAGGGGATATAGATTATGACAGAAAGGGCTAAGGTAGCTACAGCGTTACTTGGGAGAAACAAGCTGGACGTAGCAATGGAACTAACGCGTCTCTATTATGGAGAGCGGTTAGTCGGAGACATCAAAGAGATTCAAGATGTTTTTACCAAGTTCTACGCCGTTGTTGATTTAGTAGGACGATTGGATGCAGATGATCTCGCCCAGCTTGTGCCTAAGGACTTAGCTAAGCTGTGGCAGATAAGAAGATAGCTTGTGTTTAAAACGGCTACTTTCATTTGAAACATGAAAGTAGCCGTTTTCTCTTTATCCATGTATATCCCGTTCTCTATACCCATGCATTCCGACCGCTATCAAGCCGCCAGCGATTAGCAAAGAAGGGAGGATGGTACCAGCACTTGCCGGCTCCAACGGCACGTTCGGAATATACCCCCAGGGGGTTAACTTAGCCATCCAGTCGGGAAGTTGCAACAGGCTGCCAAAGTATGTTGCAAAAAGCGTATAGCCCAGATAGAGCCATACCAAGCTTGTCTGTTGGGGGGCAAAGCCAATGAGGGTGACTGCCAAGCCAACCAGAATCCACATAAAGGGCACATAAACTAGCGAGGCTGCTATAGTTTTTCCTAGGGCAAAGGGATTTTCAACAGATGCAGCTGCCGTAGACCATAATCCCAATATCGACAATACTTGCATGACTATGGCTACCAGCAGGGACACCACGAGAAAACTAGCCATGAGCTGGGGACGCGATATAGCACGTGCCAGCAGGTGTTCGGTACGTGAAGCCTTTTCTTCTACCCGTAGTTTGAGCATGACCAACAAGGTGGGGATGGCCGCTACCATAGACATTACAGATAACAACATAGCCACAAATTGATCCGTAACCGAAAAACCTTCTACGTTGGGAAGCATTTGCTGGTACAGGTCGTTCGACTGAATAAAGGCTTCTACATCGCCAAACACCGCCCCATAGGAAGCCCCTAGCACAAACATACCCACCGCCCAAGCTATAATCACGGTCTTTTCTAGACGCAGAACCAGGCCTAATGGACTTTGCAGAAAACGAGAGGCATGGGCAGGCCCTGGCTTCGCCGAAAAAAAGCCCGCCTCTAAGTCACGGATGGTATTCAGTCGAAAAGCTGCCAAAGTCATAAGCGCTGCTGCCGCTAGTACAATCCAGATCGGCCACCAGTAGTTATTCACATAGACTTGGGCTCGCAAGACCAATCCTAAGGGCGATAGGAGGGAAAGGGTTTCACTACTGGTATCTCCAATAGCCCGCAGGAGAAATGACAAACCCAAAAAGGCGAAGGAGTAACCCAATGCTGCCCGGGAGGTTTCCGTCAACTGGGCAAAAAACAGAGTGGTTGCTGCGAAAAAGATGCCTACAACGGTCAAGACTGCTCCATAAAGGAAAGAACCTGCCCATGTCATACCCTCAAGCCCCAACATGCCTAGCCCTAGCCCTGTGAGCAAACCAAGGGTGATATTAATGATGGTCAAAACCAGCATGGTTGCTGCTGCGTTTGACAGCCTGCCAACAGGGAGGGAGCGGATTACTTCGATTCTCCCCTGCTCTTCATCTCGCCTAGTATGGCGAATGGTTAAGAGGATGTTCATAATAGCCACCACCACCGCTGTGAAAAGCAGCATCTGGTGGGCCACAATCGCCCCAATGTGGTAATCATCTAGCCCATATCCAGGTCCAACCATAGAAGTCATGGCGGGGTTCTGCATAATTTGCGCAATAACCTGGCGTTCGGGCCCTGCTGGATACAGCTGGGGGAACATGGCGGCGAGCGCTACTGTAGCTGCTACTATGCTGATGATCCAGATGGGGATCTGGATACGGTCCCGTCGCAGGATCAAGCCTGCCAAAGTTCTGGTGCTGTTAAATAACTGTTTAGGCATTCCATCATCCCTCTTTCTGGTAGTGATGGATAAATAGATCTTCTAAGGTAGGTGGCGCACTCTCCAACGCTAGAATGCCATAATTACTGATATATTTAATAACCTCGCCTATGTGCACCCCATCTACTTGAAAAGTTGCTCCACCCTCGAATTCCTGCAGGTCATAGACTCCAGCAAGCTCGCTCAAATTCGGAATGGGCTGGGCCGTTTCTACCCGCACCTGAGTTCTAGTCAAGTGGCGCAACTCTTGTAGAGAACCTGACTCGATGATCCGTCCTTGGCGAATAATGCTTACCCGATCGCAGAGCTTCTCTACTTCAGACAAGATGTGACTAGAAAGCAAGACGCTCTTGCCAGCTGCTTTGACTTCAGCTATACACTCCTGAAAAACTAGTTCCATTAGGGGGTCTAAACCAGAGGTAGGCTCATCTAGGATATAAAGATCGGCATCAGAGGCAAAAGCTGCAATTAGTGCTACCTTTTGTCGGTTACCCTTCGAGTAGGTTCCGCACTTCTTAGTCGGATCTAGGTCAAAGCGTTCAATTAGCTCTTCCCGCCGGCTCTTGTTGTTGGGTCCGCGTAGCTTGACAAACAAGTCTATGACCTCGCCGCCTGTGAGATTGGGCCACAAACTAACCTCTCCCGGAACATAAGCAATACGTTTGTGAATTTCCACCGCGTCAGCCCAAGCGTCTAGACCAAAAACCTGGGCAGTCCCGCTGGTTGCCTTGAGGATTCCCAGCAAAATGCGAATAGTAGTGGTCTTACCGGCTCCGTTGGGTCCAATAAAGCCGTAAACCTCGCCTTGATTGACCTCCAAGTTAATCTTGTCAAGGGCAGTAAAGTTCCCAAATTTCTTCGTGACATCATGTACCCTGATAACTGCCATGGTCGACCTCCTCATAAAAAACTCGCTTTAATACATTGAGGAACTCGTAATACTCTGCAAAGTGATGCCCCCAATCTAAATCCAGTAGGCTTTTGCCTTCTAGATAGGCTAATAACTCTTGACTATAGCCGTCAACAGACCAGCGGATTAAATTGAAAATATGGCGCGGCGCTACATCTTGCCGGAAAAGAGTGGTGTCTACGTTCATAAACATCTCTTTTAGCTTGCGACTAGACATTTCCTCTAGTTGTCGGTACAAGTCGGGAAACATTTCCTTTACATCTCTGTTAGTTTGCAGGATGTTGGCCAAGAAGGCAAAGGGAAGGGGGTTTTGCAGATAAGCCCTCAGCTTGGCTTCTGTGATCTGGGTGAGCCGCGCAATAAAATCAGGCTCAGAGAAATCAAGTTTGCTTACGTACTCCTTGGCGATGTAGTCAATGCTGTACTCTAACGCATAACGAAAAAGTTCTTCTTTGTTCTTAAAGTAGTAGAACAGCATGCCTTTGCTAATGCCCGCCTCTTGCACCATGCGATTGGTAGAGGCATTGCTGTAGCCATGCTGGGCAAATTCTTTAATAACTGCATCTAAGATTTGCTTCTGCTTCTCTGCATCCAATTTTTGAAAGGCTTCTGTAATGGGACTTTCCTCCTTTCCTGACCAGTATGGTCAATTTTAGCATAATGTATTTGACCAGAGTGGTCAAGAATATGCCTGCACTAAATCGCACCCTGCTGCTGCTGGCTAACAGAGCGCGAAGAGGGCCGCAGTGCCTGCTGCAAACAAATCGCGAGAAGCATGAGCACTACCGCCGTCTAGTATGGGCGGACCCCTGATATCTGAAGGATCTTTCAGCAATCTCCTTCTTTCCTATGATAAGATAACAGAGGCAATTCTTCTCAGGGGGTGGCCGCAGTGGCAAAACATACTGATGCTGGAAGGGTCTTCATTATTAACCGAGTGGTTCTGTCTATGGCCGACGACATCATGTATACCTTGGCGGCCATCTACCATATCACCTATTTCGGCCTAAACCCTCTCCAATTGGTTTTAATCGGTACAGTACATCAAATAACGGTGTTGCTTTGCGAAATACCTACCGGACTGATCGCCGATCTCGTCAGTCGGCGCTTGTCTGTGATCATCGGCATTTTCCTTGTCGGCGGTGCCAGTCTGTTGATGGGCTTGATCCCCTGGATGGCCGAGACATTCTTACCAGCCGCTTTTCCCCTCTTTTCTTTACTGATAGTAGGCGAAGTCATCCGAGGCATTGGAGTTACATGCATTAGTGGGGCCCAGGAAGCCTGGATCACCGATGAAATAGGCGAAGAAAATATCAGTGGTGTTTTTATGCGAGCCAGCCAGTTGGCCCACACTACCGGCTTAATAGGTATGGGCATCAGCGTTGCCCTCTCCAGCATAGCCTTGCATCTACCATTCCTAGTAGGGGCCATCGTGCATGTGGGGCTGGGCTTGTATGCCCTCCGAGCTATGCAGGAGAAGAATTTTCACCCGATACCGCGTCGCGGCAAAAGGTTAACGGCTGCCATCGGCGCTACTTTTAGCGGTGGCATACGGGCTATCCGTGGCAAGCAGGTACTGATGCTGCTCATGGTAGCAGCTTTCTTTGCCGGCGCCGCTTCCGAAGGATTCGATCGCTTATGGGAAGCCCATTTCTTACATACCATCACTTTGCCTCAACTCGGTAACCTACAGCCAGTTTTCTGGTTCGGCCTACTCAACCTTCTCTTGGGCGCGGCGGCACTTAGATACCCATACCGACCGACAAATCAGCCGCTATCTATTTTTCCTGAGCCTGCTGCACTTGCTGTTGATGCTCGTTTTCGGCTTAGCCCCTACTTTCCTGCTTGCGGCCATCGCCTTCCTGGCCATCACTGTAGTAGTAGACCTGAAACGCCCACTACTCAGCGTCTGGATCAACCGGCATGCGGCCAGCCAGGTGCGTGCCACTGTGCTTTCTATGCACGGCCAAATGGACGCTATCGGCCAAACTATGGGGGGCCCGGGATTAGGCGTAATCGGCACAGTCGGTTCCTTGCGAATAGTGATGATCCTAGTTGCTGCCTTGCTGGTGCCTACGGTTGGCGTTTACGGGAAGGCTGCAGCTCAAGCAGCTGCCCAAGAAAACCCCGAAACAAAGGCGGCTTAATGAAAAACAGAATAAGACGGCGACTGGCGTAGTTGCTCCCAGGCAGACGTTAGATTCATTAGTTAACGTTTGTTTTAAGGCTTGATAGGGAAATGCCAGCCGCCGTCTTCTCTTTTTTTCTATGATAGGTTGTAACGAAATCAGTTTTTCTGACACTAATACAGTGAAGGGAGGAATTATGCTGATAATAAAGAGCGTGTACGAAGCGTATAAACAGGATATATATACCTACCTAGTGAGTTTGACGCATGATTCCCTCCTCGCCGAAGACTTGTTGTCTGATACCTTCTTAGGCGCAATCAGGGCTTTACCTCGCTTTAGAGGGGAGTCAGATATTAAGACCTGGCTCTTTTCTATCGCGCGGCATAAGTGGTATGAGCACCTGCGCAAGAGCAGACCGACGGTTTCCCTCGACGACTTAGCCGAGTGCTATCTACGTAGCGAGCTAAATGTGGAAAACATCGCTATAAAGCGAGAGCTGGCGCAAGAAATCCTGCGGCTGCTCGACAACGAGCCTCCCCGCACCCGGGACATTGTTCTGATGCGTATCGAAGGCTACTCCTTTTTTGAAATAGCGCAGAAGCATGCTATCTCGGAAAGCTCCGCCCGGGTTATTGACCATCGTGCCAAGAAGAAGATCAAAGACATGCTTACAAAGGAGGGAGCTGCCTATGAATAAGATTTCCTGCAGCATCTGCAGGGACTTGATGCCCTTGGTGAAAGACGATGTCGCTAGCCCCGATAGCCGCAATGCGGTGATGCAGCACCTAAAGACTTGTCAGGCCTGCCAACAACTATTCACAGCAGTTACTGGCGAGGAAATACCACCCTTGGACGAAGGCAGGGTGCTTGCCCAGATAAAAAGACAGTTAGGTTACACGGCCATAGCCCTAATCTTTGTAGGAGCCCTCTTGGGTGTCGGGCTAGCTAATAGCAGCCTCGTGTTTTACAACATCCTGATCATGCCGACTATTGGAGCACTGGGGTATTTTGCCCTCAGACGCAAGTCTTACTTAGTTCCACTAGGCATGCTGCCGTTTGTTTATGTTTGGTATCTAGCTAGAAATATCGTTGACGGTGATTTTGCCTACCAGAGCCCAGGATCCCTCCTCAGCACCCCTCTCATATGGGGCCTGATTTACGCTGGCCTCTGCGCGCTAGGGGCAATAGTTGCTGCTCTATTACATTTTGCCTTCAAGAAGGAGGACACTTCTGATGCGAAGATCATATAGAACCGGGCTGCGGATTGCAGCAGCCGCCCTCGCTTTCACCATCATCGCTGGCCTGCTATTCTTCGCCAACGGACTTGTAGGCAATCCTATTTCGCGCCTACTGGTTAACAGGTCGGCTAAAAAGTATGTGGCTGCCACCTACCCCCATACCAGTTTTGAACTGACACGCGCTAGCTACAATCTAAAGACGGGCGGCTATTATGTTGAAGCCAAATCGTCCACCAGCATCGATACCCACTTTACCCTCCACTTCACCGCTGCTGGCAAGCTTCGCTACGACGATTACGAACACAGGGTTACCGGCAGACACAATACCTTCGATAGAATTAATGGTGAATACAGGCAGTTGGTGGAAGCGGTACTCAGCTCAGATGATTACCTTTACAATAGCTTTATTGGCTACGGCGAGATTGCACCATTTTACGAGCATAAGCCCTTTGGCCCCCAATACGGTTTGGTGCTCAGCGAATTAGAGCTCGACAAAGAATACGACGTGCTGGAATTGGCCAAAACCGCCGGCCACATAGTGCTCTATATCGAAGATGCCAATGCAACCCTCGCTCGGGCGGCCGAGATTCTGCTCGACCTAAAACAAATTTTTACTAAGAAAGGCATCAATTTTTACGCCATAGATTTTTACCTTATGGTGCCTAGTGCTGATGATAAACCAATGTTAGGAGAGATCCGGGTTAACGTGAAGGATTTTCTCGCGGCCGATATCTACGAGGAAGGTTTCGTAGAACGCCTGGCTGCCGCCCACGCAGCGCTCAACCAGTATTACGCTGAGCAGGACGCCAAAAGGTGAGCATGTGTGTATCCGGCCTGGGGCAACTGTCCCCAGTCGACCTGCGGCCTCCCGGGCCGGCGTGTTTCAAAACACCCTACGATATCACCCGCATGGTGTAATACTTGTAAGGGCGCCCCGCGGGGAAAATTGCCGGAGGCTAAAGGGCCTAGATGCGCCCGCGATAGGCTGGTAACACTAGCGGGCGGGAAGGTCGCATGTCATGCGTAAAGCACATTGGGGCTCTAATCAAAGAGCGAAGGAAGCAAGAATCAAATCGGCCAGCAGCAAATTTCGGCATCATCGACTTCTGGCCGATTTCTTGCTGACTGAGCTCTTACATTTTTGAAATGGGGCCACACGCGCGCGAGCATGACTGCGACCAACGCAGGATGCCAGCGATAAACAAAGGGCGCGAGTCTGTGACGACCGACCCGCGCCCTTTTTGCCTGCCTTTTGCCTAAATACGAACCGTGCGTAAACGTAAAGCGTTAGTGACGACGCTGACTGAACTGAAAGCCATAGCGGCACCGGCAACGATCGGGTTTAACAAACCTAGAGCCGCAACCGGGATGCCTAAGGAATTGTAGAAGAAGGCCCAGAACAGATTCTGCTTAATGTTGCGCATGGTGAGGCGGCTGAGCCTAATCGCGCTCACAATAGCAGTAAGATCGCCCCGCATGAGAGTGATATCGGCAGCCTCCATAGCCACGTCGGTTCCGGTGCCTATCGCCATCCCCACATCGGCCGTAGCCAAGGCGGGTGCGTCATTGATGCCGTCTCCGACCATAGCGACCGTGCGCCCATTCTGGCGTAGCTTTTGTACCACATCTGCCTTATGCTCGGGCAGCACTTCTGCTACAACATGGTCCTGGTCGATGCCCACTTGCTGGGCAATAGCCCGGGCAGTGCGCCAATTGTCACCAGTAAGCATATAGACCTCCAGCCCCATAGCTTGTAGGTCAGCAATAGCTTGCGCCGATTCGGGTTTTACCGTATCTGCTACGGCGATGATGCCGGCTATCCGACCTGCAATAGCTACAAGCATGGCCGTCTTGCCCTGCTCCTCTAGTTGTTCTAGCGTGGCCACACGAACCGAAAAATCAAGGCTGTGGTCACTCATCAGCCTGCGATTGCCGACCAAGACCTGTCGGCCAGCTGCCTCGGCTACAATTCCGTGCCCAGGCACCGCCTGAAAATCAACTACCTGGACCAAATCTAATCCGCGCTCCTGCGCATGCCTGACAATGGCCTGCCCCAGCGGGTGCTCAGACCCTCGCTCTACGCTAGCAGCCAAGCTGAGGAGCTCCACTTCGGTAAAGGGGTCAAAAGCTACGATGTCGGTCACGGCCGGTTCGCCGCGAGTAATGGTCCCTGTCTTGTCAAGAATAATATCTTGTACCCGATGGGCATTTTCTAGGTGTTCGCCACCCTTGAATAGAATACCGTTTTCGGCCCCTTTGCCTGTTCCTACCATGATCGAGGTAGGGGTTGCCAAACCGAGGGCACACGGGCAAGCGATCACCAAGACAGCCGTCATATTGATAATAGCCTGCTCTGCATTACCAGTAATGGCATACCAAGCTATAAAGGTAAGAGCAGCAATAGCCACTACGACAGGCACAAATACACCAGAAATGGTGTCAGCTGTGCGTTGGATAGGTGCCTTAGAACCTTGAGCTTCTTCCACGACTTTAACTATTTGTGCTAAAGCCGTATCCGCCCCTACCTTAGTGGCGCGAAAATGGAATGAACCATGCTTATTGATAGTAGCACCAATAACCGTATCGCCAGGCCCCTTATCCACCGGTATACTTTCCCCGGTGAGCATGGACTCATCGACCGACGAGCTGCCAGAAACAATTTCGCCGTCGACTGGGATCTTCTCCCCCGGGCGTACCACCACAATATCTCCTACCACCACATCTGTAATCGGCACGTCTATTTCCTTGCCATCCCGCAAGACCTTGGCTGTTTTGGGTTGTAAGCCCATTAACTTGCGGATTGCCTCCGAGGTTTTGCCTTTAGCTCTTGCTTCCAAGAACTTACCTAGCAGTATCAAAGTAATGATTACTGCCGACGATTCGAAGTAAAGGTGTGGCATTTCCCCGGGGGCAAGGGGTGCAAAAAAGCCATTGTATACGCTCAAGAAATAAGCAGCGCTAGTACCCAAAGCCACTAGCACGTCCATGTTGGCGCTACCACTTTTAAGCGACTTATAAGCCCCTCGATAAAAACTCCAGCCGACGATAAACTGCACTGGAGTAGCAAAGATAAACTGGAAAAGTGGGTCATGCACTATAGCTGGCAGCGGCACATGAAAAATCATGCCAACCATCACGAGCAGCAAAGGTGCCGAAAAGACAGCTGCGAAAATAAATAGGTTACGCTGGCGCCGTATTTCTTCTTCTCGTGCTGCCTGCTCCCGGTCGCGTTCCTGCCCATCCTCCCGCTGCAAGGTCTCGGCAGAATAGCCTGCTTTGGCAATTACCTCTTGCAAATCTGCGACATTGGTAGTTGCAGGATCATAATGGACAGTCGCCCGTTCCGCCGCTAGATTGACGCTAGCTTGTTGCACCCCCGGCGCCCGCTGCAGCACCCTCTCTACTCGTGCCGAACAGGCGGCGCAAGTCATCCCCCCAACCCTAAACTCCACCTTGGCCAGATCAGATAGGTCGGCCTCATAACCTATGTCAGCTACCTTCTGCAAAATGGCTGCCGGCGATATCTCATTAGCGTCATAAACAATAGTCGCTTTCTCCGTCGCTAAATTCACATTAGCTTCCACGACACCATCTAAAGCCCGCAAAGACTTTTCCACCCGACTAGAACAAGCCGCACAAGTCATGCCGCGAACATTAAGGGAAAGCTTCTGTGTCTGGCTCATACCATTTCTCCCTCCCCATACCCCCAGGGGGTATTCCTTGATTCCATTGTAAACCTGTAGACGCTGCCCTGTCAAGAGATTAGTTTTTGGCTCCCATGTTCTTTACGAAGACGCGCACCGCCCCGCTTGCAGCCAAGCCTAGGCTTACTGCTATGCCCGTTAGAGCCTGTTGCCCCAGGCGGTGGAGATTTATTTATTGCGGGCACCCCTACAGAAATAGCAATAGCAGCATGTTGGCGATATCGTAGGGACGTCTTGAAAAATGAACAGCCTCCAGGCTGGACATGATGAACACGCCCGCCCGGGAGGCCGTAGGCCGACCGGGGACAATTGTCCCACGCCGAAATACACAATAGACAAGGGCAAACCGCGCGAGACCGTAACGCCAGCGGCAAATAATACGCCTGAAGTCAACTACGACCGACTTTAACTCTGTTCCGCGAGGCCGACCCCCAATGATATTTCGGCAGAAGGAGGGGGAATTAACCTTTCCCGGGCTACCAGCCCCCCTCCACCTGCGAACCGCCACCTTTCCGCCCGCGGTAACATCTTAAAGAATCTATTGACTCAGCTTGAGGCACCCACCGGGGGTTGTCTAGCTGGCACCAGCCCCCAGCCGAACTATAAGGACATTCAGCCCAGTTGCAGAAAACACTGCGCATTCTACCACCTCCTTTAGCGTGTTAGACATAGCCACCATGCCTTTTGATAACCTCTACAGCTTGCTCAATCTGGTCACTATCGGTCACGACCGTGAGGATATAGGGATAACGGCCTGCTACCGACTCGGCAGACATCCCCGATACCGAGGGGTCACTGCCAGCTAGAATTGCTGCGTCATCTAGCAGGGCATTTCCCAAAACTAGGTTGCTAACGCTGCTAATCTGACCTGACAACGGATTGTATAGATCATCACTCAAATCGCTGCTGGGATATCGGCTGACCCGGTCAACCTGCACGACTTCATAGCCTAATTGAGCTAGTTCTTCCTTAGCCTGATTAGCTTGACCCTCACTCGAGAAAAACGACAAGATACTTCGCTCAGCCATAGACCTACCTCCTTATTGACCAATTTGGGGGTCGACAATAGTTTGCCTAGGCGGCAAAACTAACATACTAAGGGTAATAGAGCGTTCGAGGGGGTATCTAGCTATGACACATACAATTGGCAGCTACTGGTTTCTGATTTTATTTGCTGTCCTAGCGGCCCTATACATTTGGTATTGGACTATGCAGGCCTCCCGCCGGGCGGTGGAGCAACTAGGGCGGCGCCAACCTAAACGCTATAACTTTAGCTGGCGCACACGCAAAGGGCGGCGAGTCGGCAAAAACACCGACGAAGCTTAAAGCTGTAACTTCTTGTGCAAAATAGACTAGGAGGTGAAAAAGTGACCCAAGTTAAATGCCATGTTAATACCTGCACCCATTGGCTTTCGGGCCAGTGCGGAGCAGGCAATATCGACATTTTGAATGAGACGGAGATTATGCCCCGATCTAGCGAGGATACAGAATGCAAAACCTTTCATAGAAAAGAAGGCATAACTAGCTACATAAGCTCCATGGACAATGTGAACTGGAGCGGGATGGCGTCTACCTTAACTGGAGGCGATATGAACCCCACTATTACCTGCGTAGTTGACACCTGCCATTATTGGGGACAGAACGATGAGTGTCACGCAGATGCTATCGAAGTATCTGGCTCTGATGCAGAACATAGTCAAGACACCAACTGTGGAACCTTTAAGCCCAAAGGGGTAGAGGAATAACAACAAAAGGGCGTATCGCACGCGTTTTCTATAAACGTAGTGCGATACGCCCTGCTTGCATATTAGTAGAACAGCTATTTAGATGGTCCACTCCCCATGAATAACTCCTACCAAATACCAAGATCCGTTGTGTTGCTCAAAAACGAGCTTTAAACTCCTCCAGTCCGCCCCCCCATATTCGGGGTGCTGACCTTCAAAGTAGAATTCGATAAACTTGCCCTGGGGGTAGACCTCATGCACGTTATCAATAGCATTACCCCGGCCGATAAGGTGATTGTTCCCGATCATTTGGGGCTCGGCAAAATCATAATCGTAAATAAAGCGCTGGTAATAATCTGCAAAGGTTAGTTTAATCGGATCCCCTATACCATCATACGTTCCCCAATGGTAGACTGTCTCGTCCTGCCAGAGCTTCGCTATTTGTTGGACTGTAAAAACCTGTTCAACTTCAACGTATACATGGGGGTATGGAGAGAAGCGTACTCCCTTTTCTGGGTGCACCCAATTGGCCAGTCCCGCAAAGTCCTTCTCTTTCAGCAGCTGGACCACCTGCAAGGCGCTCAACAGCGGCTGCTGGCTCTGCGACAGCTTTTCCCAAGCAGCCAGCTCTTGCTCTAGGCCGGCGATACGAGCCTCTTGCTCTGCTCCTTGACTGGTGCATCCTAGTAGCGACACCGCTACTATTACCAAAGCAAACAAGATCTTTCTCATAGCTAACCTCCTTACACTTTCGTAGGCTGTGAGCCTAAGATACCTGCTTTGTCTCTATTCCTTGACCGACGGGAGCCTTAGCTAGCCAAGCTGCTGCTAACGCCGTCAGCGGAATAGCAGCCACTAAACCGATGCTGCCAGAAAACGCACGCACCAACTCTGTCACAATGGTATCTAGATTCAGGATCCGTTCTATTGGAATTCGGTACGCATAAAACAGCAACAACAGCGGTGTGCTACTACCCATATACGCCAAAATCAGGGTGTTGGTCATGGTGCCCATGATGTCGCGCCCCACGTTCATGCCCGAGCGGAAAAGCTGCCCCATGCTAATATCAGGGCTAACACTTTTGATCTCAAACATGGATGAAGCAACGCTAATCCCCACGTCCATTACCGCTCCCAAAGCACCGATCATAATCCCGGCAAATAACAGACCTTGGAAATTGAAATCTACCCCTTGAGGGATATACATCAACATTTGCGTCTCTTCGTGACTTAAGCCGGTTAGCTTGGTTAGTTTGCCAAAAATAAACGCTAAGATTCCCGCCACTATTACCCCGCTAGCTGTTCCCAAAATGCTGGCCAGCGTCTTACGATTCACGCCTGCAACTACCACCATGGTTATCACAATCGATAAAATAGACAGCAAAACTGCTAAAAGCATTGGATTATAGCCTTGCAGTAACAAGGGTAAGAAGACTTGCGACACTAGAATAAGGGTCACTAGCAGGCTAATTAGAGATCTTAGCCCCGCCTTGCCTCCCAGTAGGAGCACCAGGAGCGCGAAAAGGCCTATTAATATATAGACAAAAGTATCTCGTATGTGATCAGAGATATAGACGTTTAATAACTCATCTCCGTCTACTTCAGCTTCGAGCAATACTCTATTCCCTGGTTCGACAAATATGTCATAGGTCGGATTACCACCATTCACATGGTAGACAGTTACAACTTGGTCGCGGAAAGGTCCATTAAGTATACGGACATCCACGTAAAAAACTTGCGACCCATAGCCGCTGTCTTCTAACGGATTTTCTTCAGCTGGCTCTACTGTAAGCACAATGCCCCGGTAAAGCTCTAGCCCTGTATCTTCCGCCCCAGCCATAGATGGAAAAAGCGCCAGGAAGAGCAATCCTACCAATATTACTACAATCGTTCGTTGACATAATTGGCGCATTAATACCCCTCCCTTTCGAGCCATTTTACCATAGTTACTCACTGGCAGATAGACAATATTGGAGAGGAATTGCTGAAGATGAAACGAAATAAGCTTTATAAGATAATAAATATTAACAAATTCTAAGAGGAGGTGGGACGAAGTGCGAGAACTCACTCGGCTAGCCTTGGAAAAAGCCCAACTAGCCGGTGCCAGCTATGCTGACATACGCATTATCAAGTCGAAAGAAGAAACCATCAACGTGCGGCGCGGCAATGTACAAGCTGTCAACTCGTCCGAAAGTCATGGCTTTGGTATACGGGTCCTCTACGACGGGGCCTGGGGTTTTGCTAGCTCAGCCAAGGTGGACGCTGATTCGGTCTTGCGTATAGCCGAGCAGGCGGTTCAGATCGCTAAAGCTAGC
Source organism: Bacillota bacterium (assembly GCA_012735505.1). Lineage (GTDB taxonomy): Bacteria > Bacillota > UBA994 > UBA5500 > UBA5500 > JAAYHE01. Next base: position 14,929 of record JAAYHE010000028.1, read on the forward strand.
GCTCTAGTTAAACGAGAAGAGGTAGAACTAAGCCCAGCCCCTTCAGTGCAAGGGTATTACGCTACCAAAGTAAAGCAAGATCCTTTTGCCGTAAAGCTGGAAGACAAGATATCTCTCTTGCTGGAAGCCGACCGCCGTTTACAGCTCGACGACTCTATCCGGGTCACCACGGCTGGCATGAAATCCTTTTTCGAGCATAAGGTATTCGCTAATACCGAGGGCTCTTACGTAGTGCAAGATCTGACCCACTGTGGCGCTGGCATGAGCGCCGTAGCGGCCGAGCACGGGCAAGTTGAAAAGCGTAGCTACCCTGGCCAATTTGGTGGCGACTATGCAGCCCAAGGCTACGAGTTTATTGAAGAACTAGACCTACCCAGCCAGGCAGAGCGAGTGGCGCAAGAAGCGAAGGCACTGCTTACAGCTCCTAGCTGTCCTCCCGGCAAACAAACCATTATCTTAGAGGGGTCACAGCTAGCCCTGCAAATCCATGAATCTTGCGGGCACCCCATCGAACTTGATCGGGTCATGGGCGAAGAAGCGGGATATGCAGGTACTAGTTTCTTGACGCCAGAAAAGCTAGGTAAGTTCCAATATGGCTCAAACATTGTCAACATTACCGCCGACGCCACCATTCCCGGTGCGTTGGGCACCTTTGGCTGGGATGATGAGGGGGTAGCAGCTCAACGTACCCCGATTGTGCGCGATGGTGTTTTCGTCGGTTACTTGAGTTCGCGCCAGCACGCCCACAAGTTGGGCCTTACCAGTTCGGGAGCGATGCGCGCCATCAGTTGGAACAAGATACCCCTAGTGCGTATGACCAATGTAAACTTGGAACCAGGTGATTGGACCTTAGAGGAAATCATCAAAGACACTAAGGCTGGCCTCTATCTCGACCTTAATAAGAGCTTTAGTATCGATGATCTGCGGCTTAATTTCCAATTTGGCACTGAAGTGGCCTGGGAGATCAAGGATGGCGAAATAGGACGCATGCTCAAGAACCCGGTCTATACCGGCATCACCCCCGAGTTCTGGCAGTCGTGCGATGCTATTTCTGGCAAAGGAAAAGGCGAATGGAAGGTGTGGGGCATACCCAATTGCGGCAAAGGAGAACCGGGCCAACCCTGTTGGGTCGGGCATGGTGCCGCCCCAGCTCGCTTCCGGAATGTAAGGATGGTGTAGAAAATGTTAGGAAAGGAACGAGCCCTAGCTATTTGCCACGAAGCCCTAAACTTATCGGCTGCCGACCAGACGGAAGTCTGCCTGCAGATTAACGATATTCATCTATCACGCTATGCCAACAACAGTATTCATCAAAACATCTTGGAAGCCAACATCTCCTTGCGGGTTAAGGCCGTAATTGGGCAAAAGATCGGCATGGCCAGCACCAACCAACTAGATTCTGCTGCCATTGCCGCCACCGTTGCCCGCGCTTACGAAATTGCTCGCCTACAAGCCCCTAACCCCGAGTTTAAGAGTTTACCGGCTCCCCAGCCTATCAGCGCAGTGCCTAGCTTTTACGAGGCTACTGCCAGCATCACCCCCGAGGCCAAGGCACTAGCCGTTGGTGTAATCACCGACTTGGCCGCGCAAAACGGATTGTGGGCCGCCGGTGCATATAGCACTTCAGTGGGAGAGACTGCTATCGTTAACTCCTTAGGACTAGCAGCCTATCAGCCTGTGACCAGCGCTTCTTTGACCGCAGTGTTAATGGGAGATGGCTGTTCAGGCTATGCTGCTCGCACCAGCCGCGATATAAATAAGATTGATCCGGCCGCAGTGGCTGAAGAAGCAGTGAACACTTGCCTCCTGAACCGCAATCAGCTCAGCCTGGAACCTGGCAAATATACCGTCATATTGAAAAGCTATGCCGCGGCCGAAATGCTTTCTTATCTGGGTCGGCTAGGTTTTTCAGCGATGAATTATCAAGATGGTCAGAGTTTCGTGAGCGGCAAACTGGGTGAGCAAGTGCTAGGCCCGAATATTACTATTTGGGACGACGCCACCAATCCAGCAGGAATGCCTACTGCTTTTGACGCAGAAGGGGTGCCTAAGCAGCGCCTGCTATTAGTCGAAAACGGGATAGCCCGCGCTGTCGCCTATGATACTATTAGCGCCGGTAAGGAGCCTGGGAAAGTCAGCACCGGCCATGCTCCTAGAGGCATGACTAATAACCTCTTTTTAGCGCCGGGGAATAGTTCGTTAACAGAAATGATCACGAGCACCGAGCGAGGCTTACTAGTAACCCGCTTCCACTATGTGCGCACGATGTCGCCTTTACCTGTATTGATTACTGGTATGACACGGGACGGTTTGTTCCTAATAGAAGATGGAGAAATCAAAGGGGCTGTGAAAAATCTTCGCTTTAACCAAAGCGTAGTAGAGGCACTAAACAAGGTAAGAATGATCGGCAATACCCCTTCTACCCACGGCGCAGCCACCTGCCCACCCCTGAAGATCGAGGGTTTCACCTTCACGGGCCAGGCAACCCATTAGCAGCTCATCCTCGGGACTACTAAAAGAGCAGGTCGCGCGTCATGCGTAAAGCGCATTGGGGCTCTAATCAAAGAGCGAAGAAGGCTTGGATTAAGCGCGGCAACAGGCCGAGCTTGCGAGTGCCGCCGCGCCCAGGCCGACTGAGCTCATTCCTTTTGAAAACGGAGCCACACGCGCGCGAGCATGACCGCGACCGACTGCGCTTTTTTAGTGGCCTCCTTGGGAACTTTTCTCCGAAACTAACGTCTACAGAATAAGTAGTGAATTCAAGGTGGTAGATAAATGTTTCGGAGAAAAAGCCCTTGGATTATTGCTATTTGCTCAATAGCTACAGCGGGATTCCTGTATCTGAACCAATGTTTTTTCTTCACCCCGCTATCCCATAGACGGTATGCAGCAGCCCATTTACCTTGGACCTGGTATAAGAATCCGTTACAAGTAGAGTATGGTGTGCTGGCTGCCGATGGTTGGAAATTTACCAAAGTTACCGATAAAGCGGAAATAAAAATGGTGTTTGCCGAACTCAGCCGTGCAGCCCAGCAAACCGTCAAACCTCCTGCTGTTTCTGCTGAGTCAGGCCGCCAAGTTTGGTTCGGGGTGCGGCGCCTCAGCGATGGAGCCATTTTGCTAAGTGCCGAGGGGGTAGAATCAGAACCCTATTTCGAGATCAAAGGCTTAGCCGCAGTATATCTGACGCCTGAACTACAGGCTCTCTTAGCCTCGCGTCTGCAGCAAGCGCAAGAATAATTAAAGGCCCTGCCACTTACGTGCGGCAGGGCCTTTCTATTATTGTTTTAAGTTCCCATGGGCCCGCTTAAGCATCTCTCTAATGGGAAGCTGATAGGGGCAACGCCTTTCGCAAATCCCACACTCGACACATGCGGAAGCGTCGACATTTAAAGAGGCATAGCGCCCCACCGCCCATTCGGCTAGATTATAGCGGGTTGCATAACCCTCAAAAATAAATATCTGGGGAATCCGAATACCTTGCGGGCAAGGCAAGCAATACTCGCAACGCCGGCAAAATCCCTTGCCTAAAGCGTCAACTTCTGCTTGCAGTAGATCCTGTTCTTCTTGGCTAAGGGGACGATAGTTGGACGCCAAGTCGGCGTTTTGTTGCATTTGTTCAACACTGTCTATGCCAGGAATAATCACATCTAACAATGGCTCAGCCAAGAGTTGCCGCAGTGCCAATTGGGGCCGGGTAAAAGAACCACCTGCTAGCGGTTTCATCGCAATAGTACCCATGCCACGCTCTTTGGCCGCCGCCAGTACCGGTATAAACTGGCGCTCGACCGCGTTTACAGGTGCCTGTACAGTGGCAAAATGACCCGTCTCCACCGCCCGCAGCAATACTTGGTCATTGTGGCCAGTTACGCCAATATGCTGTACAAGTCCTTCCTGTTGGGCCTTTTGCACAGCCTCTAAGGCTCCGCCGGGCGCCAGCACTTGTTCCAGTTCTTCCATGGTGCTGACGTTGTGCAACTGGTAGAGCTCAAAATAGTCGGTCTGCATAGCTCGCAAACTAGTTTCTAAATCGCGCCGAGCACCGGCCGCATCTCGCGCTGGAGTCTTTGTAGCCAAAATAAAGCGATCACGCACGCCCTTGAGGGCGTGCCCGAATTTCTCCTCGCTATCGGTATAACCTCGTGCTGTATCGATGAAATTGACTCCCAACTCTAATGCAGCTCTAACAATTTTATTAGCTACCGACTGATCTACGCGCTGAATCGGGATGCCTCCAATACTCATAACACTAACCCGCAGGCCAGTGCTGCCTAATTGTTTGTATTTCATTTGCTTCACCCGCCCTTGATCTAGATAGATAAAATCTGCGACAACTGCAGTAAATCAGGTTCTAAAGCATGCGGACGCCCAGCCACCTCACTCATTGGTAAGCTCAGTATTTTCCCTTTCTGGATACCTACCATTAGGCCTCCCCGAGATTGGCGCAGCAGCTCCACAGCAAAGTAGCCCATACGGCTGGCCAAGATGCGGTCATTAGCCGTAGGCGAGCCACCCCGTTGGATATAGCCTAAGACTGTAACCCGGGGTTCCTGCCCTGTACAAGCCCTAATATATTCGCTAATCTCGTAGCCAGACCCGGCGCCTTCGCTCACCACAATAATTGAATGTCGCTTGCCACGGCGAAAGCCGCGTTCCAAACGTTCACAAATCTCTCGGTTGCTGACGCGTGCTTCTGGCACGACGATCGATTCGGCACCAGCTGCTAAACCTGCAGCGGCTGCAATATGTCCTGCCAGCCGGCCCATGACTTCAATTATATAAGTTCTTTCGTGGGATGTGGCTGTATCTCTAATGCGGTCAATGGCACTGACGGCAGTATTGACCGCTGTATCAAAACCAATAGTCAGTTCTGTACCTGCCATATCGTTATCAATAGTAGCCGGCACGACGATAGTAGGTACTCCGCGCTGCCAAAGGGCCTCAGCCCCTTGCAAGGAGCCGTCACCGCCGATGACAATCAAGCCAGTAATACCGGCATCGCCTAAGTTCTGCTGAGCTCGAGCTTGTCCAGCAGGCGAACGAAATTCATCAGAGCGAGCAGTTCGCAAGATAGTACCACCACGGTGAATGATATCAGCTACTGATCCCAACTCCAAAGGGATAAATTCACCGCCAAGCAGCCCAGCGTAGCCACGCCTAATGCCGACTACTTGATACCCATTGTAGATGGCCGTTCGCACTACAGCTCGAATGGCAGCGTTCATGCCGGGGGCATCTCCACCACTAGTCAAAACACCAATTTTAGTCATCGCTTCTCCCATCTAAGCTTGTGACCTAGCAGTATGGCCACTGAGCAATTGATTTAGTATTTCCAGAGCTTCAGCTGCCTCCGACCGAGGCACAAGCAGCTCAGCCGAGCCGTTGCTTCCTAAAGGACGCAGAGTAACCAACAATCCTTCAGCCGTTAGCAACTCGCGAATTCTTTCTGCAGTTTTTGAATTTGGGGCAATGTATATAACCTTCCACATCTAAGTATCTGTCTCCTTTGTCTTATATGCTTAGTTACTAGGCAAATACCTGCCCTAAAATCCGTGAAGAAGGCGGCAAAGCCGCCCCTCTAGTCGGTTGCTCGCCAGCCGTTATGGGCTAAGCGGGCTGAGGCTGCGGCCGCCAAGCCGGCCACTAAGTCGTCTAAGAAGGTATGCACAGCGTGAGGATTATCATTGATCGTTGCTAGAACACCCATCTTGGTTTTGTCCAGATAACCGAAATTAGTCAGTCCAATAGTACCATAAACATTGGTGATACTGAGAGCCAACACTTCGTCAATACCATACAGGGGTTCGTCTTGAGCAATTACCGACTGGAGTGGTTCTGCCAGCAACCCCTGCTCCGCCAGAGTGTCGATAGTGATACCGGTTAGTAGAGCATATTGCACTTCTCTCTTTTCCAACACGCTGGCAACACTAGCCAAACAATCTGCCAAAGTTAACCTCGGCTGATACGGTTGCTGCAAGGCATATACTAAGGCGGCTACATCTGTTAACCTTACACCCCTTTCGGCTAGCATATTGGTAACCATCTGCTTCATCTCCACACCTCATCTCCAAATTGGCTAACCTCGTTAAACCAATTTATTCAAGGGCTGACAATGAGGTGCGTACTGCGTCATCGCCAAACAAGCGCTTGACTTCTTCTACTAACAGCTCGGATCCGTCACACCAATATTTTTCGTCGGTTCTGATCATTTGTCGACTACCTTGTCTCTTGATATAGACCGGGATGAAGCCAGGGAAGCGGAGTAACAGCGATTTCAAATAGCCCAAGCGCGCTACCTGCTCGTCAGACACGAGAATGACGAGAGCTTGGTCGTCGGGTGAAACAGGCCCGATGGCGTCGGCTATCACAGATAATTTTTCATCGCGATAATTAACTTTTCCTTCAATCAGCAGCACCCGGTCGGGCACCACCAAAGAGCCATACTTGCTCGTAGGTTCGGGGAAGAGTACGATTTCCACACTATCCTCGTAATCCTCCAAAGTAATAAACATCATCTGTTTTCCCGTTCGGGTAGTAATCGGTTTTGCTTCCACCACTAGGCCACCGATCGTGACTTTCTGCCCCGCTGACAAATCGCTTAGCTGACCAATTCGGGTTGAAACCCGACTAGCCAAGTTCCGCCGATATTCATCTAACGGATGGCCTGATACATACATCCCGAGCAACTCTTTTTCCATGGCCAAGAGCTCTGATGCCGGGAATTCAGGAATCGGCGGCAACTTAACCTCAATGGCTGGTGCTTGAACAGTTTCTGGCAACAAGTCAAACATAGAAAGTTGGCCGTTCTGCCGGCTTTTCTGTTCGGCTGTAGCCTTTTCTATGCAGGTATCGAGGACTGCCAGCAACTGGGCCCGATTACCACCTAGGTCGGCGAAAGCCCCGCTCTTAATTAAGCTTTCTAACACACGCTTATTGACCACGCGCAAATCAATGCGACGACAAAAATCTAACAAAGATTTAAAAGGACCATTAGCCTCTCGTTCTTCTAAAATAGCCTCGATGGCCGCCATGCCCACATTTTTGATGCCGGAAAGGCCAAAGACGATCTTGCCTTGTGTGGCTGTAAACTTAGCACGACTTAGATTAATGGAAGGCGGTAAGATCTCTACCCCCATGCGGCGGCAGTCTTCCGTATAGGCTTGTACCTTATCATTATCATCCGCCACACTGCTCAAGGCTGCTGCCATGAATTCGGCTGGATAGTGCACCTTCAGCCAGGCAGTCCGGTAAGCCAAAACTGCGTAACAGGCAGCATGTGCCTTGTTAAAAGCATACTTGGCGAACTCGGCCATTTCATCAAATACCTGATGGGCAACTGCTTCGTCAACCCCTAAGCGCTTGGCTCCAGGCACCAACACATTACCGTCTTCATCGACGCTACCATTAACAAAACGGTCTCGTTCACGTTCCATTACCTCAGGCTGTTTCTTACCCATGGCTCGGCGCAACAGGTCAGCCTGGCCTAGAGAGTAACCTGCCAAGCTGCGGGCAATTTGTTGCACTTGCTCCTGATAGACGAGACAACCATAGGTAACGTTTAGAATCGGCTCTAGGCGTGGGTCGGCGTAAGTAATTTTACTAGGGTTATTCTTGTTGTCAATATACTTGGGTATCTGATCCATGGGGCCAGGCCGGAATAAAGATATACCAGCGATGATGTCTTCGAAAGTAGCAGGTTTCAGCTGGCGCATGAAGTCGCGCATACCGGCACCTTCCAATTGAAACACCCCAAGGGTTTCACCGCTGCTAAGCAACTCAAAGACTTTAGGATCATTAAACTCTTGCTTCTCCAGATCAATCTTAATACCCCAGTTGCGTTCAATTTCATTTACCGCATCTTGGATGACAGTTAAAGTCGTCAAGCCCAAGAAATCCATCTTCAATAGGCCTAGGTCTTCGATAATGCCCATAGGAAACTGGGTAGTCACCACGTCGGCGTTGCGTGCCAATGGAATCAAGTTTTCCAAGGGCTCAGGAGAAATAACAACCGCAGCGGCATGCACCGAAGCATGACGTGGCAGCCCTTCTAAAGCACGTCCGATATCAATTAGACGCCGGGTCGTTTCGTCAGACTCATACGCTTCTCTCAGCTCGGGCACCTCTTCTAAGGCCTCGTCAATAGTGATGCCGAGTTTACTCGGAATCAGTTTAGCTACCCTATCGCCTTCCTGGAAGGAGAGACCTAGTGCTCGGGCGACGTCGCGGATAGCAGCTTTCGCGCGCATAGTCCCGAAAGTGATAATCTGACAGACATTTTCAGCGCCATATTTCTTAGTGACATAATCGATAACTTCCCCTCGGCGCTCATTGCAGAAGTCGGTATCAAAATCAGGCAAGCTCACCCGTTCCTCATTCAAGAACCGCTCGAAAATTAAGTTATAGGGTAACGGATCGAGTCCGGTGATACCTAGCACATAAGCAACCACACTAGCGGCACCCGAACCACGCCCAATTCCAACCGGGATATTTTGCTTGCGCGCATAATCGATGAAATCAGCTACAATCAAGAAATAACTAGCAAAGCCCATCCTGACGATAACCGATAATTCATACTCAACCCGCTCGCGTATTTCCGGTGTCACCTCAGGATAACGGGATGGTAGCTTCGTTTCTACCAGATGGCGTAAGTAAGTCTCGGGAGTAAAACCATCTGGGACTTCGTAGACCGGGAGGCGGGAAATGCCAAAATCGAAATCGACTTGACACCTGTCAGCGATGGCAACTGTGTTGGCCATGGCCTGCTTCACTATCTCTGGCGGCAGATAGTGGAACATATCTGCCATTTCTGCCGCCGATTTCAATTGAAATTCTGGTACGAAGCGCATGCGATCTTGGTCAAATACCGTTTTACCTGTTTGTATACATAATAAGACATCGTGGGCCTCATAGTCTTCGGCATGCACATAGTGCGTATCGTTAGTCATAATCAGGGGGATATTAGTCTCCCGATGCAGGCGTACTAGCCCCTCATTCACTAGCCTTTGCTCAGGCTGACCATGCTCCTGCAACTCCAGATAAAAATTGCCCACACCAAAGATTGTTTGTAGGCGTAGGGCTACTTGCTTAGCCTCATCGTATAACCCTTTTAGCAGTAATGAAGGGATTTCTCCCCCGAGGCAGGCGCTAGCTGCAATTAGGCCTTCACTGTATTCAGCTAGCAGTTCCCAGTCGACGCGCGGGCGATAATAGAACCCTTCAATATAGCTTTTACTGACCAGCTTGATCAGGTTTTGATATCCTTGTTGATTTTGCGCTAACAAAAGTAGGTGAAATTGCGTATCATCTAGCCTGGGTTGTCGGTCAAAACGAGTACGGGTAGCCATATAAACTTCACAGCCAATGATAGGTTTAACACCTACTTTTTTTGCTTCCCGATAAAAATCTATAACACCATACATGCTACCATGGTCGGTAATGGCGATAGCTGACTGCCCTAGCTCCTTGGCTCGGCGCACTAAGTCAGTAATGCGAGCCGACCCATCAAGCAAACTATATTCTGTATGCACGTGTAAATGGACAAAGCTATTGGCCACATCATCACCCCCACTTGCTACTTGTAGGGTTCTCGTCCCGCTCCTTTATCTCCTGCTAGCACTTCGACAAGATAGCAGCCTAATCGCGTAGCCCGACCAAAAACTGACACCTAAACGGCTGCGAGACTAGCAGAATCACCGCAAAGTTTAATTGCTCCTACTGTACTAATTTGGAAGCATGCCAAAAGATGCTTTTGACTCGCCTTGCAGATATTATGTATACTAGGTCCACAAGCCGAATCAAGATATTATATCTTGTACGGGGGATCAACTTTTGGGGTGAATCGGCAAGATGCCGTAGGGTCTTCCTTTCTCTCCCGAGCCCGTAAACTAACCTCGGAGGCTTGCAAGCAGAAAGGTGATCATTGCGCTAGTAGGACACTCTGACCACTAGACTTTATGGTAAACCGCCGTTGCTTTGCTGAGGGCATGCGGCTCTGCATGAATTGCTAGCTGTTAGCTGGACCTTGCTCCAGTGTTGCCTGCACCGGCTTGCAATTACCCGCTTCGGGCACTCAGCCATGCAGAACTTCCATAAGAGTAGCGGAGCAGTTAGAAAAGCACAGTCCTGGGCGCAAGTGATCGTCGGGCAACGAGTCTTTTCTCTGTTGACCAAGTGATCAAAAAAACCGAGCTAATCTAGCTCGGTTTCTTTTTTTACTGGTCGGCCCGATCCCGTTCGCGTCTTTTGGGCTGATCATGCCGTTTCCTCCCCAGCACCTCGGCCCGATGCATATGCGACAACAATACCAAGATTGCTAACAGGAGCCAGGCGGTGCTAAACCAACTAGGCACACCCACGCCAAAGATAGCAGGTAAGCGCGGCAAGCCAAGGATGACTAATAGCGTTACAACTATCGCTAATAACAATGAAATGCGCTGCTTCATGACCATCACCCCACCTTAGTCTATGGCCACCCGCTCGCCTTTAGAAGCAAAAACGCACCTAAGCTAGGCGCGTTTCGTCGCTTATAACTTCTATAATAGAAATATTACTAGATTTACTTAAATCCAGCTCAAAATAATCACCTATATCTTCGCCCTGGGCGTCATATAAGATTCGCACTATGGGCCTGGTAGTCATAGGCTGATTGATGTCTACCACCACACCCATATAGCCCGTGCTCAAACGCACCAAGGTTCCTGTAGGGTAAAAGGCTACTTTTCGCAAAAACTTACGCACCACTTCGGCATCAAAGGCAGTCTCACTCTCAAGTGCTAGGCGAGCAGCAGCCTCATGGGGCAAAAAGCGAGAGCGATAAGGACGATCAGAAACCAAGGCATCATACACATCGGCGACTGCTACGATACGAGCATAGAGGTGAATCTCCGACCCTGCTAGGGCCCGGGGATAACCAGTTCCGTCAACCCTTTCGTGGTGCTGCAAGGCGATATGTGCACTCAGCAGCCCTATCTCACCCTGTTTGCGCAAAATGTCGAACCCATCGCTAGTATGCTTTTGCACCTGAGCAAATTCTTCATCCGATAATGAGCCAGGTTTGTTAAGCAGATCGAGAGGTACGCAAGTCTTACCTAAATCGTGCATAAGTGCACCGATAGCTAATTCACGCAACATGCCGCTGTTTAATGAAAACGACATACCAATTAGAATGGCAAAAGAACAAACATTAACCGAATGGGCAAAGGTATAGTCGTCATAGGTGCGAATGTCAAAAACATTCACCAGCAAGTCTGGCTTGCTGCTGAGATCATCGATCAGCATATCTACTATCTCAGTAACGGCCGGCATATCTATAACACTACCAGCAATTAAGCTAGTACACGCATCTCTAACAGTTCTTAAGGCCTGGGCGCGCGCGCGCTCACTCAAGAAATCATTGGCATCGATATCTGGAAAGCGCGGGTCAACAACATAAACTGAACTGACACCTAGTTGGCGGAGGCGATCAATATACGACGCCCGCAAGGTTTGCCCTTTAGCTAACAGAATCGTGCCATCAGCTGATATTACTGGTTGTGCCAGTTGCATACCTGGCTGTAAACGCTTGGTGCTAATGCGACGCAAGAAGCTACCTCCCTTCTGTCACCTTACATCTATTAGCCAATGCAACCAGCTTTCCCTGCGTTTTTCCTCGATTTTTGTCATAATAAGGCCTTGGTCCTATTTGGTATCTAGGACCAAGGCCACCACCACTTTATTCGGACTGGCGTGCCTGCAAGGCGGCGATAAAATCTTGCTCTAACTGGGCTAGAGCACTAGGGCCGTTAGACGAGGCAACAGCACCCTGCGCTGCTCGCGGGGAGCCGCCGCCCTTACCTTCGTATTTGGCCAGAGCAGCTTTAAGCAGAGGCCCGACAGCCACACCCGTGTCGGCACCAGCCGCTGCTACCAACCGATAGGGCTCACCAGGCAAACCAAAGGCCACAAGCATTTGATCACACTGGGCCAAACGGCTGGCCAAGAATCTGGCATCGTCGAGGGAACGCTCTGATAGCTCACGCACAAGGTAGCGAGCAGGACCCAAACTGACAGCAGACTTGGCTAATTCCTGCGCCTCGGCTACTAATACCTGCTCTAGCAAACGCTTGTTTTCCCGTTCCAACTCGGTTAATTTATCTTGCACCCGTTCAACCGCCACGGCTACATTTTCTATTGGTTCTGACAGTAAAGCAGAAAGGCGGGTGAGCAAGTCGTGCTTAAGGGCGTAATCTTGATAAGCCCTGTGACCAGCTACGAAAGACAGGCGCAGATGACCACGTTTTTTTTCACTACCTAATATCTTCAAAAGACCTATCTCGCCTAAGTCACGCACATGTGTGCCACCGCAAGGGCAGAGATCAAAGCCTTCGATAGCAACTATACGTATGTTTTGCTCTACCTGCGGCAATTTCCTTAAAGCCTCGACTGGTAGCGCCTCACTTTCTACCAGCAGGCTTCGCACCGGCAATTTGCTCCTCAGGACAGCGTTAGTCAGTGACTCTGCCTGCCGGATGTCAGCCGCAGTCAGATCAAGCACATCCAGGTCAATGGTAACTACCTGTTCACCTAAATGAAAGCCCACGGTTTCTGCCTGAAAAAGCTGACAACATACCTGGGAAAGCACATGCTGGCCCGTATGTTGTTGCATATGATCAAAGCGACGCAGCCAATCGATACGTCCTTCCACCGTGTCACCAACTGCAGCCGCAAGCTCCACTCGATGCCAGATCAAGCCTTGTTCGTCTATTTGGGTATCAGTCACCGGCTGGTCATTTAACCATCCGTAGTCGGCCGGCTGCCCACCACCTTCTGGGTAGAAGACAGTTTGGTCGAGGGCTAACCAATCAGGTCTGGTAGCAACTACTTTCCCCTGAAAGGTATGGGCATAAGAGTCTTCATAATATAACTTCCGTGTTTGCATAGTACCTCCTATTTGGGCGCGTCTAGCTCGGCCAAAGCCGTAGCTTGTTCTTCCCAGCGTATATAAAGTTCCTCTAATCGCTGCTCTATGACATGACAACGCAAGGCTAGCTCTTCCCCGCCACCTTTTTGATATATTTCTGGATCAGCCATCTGCTCGAATAGCTCGGTGCGTTCTGTTTCTAATTCAGCTATTAACAGTTCTAACTCTTCCAGGGCCTGAGCCGTTTGCTGCCGTGAGCTTGCTGATGGCTGCCGCTTAACTGCCTGAGATCCCTTTCGCGCTTGCGCTTTTGTCTCCGCAACAGTCTTCGCTGTTTGGGCTAAGGCTGCTTGCCACTCGTCATAGCCAAACGGATAATCCGTGATACTACCCCCCGTAAAATGCCAAACCCGGGTAGCTACCCGTCGCAGGAAATAACGATCGTGGGAAACGATGAACAAGGTACCAAGGTAATCATATAGAGCCTGCTCCAGGGCCTCTCGCGCCGGAATGTCTAAATGGTTGGTCGGTTCGTCGAGCACGAGCACGTTAGCCCCAGTCAACAATAGTTTAGCCAAAATCAGACGGTTGCGCTCGCCTCCACTTAATGTGTGCACCGGTTGAAAGACAGCGTCACCAAAAAACAGGAATCGTGCCAAATAGTCTCTAGCTTCGGCCAGTAGGAGCTGGCTGTCCCGCAACAAGCTCTCTAGCACCGTGTCTGTTCCATTAGGCAGTTGCATATCTTGACTGAAGTAGCCAAGATCTATACTTGCCCCCCATTTTACCCGGCCAGCATCGGGCGCCAGCTCTCCCAGCAAGATTTTCAGCAAGGTGGTTTTTCCGCTACCGTTCGGTCCTACCAAGGCTATGCGCTCGAGCAGCTTCACCTCTGCCGTGAAATTACTAAACAAAGGCTTATTGGGATAAGATTTGCTCACATCCTGCAAGGTCAAAACGTCGTTACCGCTACGACGCTTAGTTTGCACCGACAAGCGCATTACCCTTTGGCGGCGGGGTAGCTTTATCGTTTCCATGCGGGCCAAACGCTTCTCCCAATTTCTTGCTGCAGTGGCCCGCGTTCCAGCTTTGAATTTGGCCACCAAGCGTTCGAGCTGCGCCCGCTCCCGCTGCTGTTGCCTCATTAGTAGCTCTTGCCTATTTTCCCTTTCAGCCTTTTGTAGTAGATATGCTGAGTAATTACCGTTATAGGTGGTGAGGGTATGATCCCTTAGCTCCCAGATTTTATTGGCAACCTTGTCGAGAAATTCTCGATCATGGGAAACGACGAGCAAAGCTCCTGAGTATTCCAAGAGATTCGCCTCTAACCAAGCGATAGCGTCTACATCGAGATGGTTGGTAGGTTCGTCTAAGAACAATATATCTGGCTGCTCTAAGAGCAATCGAACCAGAGCTACCCGGGTGCGCTGCCCGCCCGAGAGACTGGCGATAGTTTGCAACCAGACCGGCTCGGGCAATCCTAGCCCGGTTAAAGTGGTGCGCACTTGCACCTCACTATCGTAGCCACCCAAGCGTTCAAACTCGGCGCTCACCCTGGTATAGGCAGTCATCACCTTTTCTAATAGCTCCGGATCACCGACTACATCAGGCTGCCCCATGGCCTTTTGCAGCTGGCGCAACTCGGCCTCAACCTGCATTACCTTGCCGAGAGCCGAGCTAGCATAATGCCAAACGGTGTCAGATTCAGGCAACTCTACCCCTTGTGTCAGATATCCCAAACGCACACCTTTGGCTTTGATGATCTTGCCAGCATCAAAATCTTCGAGGTGAGCTAAGAGACGCAGGAGCGTCGTCTTGCCTGTGCCGTTCCTGCCAATCAGGCCTATCCTTTCGCCTCGCCCTAGAACACAATTTATGTCTAATAAGACCGGATTCCCAGCATAATACTTGGACAGCCCCTGCGCAGTAAGCAAACTCATATCCTCACTCGCCCCCTCCCTATATTCCTAATTCTATTGAACAACTATCTTACAGACAAGGTAGAGAACACCTATAAGCTTGAGCTCTACCCCATCTGGCATCATTAACGGGATTGAGGTTGCATATAGTGGTGGAAAGAGCAAGAAGGAGGAAAGGCATGCCCCGCATCACATACTATCCTGGCGACGCTGTGCATAGGTTCACAGACAATCGACGCTGGTCGTATTTGATAAAGCTTCCTGGAGTAAAAGCAGGGCTTAAGATTCCCGTTTCTTGTCGGTTAATAGAATGTAAACAGCAGTTGGTAACACCCCGGAGAGTACGCGTACTCGCCAGCATAGACCTGACGAGCGCCGAAGTTGAACTGCAACCTGCCACTGGCGCTACCGTGCGCTGGAAAGTAACCCCGAGCGTAATTCCGAAAGCTAGTGCCTTCCTTACCATTAACCACATACTAAATCTTCCAAAAGAACAGCCGGCTATCGCCCGCCTGCAAGGGTTCAC
>JAAYHE010000029.1 GCA_012735505.1 Bacillota bacterium
GCGGAGGGGTCACACCCGTTCCCATCCCGAACACGGAAGTTAAGCCCTCCAGCGCCGATGGTACTTGGGCATCAGCCCTGGGAGAGTAGGTCGCTGCCAGAACCTATTTTAAAAACCCCTGTGGTTAAAGCCACAGGGGTTTTTGTTTTGTATGGGTAACCTTCATTTTAATTGCCTAATGCCTTTCCAGCATACTGATCTGCTTAGCTTTGTCCGATGCCGTGAAGCTGGATAAAGTCATGTAGACTATCCATTGTCTGTAGCACGTTCTTACAGGGCAAGGCTTGTAAGAAGATAGAGCCATAGCGCTTGGTGCGCACACGCGAGTCAGCAATTACTACGATGCCGCGATCGCTTTGCGACCTGATGAGCCGTCCATAACCCTGTTTCAGTCTAATTACTGCTTGTGGTAACTGATAACTCATGAAAGGATTCTGACCGCTGGCCTTTAAGGCCTCTATACGAGCTTCCGTCAAAGGGTGATCGGGTACGGCGAAGGGCAGTCTAGTAATGATAACACATCGTAATGCTTCGCCGGCGACATCTACACCTTCCCAGAATGACGATGTGCCAAAAAGAACTGCATTTTTTTCTGCAGCGAATTGCTTAAGTAGTTCTTGTCTTGGCAAATCACCCTGTTTTAGCAAGATCAATCCTGCCCAGCTTAGTTCGTCTACCACTTGATCATAAACGTTGTTGAGCATTTGGTAGGAAGTAAACAGAACGAAACAGCCACCATTAACCATATGGGTTATCTCAGTTATTAGACCGGCTAAGTAACTCTCGTACTCAGCGTTATTTTGGTAATGGGGTTCCTTAGCGTTAGCCGGGATATAAACAGCGGCGTTGCTAGAGTGGTCGAAAGGCGAATCTAAGACCTTCCCATAGTAATCGTCTATCCCTAAACGGCCGGCCGCAAATTTTAAGGACGGGCTGGCTAAAGTAGCCGACGTCAAAATAGCTGTTACTTCCTGGCCGAAAAAGTTCTCGCGCAAAGTAGTAGAGATAGTAATGGGTGCAGCCAGTAAAGCGCTGCTTGCTGAGTCGAGAGGGGATGTTTCTACCCAGTAAACATATGTTTCATCTTCCATTGCAAACATAAAGTCCAAATCCTGCCGCAATTTCTTCCACCCGCTGATGCTCTTTTCTAGCAAGGCACTTTCCTCGTCGCTTAACTCAAGTGTAGATAGATGATCGCAGAGGTTCAAAATGTCTCGCAGGTCGTTGACAAAGGGGTTGTTAAATCTTAACTCTTCAGCGCTCCTGATCCGGTAGGTGTATTGCCCTTGCCCTCGCGACTGCAAGACGCGGAGGAAAGCCTCAATGTTACCAAAGTAGTCACGCATAGTACTCTCGATTTTCTGATGGAGTTCTGGTTCGTTAGCCAGGTATTGTTTGAAGGTTCCCCTGTTAAGCAGGGAGCGGAAGGTGCCCCCTAAGGTTTTGAGGTAGTAACCATCAATTCGCAGTGAAAGGGCCGAGCAAGCCACGTCTTCTATATGGTGCGCCTCATCAAAAATCACATAATCATATGGTGGCAGAATACCTTCTTCGTTTTCGACTGAGCCGCGAATGGCTAGGTCAGTAAAGAATAGAGCATGATTACTAATAATGATGTCTGCCTCTCTTAACTGTTCACGTGCAAGCCGGAAGAAACAATCACGCGCCAAGGAGCAGCGGCGCTCAAGGCAGGTATCATGGGTGGCACTAATTTTCTCCCAGAGCTCGCGGGAAACACTAACCGGTAAAGAGGCGCGGTCTCCCACAAGAAATTCGTCCTGCGCATAAATTAGGGGGCGAATAGTCGTAAACTCTTGTACCTGGGTTATGCTATCTAGACCTTGCCCTATGTCTTGAATAAGTTCGAGAAAACGACGTTTGCATACATAGTTGTTACGCCCTTTGGCGAGGGCAGCCTGAAAAGTAAGAAATGGGCTGAGAAGGTCCTGCAGGAGGGGGATATCCTTGTGCAGCAGCTGTTCCTGCAGGTTAATTGTATGGGTGGAAATCACGGCTTTTGCTTTCTGGCCCGAGGCAAGCAATGAGAGGACGGCCAGTAAGTAGGCTAGTGATTTGCCTGTTCCAGTCCCTGCCTCAACCAATACGTGTTTTCTCTTGTAAATCCCATTAAGGATTAGACTAATCATTTCACTTTGGGCGTCCCGGCGTTCATAATTAGGGAATCTTTCACCGAGTGTATCGAAAAAATGCTGCAAACAGTTCTTGATGGCTAACACGTCCATGCTGTTACCCCCTTTCTGTCACAGCCCAGTTAATTATACCATGCTTCCATACCACAGACTTTACGAGTAAGGCTTATGTCTAGCGGGGTAAAATATGTGACAAGCAAGGGGGTGCTTGGAAATAGGGAAACTACGACTGTTATGCAGGCGGCTAGTGCCATATTGGCATGCAATTCGAGGACCTTTTCTTTTTGCCTCCTGTATTCCCGCGTTGTTGGGAACAGCCATCAGCTACGCAGATCTGGGCAGGATAAATTTGCCTCTGTTTCTGGCCTCTCTTTTCGGGTGTCTTGCCTTACATGCTGGGGCCAACGCTGCTAACGAATATTACGACTGGCTATTAGGTGCAGATGCTTACCAGTCGCCGCAGGCTTTTTCCGGGGGCAGCCAAATGGTTGAAAAAGGGCTGTTGCCCGATGTGCGATTGCGGCAAGTATACTTAACACTATATGTAGTAGCCGGCATCTTAGGAGTATTAGTTGCCAGGCGGGTAGGTTATTTGGCACTAGTAATAGGTGGGCTCGGGCTATTATTTGGACATTTTTATACAGCTCCTCCAGTGTCCTTTTCCTACCGCGGATGGGGAGAACTGGTAACGGGAATTACTTTTGGGCCTTTGATAGTACTAGGCACTTATTACGCGCAAACAGCTCGTCTCGATTGGAGGCCAATGTTGGCTTCTATGCCGCTAGGGCTGTTGATCACGGCAGTACTCTATATCAACGAGTTTCCTGATCGTGAAAGCGACGCCGTTGCCGGGAAGCGGAATTGGGTGGTCCTGACGCAAGGCCAAAACATAGGCATCTACCAAGCTCTTGTGTTGTTTGCTATTTTGGCAGCAATGCCGCTACTATCGACAACAAGCCCTTGGGTTATTTGCTTATACTTGCCTATCGCAGTCTTGGGGCTGCAAGCTGCATGGCAAGGAAAGAGAATTTTTCTGCGTCCTGAACGTTTATTACCAGTACAGGCCAAAACGATGCTCTTTTATGCGTTAACCGGCCTTTTCTTGTGCATCGTGTACCTTAAGGCGTAGGGCCAACGGTGGAAGTCCCGGGAACAAGGGACACCTTCACCGGCATACTAAAGTTGCAGTGAGGGCAGCAAGCGAGGTGTTGACAGTAGCCTTCGTAAACCGAGTCATTGCTTTGTTGCAGCAACTCGTCTTCTTCATAGGGGGCGTAGGGTGCTAGAAGGCTATGCAGTTGCCCGTAGTCTTCCATCGATTTACTACACCGAGGGCAAGGAGTCCCGAGATTCTGCATGCCATTACAGACTGGACAGATGCTAGGCAATCTAACCACCTCCTTTGAACTATTCTTTCCTTGGAGTCTTATCGACATGCTCACTTTGGGGTCTGGCATAATACCCCTTATGTCTGGGAAAGATAGGCAGTAGGTTTATATATTACTAGGATTTGGGGTGATAGCTTGCGCGTTGGTATTCCTCGGGCCCTCACCTACCATGATTATTTTCCGTTGTGGGAGACCTTTTTTCATAACTTAGGATGTGAAGTAGTTACTTCGCCCCCTACCACTCCAGAGATTGCTAATGCTGGTGTGACTTTAGCGGGCGATGATGTTTGCTACCCAGTAAAGGTAATGTATGGGCACGTGGCGGAGTTGGCGAATAGGGTCGATGTGATCTACGTGCCTCGCCTGTTCAGTACGGCCGGGGGTACCTGTGAATGCCCCAAATTGATTGGCTTGGCAGATATGTTGCGCCATAGTATTCCCCGCTTACCTCCTTTAATATCGCCCTACGTTAATCTGCGTCGAGGGAAAAGGGGGCTGTGGCGGGCGATTTATGCCACAGCTGCACCGATTACTCGTAACCCGAGACGCATTTTTCGCGCGTATCAGGCGGGAAAAAAGGAGCTAATAGCATATCAGCGTCGCTACCAAACTGGCCTATTGCCGAATGAAAGCAAATCGCCAGCAGCTGACAAAGGGCAGCTAGCTATAATTGGTCATTCCTACAACATTTATGACGGCTATGTAAACTTACGGCTCGTAGAACGACTCCTGGCCCGGGGCTACCGGGTACTGACGCCCCAAATGTTAAGCAAGCGGGCTTTGGCTGAAGCTAACAAGATACTGCGTAAACCTCTATTTTGGTCAGCTGGGCGTACTGTTTTCGGAGCTGGTGCTTACTATGCCCGCCGTCCCGACGTAGCCGGCATCATTCACTTGGCATCTTTTGGGTGTGGGCTCGAGTCTTTACTTATCGATTTGGTGCAACGCGTGGCTAATGCGCATGGTAAGCCTCTGCTTTTGTTAACCATGGACGAGCATACGGGAGCAGCGGGAGTTGAAACCCGACTAGAAGCCTTTTTGGATATGCTCGCCTGGAAGGAGGATGTGGCTTGCGTGTGACTTTCCCTCATATGGGGATGACCTGGGTGGGCGTCAAGCATCTGTTAGCCGAAGTCGGTTTCGACGTGGTAGTACCACCGCCCATCACACGGGCGACTCTAGAACTGGGCTCAAAACATTCCCCAGAATTCATTTGCCTGCCCTTTAAGGTGATGATCGGTAACTACCTGCAAGCTGTCGAGGCCGGGGCCGAAGCCATATTTATGTTAGGGGGTGTCGGGCCCTGCCGCTTGGGCTACTATGCTGAAGTGCAGCGTGAAATTCTTCAAGATTTAGGATTGCAGGTGCGCATGATCGTCTTGGAGAGGGATAACTTCGTCGGGGAAATATATCAAGCTGTGAAGTCAATTGGAAAAAAGATCGCGTGGCATAAGTTACTACCCTTAGTGCGTTTTTGCTTAGCGAAAGTTGCCTACCTTGATAGACTCGAGGCCCAATTATTGCGAGAGCGCTACGGGGAAAGACAAGCAGGTAGCTGCAGCCAGCTTTTAGCTCGAGCAATGCAGCTGGTAGATCAAGCAAGTACTTGGACAGAGCTAAAGCATGTGCAAAAGGATATTGACCTTCACCTACAACATATACTTCTGCCGGCTGCTGCAGGCCCGGCCCTGCGTATTGGCATTATTGGGGAAATCTACATGCTGATCGAGTCGGCAGTCAACTTTGGTATAGGCGAACGTTTAGGTGAGTTGGGGGCTTCGGTGTCCCGCAATATGTATGGGTCTACTTGGGTACGAGAACACCTAATTCCCGATTGGCGAGCCTTTTTTAACGCACGACGTATTGCCCGGCATTGCCGTCCCTATATAGGGCAACGAGTTGGCGGACATGGTTTCGAATCCATTGGTTATGCTGTCGAATATGCTCGCCGCGGCTATGACGGACTAGTGCAAGTACTTCCCCTCACCTGCATGCCTGAGATAATCGCCAAGAGTATTTTGCCTACCGTCAGCCGAGACTGGCAGATTCCAATACTGACAGTTACCTTAGATGAACACGCTGGGGAAGCGGGCTTAATAACTAGGTTGGAAGCTTTTGTAGATATGTTGTTAGAACGAAAGAATCTTAGGGCAGGAGGGAAGTCGTATGCGCCTAGCTTTGGGAGTTGACGTCGGGTCAGTTAGTACAAATTTAGTGGCTGTAGACGAGCAGGGGCGAGTACAAAGCAAGTTATATTTGCGTACCCAGGGAAATCCCATTCGGGTTGTGCAAGAAGGCCTAAAAGAGTTAAAAGCGACTTTGCCTCCCGACGCCGAGATTGTAGCCTGTGGCACTACAGGTAGCGGGCGCCGCCTTGCCGGTCATCTCCTGGCCGCTGATAGTGTGAAGAACGAAATTACAGCTCATGCTATGGCTGCTTTGTCGGTCAATCCGCAGGTAAGAACAGTCTTCGAAATCGGAGGCCAAGACTCTAAGATCATCATCTTGAGAGATGGTGTAGTTGTTGACTTTGCTATGAACACCATCTGTGCAGCCGGCACAGGTTCGTTTCTTGACCGGCAAGCTGCCCGCCTAGGTGTACATATTTCGGAACTAGGTGATCTGGCTCTGTCTGCCAAACAGGCTACCCGTATCGCTGGGCGTTGTGCTGTTTTCGCCGAGTCGGACATGGTACATAAGCAACAAATGGGACATCCGGTAGCAGAAATTGTACGTGGACTCTGCGATGCGTTAGTGCGTAACTATTTAGGTAACGTGGCCAAAGGCAAGGATATCGAGCCGCCCATTATCTTTCAGGGTGGCGTGGCGGCAAATAAAGGGATACGTCAGGCTTTCGTTTCAGCCCTCCAGCAAGAAATTGAGGTACCTGAACACTATGATGTGATGGGAGCTTTAGGAGCCGCCTTGTTAGCAGAGCGAGCTACTGTGCATCGCGGTAAAGCTAGTTCATGGCGGGGATTTGCTGTGGCAGACGCTGATTGCCAAGCCGTTTCGCATGACTGCAATGGCTGTTCCAACTGTTGTGAAGTAGTAGAATTTCGCATTGCTAACGCTAGTATAGCTTGTTGGGGAGACCGTTGTGGCAAATGGAGCCATGGTAAAGTGGCTGAGGTAGCGGATAGTTAAAGCGGAGAAGGGTGCGGTCGGGCGTGGTTATGGCGGTGCGTGCGCCCTTTTCCCCATGTGTTTATCCGGCCTGGGGCATCGTCCCCGGTGAGCCTATGGCCTACCAGGCGGGCGTGTTTCAAAATGCCCAAGCCTGGAGGCTGTCCATTTTCCAAGACGCCCTACGATATGGCCAACATGCTGCCATATCTGTAGGGGCATCCCGCGGGCAAAATTGCCGGAGGCAATTTTGGCCAAGGTGCGCCCGCAATGGATTAACCACTGGCCCTGCAGCAAGCGTGGCGTTGCGCGTCATACGTAAAGCGCATTGGAGCCATAAATCACTAGAGCGAAGGAGCCAAGGAGAAAGGTGCGGCCAGCATTAAGTGGGCTCCTAGACTTCTGACTCTCCCCTTGGCAACGAAGCTCTTATCTACAGCTGCTGGCTACCAGCGCGCGATAACGCCGCCACGCTAGGCAGCAGTGTGCGCGAGCATGACTACGTCTGACCGACTTGCATTAGGGAACTTCCATCAGCCGAAAGGCTTCTCAATATGCCTTAAGAGGGCATTTTTTTATGCCGGGATTGTTGACTAGGCCAGTGATGAGGGTTAACATTATCATCGTAGGAGAAAGAAAAGGTGTGACTTAGAATGAAGTTAAACAGTAGGGAATTGACTAGAGCAGGGCTGTTTACTGCCTTACACATCGCGGCTGCTGTCATTCTGCGTTTTGGTGGCGAGGCGGCGGTACCATTCAGTCTGGTGCCTTTGTTTGTGATCTTAGCAGGTACTTTGTTAGGCCCGCAAGGTGCTTGGAGCTTAGTGTTGTACGCCGTCATGGGCTTTTTGGGATTGCCTGTTTTTGCTCAGCCGCCTTACGGAGGAATTTCTTATCTGCTTCTACCTAGTGCAGGTTACATTTTTGGTTATATCTTAGCAGCTTGGTTTATCGGATGGGTCAGCAATCGGCTAGCCAAATTGACTGTTACTCGGCTCTTTTTGGTTAGCGTAGGCGGATTAGTCTTGCTTTATGCCTGTGGCCTACCCTATCTCTACGGCGTGTTTCGCTGGGTTGTCGGCAAACAACTGGAGCTGCAGCAGGTGTTGACCTTTGGTCTTTATCCCTTCATTGGTTTCGACCTGGCCAAGGCCCTAGTGGCGTCTATGCTAACTATAGTTATTCGTAAACGCTTGCCCTCACTGCAAACAAAAGAGCCTGCCTCAGGACGTGCAGGCTTTTAGGTTCCCTTTAGCGGCTGGGACGGATGGAAACATCGCCAGCCAATACCTCTTTTGTTGAACCTCCGGGTAAGGCGATACGTAAAGCTCCAGTCGGTGTAATCCCTAATACGGTGCCAGAATATTGTTCAGTAGTTTCAATAACATTTACTTCTTTACCCTGCAAGCGATCATGTTTTTGCCAGGCCTGCAAGAGAGGTGTTACATCGGTTTGTTCTAGTAGCGGTAGTATTTGTTCCAACTCGAGGAGAATACGGGCCACAAGTTCCGCCCGATTTTGGGTTTTCTGTGTTTCCTGATAGAAAGACGTGGTCTTGGCCGCCATCTCAGCAGGTAATTGGGTGTGCTGCACATTCACCCCCATACCGATAACTACAAAGTCCACCTGGTCAAGCTCGCCACTTAATTCTGAGAGGATACCAGCGAGTTTGCGGTTGCCTACCCAGACATCGTTAGGCCATTTTAACCAGGCGTTCGTAAGGCCATAGGCATGTAGAGCTTCAACTAAAGCGACTCCGGCTGCTAAAGTCAGCATGGGTACCCGGCGCGCGGGTAAACGAGGGCGCAGGATTAAAGAGGCAAATATGCCGCTCCCCTTAGTCGATATCCAGGTTCGCCCGCGCCGCCCGCGGCCTGCAGTTTGTTCCTCTGCAACAACCAGAGTCCCGTGGGCTGCCCCTTGCCGCGCCAATTCTTTAGCGGTGGTATTAGTGCTGGCTAAGCTATCTTGCCAGACGATATGCCTTCCCAAGTTGCCAGCTAAATAGAAGCCTATGAGCTCTGGTAACAAAAGATCAGGCCATTCTAACAGTTTATAGCCACTATTTTGTCGACCTTCGATTTTGAGGCCCAGTTTTTGTAATTTCTGCATTTGCTTCCAGACAGCGGCTCGTGAGATACCCAGAGCGGTAGCGATCTCCTCACCGGATATTGGCCGAGGGTAAGCAGCGAGGAGCTTCCTAAGAACAGTCATTATTCAACCTCCTGTCCCTCTTGCTGCTGCCGGTGAGCAAGCCAAGCTTCTCTAGCTGTTTCAATAAAACGATAATCAGCATAGCGCGGGGAGAAAATAATTGACTGAACCAGCGGCGGGCCTGAGGAATACGTCCTAAACGCAGGTTAGTTTCAGCCAACATGTGTAGGAAATAGGCGGTGTCATCATCGTCCAACTGGGTCTCATACGCTACCGTAAAAAAACGGCAGGCCGCTACGAGAAACTCTTTTTCCTTATCTGGCCGATTTCCTTGCCGATGCAACCAAGCAATGCGCATACAAATCCCAGCAAGGTATTTAAGCTGTTCTCGTTTGATATAGCCAGCGCCAAGAGCTAACTTGAAAGCATAAATAGCTTCTTGTTCGCCTCGCACATCACACAGCTGGGGCGGTCCTTTGAGTATATAGCGACTATAGGTGTCGTAAACAGTCTGTTTTTGTGCAGGTGAAAAAGGCGTGAAAGAATCAGAAAAGGCCCAGCCGCAGTAGGGGCAGACGTTGATTTCATAATAATATGGGTTAATAGGCTCAAAGTAGGCGCAAAGGTCACTATCCTGCCGAACAACCCGAGCTTTGTTGCTGCGCACCTTCTTAGTGGTAAATTCTTCGTTGCAGGCCAGGCAATTGTAACGTTTGTCATATAAGAATTGATTCATCAAGTTGACACTCCCGGTGAATACGTTATTTTACCAGCCGCTTTTTATTATATTGCATTTGTTAGGGTTGAGCAAAAGGCCAAGGCAAAAGGTTTTTTTGGAGACCCCCTTGTCAAGTGGACAACTTTGTTGTATCATAGATACAAATAAATAATAATCACTACTATTAAGGAGGTGCCTCAATGAACCTAAAGGGTACAAAGACAGAAGCTAATTTGTGGACTGCTTTTGCTGGTGAGTCTCAAGCTCGCAACAAGTATAGTTATTGGGCTAGCCAGGCCAAGAAAGAAGGTTATCAGCAGATTGCTGCTATCTTCGAAGAAACGGCCAATGATGAAAAGGAGCACGCTAAGAGGCTATTTAAGTTTCTAGGCGGCATCACTAATACAGCTGACCATCTGAAGCTAGCAGCTGAGGGTGAAAACTACGAGTGGAGCACCATGTACAAAGAATTTGCCGAGGTAGCACGCGAAGAAGGCTTCGAAGAGATCGCTAGGGTCTTCACCGAGATCGCAGAGGTAGAAGTTGAACACGAGAAACGCTACCTAAAGCTATTAGAGAATGTAAAAGCTGGCCGCGTATTTAAGCGCGATGAGGTAGTTAAGTGGCATTGCCGCAACTGCGGTTATGTACATGAAGGCAAGGAAGCCCCCGAGGTCTGCCCTGCCTGCGATCATCCACAAGCATACTATGAGCTCTACTGCGAGAACTATTAATCTACAAGAAGCCGCCCGTAAAGGGCGGTTTTCTTTTTAGTAGGAGGCGTTTACTTTTCCTGTTGCCGGCGAAGCTTATAGTGTATACTGGACATGGAGCAAGGTGCCCCTTTGTGGGAGAATAGGGAATCAGGTGAGAAACCTGAGCGGTCCCGCCACTATAACTACCCTGCTATTAGGGGTAGAAGCCAGGAGACCTGCCTTGCGCTTATGGCACCGGCCTTCGGAGCAAAGGTCAGGGCATATTTGTCCTTTTGCTTAGGCGGTGGCCTAAGCTTTTTTAATTGGGAGGAGGGGTGGTTGTGCACGAACGACGGCAAAGTCACCGCTGGCTGACGATTTTATTGTTATTAGCACTTCTTTTATTGGTAGTATTGGTTTTAGCAGTGGCCATCGGCCGCGTCAGTATTCCAGCAGGAGAAGTTGTGGATATTATCCTCAGCCGCGTACGCGCGTTAATTACTTTTCAACCAGCCCCTATGAACACCTCCAACGAAATCATTGTTTGGAACTTACGCTTACCCCGAGCGCTATTAGCTGCAGCTGTGGGAGCTTGCCTTGCCTTAGCTGGAGGAATGATGCAAGGTCTCTTGCGTAACCCGATGGCCGATCCTTACGTGCTCGGTGTTTCTGCCGGCGCCTCTGTCGGAGGGGCTCTGGCATTTATTATCACAGGGACGTGGGGTTGGCGTTTTGGTGTTGCGTTAACACCGATCCTAGCCTTCTTCGGAGCCATTGCTGCCGTCCTGATGGTCTATTCGTTAGCCAGAGTGGGGGGGCGTGTACCTATCATGAACTTGCTGCTGGCAGGCATCGCTCTCAATACAGTCTTGTCAGCAGTGCTTTCCCTACTGATTTATTTTACTAACAAAGAATTACAGGCCCTCATTTACTGGTTGATGGGCAGTTTTACGGGCCGCGGTTGGACACAAGTGGCGATTATTATTCCCCATTTGTTGCTAGGATTAGCGTTCTCAGTCTACCTAGCCAGAGACCTTAACGCACTTAGCATGGGTGAAGACGCAGCTGCGACCCTAGGGGTCGACGTGGAAAAAACTAAACACCTGTTGCTTCTTGCCTCAACTGCGCTGACAGCGGGAGCAGTATCTGTGAGTGGCATTATAGGTTTTGTTGGTTTATTAGTGCCTCACATTAGTCGTTTGTTGTTCGGACCAGACCACCGTCTGCTTTTGCCGGCGTCAGCTCTGTTGGGTGGGATTTTCTTAGTTGGCGCTGACTTATTAGCACGTACCTTAATCACTACTGGCGAGTTACCTGTGGGTATTATCACCTCTCTTTGCGGAGGGCCCTTTTTCCTTTATCTGTTGCGACGTAACGAAGCGCGCCGTTCCTAGGAGGTTTTGTTTGTGCTGGTAGCTACAGATTTGAAGCTAGCCTATGGCCATAAACTGGTCATCGACCAGGTTACTTTTGCAGTTCCGCAAGGGCAATTTGCGGTTATTTTAGGTCCTAACGGATCGGGCAAATCAACTTTGCTTCGCTCCCTCTGCCGCTTGCACCAACCGCAAACAGGCACCATCAGTTTGGCGGGTCGTGATTTGCGCCATTATTCTCAGCAGGAACTAGCGCGTAATGTTGCTTTCGTGCAGCAGACTAAATCTGTTGCTTTCGACTTTACGGTAGAAGAAATAGTTCTATTAGGACGTCTACCCCACCTGCGCCGTTTTCAGACAGAAACCCAACATGATTATGCCGTGGTGGAACATTTCTTGCGGTTAACAGGTTTATGGGAGCTGCGACAGCGTCGCTTACATTCTTTAAGCGGGGGAGAACGGCAGAGGGTCTTTCTGTGCCAAGCTCTGGTGCAAGAGCCAAAACTGCTACTACTAGATGAACCGACTAACCATTTAGATATCAACCACCAACTAGAGATCCTTGATCTGGTGTCAGCTCTCAACCAGGACCAGGGCTTGACCGTAATCGCAGTTTTGCATGACCTGAATTTGGCGGCTCTTTATGCCCAACGTCTACTAGTATTAAGCGCAGGCCGTCTAGTTGCCGACGGCCCGCCGCAGCAAGTGTTGCAAGCAGATTTACTACGGCACACCTACGGCTGTGGAGTCGCGGTCCTAACGCATCCAGTTACAGAGCAACCCCAGGTCCTGCTGGTCCCTAAGAGGAAGGCAAGACCCCTAGATCTTGGCCACTAGCTTCGCAGTAATCCTTTAAGATTCGAATATACTGGCAAACGGTGCTTCTAACAATTCACCAGTGCGGCGGAAATGAGCGTGCACCTCTACCTCGATAGGCATTTCGGGGAAGTATCCTTCCCAATTCACGCTCTCGAACACTTTAGGATAAAGGCGATAGGCACGGTCGCCGATACCAATGATGTCTGCACGCAATTCCTGCTGTATCTTCTTCAGTGTTGCTTGCACATCGGCTTCGATGCGGGCGCTGAGCAAGGCATCTAACTGTTGCATCGTGGCGCTGTTTAGCTCCTTTGGCCCAGTTAGATTATGTTCTATCAAATCGCCATCCTGATAGATAATTATTTTTGCCCGCAACCTGTCATCTTCATTTGTCAGGCGCAACACCCGCCGCGCGTAGATTTGACCTTGTACAACGTAGCCTTGTCCAGGCACTTCTACCATTAATGTTCCCCTTTTGCTTTCGCCGCGCAGCCATAACACGCTACGGCTGTCCGTAGCATCGAGGGTGCCTACCATCTTGTCGCCTCGAAAGACGGCTAACCCTGACATAGCTAAACTTTTTTCTTCGTTTTGCCCCTCGTCTGCAGTTGTGTCCTGACCTTGTTTTCCTGCACTAGAAGCCTGTTTTTCAGGGCTGGTTGCTTCAGCCGTGAGTAAAGGTAGAATTGCTTCAGTTCCCTTTTGCTCTAGTAGGAGCAGAATTAAGTCTAAAAGGGTACGCGAGGCAGTTACCGAAGTATCTTTAGCGATTTGATTGAGATTAATCAAGTGCTCTGCCGGCAATTTGCTCAGCTTAGGCACCACCTGTAGCAGATCCTTGGCGGAACCTTGGCTCACCATCACTTTGGTTGAAAAACGAAAATCGCGATTGCGTATTAGATAATCAAGGATAGGGGCGATACCCTTTCTGGCTAATTCCTCTCCTATAATTATTACCCGAGTATGAGACCAAAAGGGGTATTTTCCCGCATATGTGCGCACTTGTTCTATAGCATTAGCGAAATTTTTGGCTTTGCTGCTAACCGTCCAAACTGGCGCTTCCGAACCGCCCCCGCCACCACCGCCTCCGCCTTCAGCAGGGCTTAAAGCAGCTGTTATGGCGAGCTGCACGTTGAGCTCTATCTGCCCATCTTCCGCCGCGTCTATCGCCACCAGGGTGGCGAAACCCAAAGCTTCAATTTCTCGCCGACTCCAGCAGCTTGTTAGTGACAAACTACAGCCTATGATGAGAATAATGCTAATTAGGCGCCTGCTCACGAGAATCGCCTCCCATTTTGCGTAACCACGCTAACAGCAATGTAAATAAAGGGACCCCGGCTCCGACAAATAGAAAAGCTCGATTAACCATCTCGTCAAGAAGCAGCGCCGTTGGCAGGTTGGGAGCTCTTAATGCTATAAAGGCTGCTAAAGGCAAAGAGGCTAGAGCCATCCAGGCTATCTTTAATCCTGGTATCAATTGGCTAAGCCCCAGAGCGGCAATGTAAAAGCAGAAACTAATCCTCAAGAAGGCGGCTAAGATCCAGATAACCATGAACAGGGCTTCGCCCCTTTCTATAAGGCGAATATTTTCGGTGACGGTCAAATAGGGCCAAGTAAATTTAGAACCAGCAGTATGGCCTAAAAAGAGCAAGGTGTTAAGATATGTGCCAAATAGAATCCCGCCCCCGAAAAGGGTGTAACGGCGACCTGCCTTTTTACTATTCTCTGGGTCTACTAAGTAAGGGTAAATAAATAACAGATATGAAACGATAGTTATGTCTGCGACGACATCAAGGAAGACGTCCCAGACACCCTTGCCTATGCCTTGGTCGAGCCAAGGCAGTAGGTACCAAGGGTTAAGTTGGACTGTGCTTGCCAGGATGACGAAAAAGGTACCGATTAACACGGGAAATATCAGTTCGTTAAAACGGACCATGCCCTCTAGGCCGGCCAAAGTACCACTGGCGGTTAAGACCAGCATCACCAAGATGACAGCGCTAATGGGTGTTTCCTGCAAAATAGCAGCGACAACGAACTCGGTAACATTGCGTAATGATAGGGTGCCTTGCACGAAGAAAGCTACGGCAAGTGCTATGACCAAGGGGTAACCTAGCCAAGGGCTCCACACGCGTGGGGCATATTCGGCGATGCTTTGCTGAGGGAAGCGTTGCGCCAGCCGGATGATAAGGCCAACAAGGATTAAGCCTATTACTACGGCCGCTAAAATTGGCAACCAGCCACCATTGCCGGCCCAAAGCATAAAATTCCGGAAGCTAGGTCGTAGAACTTCAGTACTAGCCAGGCTGGCTAGAATGAGGAATGCTTGTCGCGATGTGATTTGGTCACGGTTCAAGCTTGCTTCCTCCTTCCTCTGCATCGTCTGGCAAAGGTGCGATTTCAAAACCGCCAGGATGCAAATCTTGCTTGTGTTGGTAGTAGCTTGGCGCAGGCCCACTACGGAAGGGGTTGTGGGGCCGGAATATTCCTGGACGCCGTTGCCGTTTCCATATGGGAGCCCGCACTATGGTATCAGTCAGCCCGCTTAAAGTCTGTGGTGCAACCGGGGACAAATAGGGAACGCCAAATGATTTTAAGGTCACGATGTGTAAAACAATTAGAATTACACCCGCGGTGAGACCGTACAGTCCAAATATGCCTGCTAGTGCCATCAAGGGGAAGCGCAGGATGCGAATAGACAAGGCCACATTAAAACTAGGAATGGCAAAGGAACCGATAGCTGTCAGAGCCACTACAATCACCATGATGGGGCTCACTAAGCCGGCACTCACGGCTGCTTGTCCGATGATAATACCGCCCACGATACCAATAGTAGACGCGATCGGGTTGGGCAAGCGAATACCTGCTTCTCGCAAGAGTTCAAATGTGAGCTCCATCAAGAAGGCTTCTACTAGGGCTGTAAAGGGTACGCCAGAGCGAGCACCTGCCATTGCCAGAGCGAGTTTGGTTGGGATGACCTCCTGATGAAAATTTACAAACGCGATGTATAAAGATGGTAATAAGATGGAGTTGAGGATGCCAAAAGTACGCACGATGCGGAGTGCAGTCGACAAAATCCAGCTTTCGTAATAATCCTCTGGCGAAGGCAAGAAATTGCTTAGTGTAGCTGGAGCCAAGAGAGCATTAGGGCTCCCATCGCTAATGATGGCGATTCGCCCCTCTAGGATGGCGGCAGCTACCCGATCAGGCCTTTCCGTGTATTGTATCTGTGGGAAAGGCGAGTAGGGCGAGTCTTGAATAAACTGCTCTATAAAGCCACTATCCAAAATACCATCATAATCGATAAGCTCCAGCCGCCGTCGTACTTCGTTTACTAACACAGGGTTAGCAACATCCTCCAGATACAGAACGGCACATTCGGTTTTGGAGCGTTGCCCGACGGTGACGAATTTCACCGTTAATTTAGGGTCTTTTATACGGCGGCGAACCAAGGCCACACTAGACTTCATCAGCTCATTGAAGCCCTCCCGCGGCCCGCGGATCAGGTTTTCATTGGAAGGTTCCGATATGGAACGGTGTTCCCATTTTTTTGCTCCGAGGATAAACGCTATATCAAGGCCGTCTATAATGAGCACGGCGTCGGCGCCTAAAATAGCATCGATCACTTTTGGATAATTATTTTCTTCTTTTAGTTCTAAGAAGGACAAGAAATGCTCCGAGAGCAGCGCTCTAATAGCCTCTGGTGTAGTCACGGCAGGGGCTGCGATTTTTTTTGCCCATAGCATCAGAGGTGTCATGACATTGAGTTGTAAGGATTCCTTATCTACTAAGCCATCGACCAAAATAAGGACGGCTTTTAGTTCATTAGCGTTGCCGATAGTAAAATCCCGAAAAATGATATCGTCGCTATTGCCTAATAATTGCTTGAGGATATCTACATTTTCAGATAGGTCTTTGCTCAATGGTCGGTCATAGCTGGCGACCAAATTCGAGTTCTTTGCACCAGTCTCTGACCCGTTTACTTCAGGCTGCCGTCTGCCCTTGAGCGCAGCAGCTGGTATCGGTTGTCGCTTCCGGCGTCGCCCCATAGTCAGCCTCCTTTCCTTGCACTACACTGTACATAGTATTTCCCTGGCGAGAGGCAAATAAAAAGACCGTGCTGCGACGGCAGCACGGCTGGGGAGCTGGGCAGTCAGGTTTGAACATTGGTTTCTTAACAGGCTTCTTTTGTGCACGGGTTAACGTGTACCATAACGGTTTCCACTGTTTTAACGTTTTCCTTAATTTTGTCTGCAACTTGGTGGGCTAGGGTATGGCTTTCTTGTAGAGACATATTAGGGTTAACACAGATTTCTAGATCTACCTTAATATAGGGGCCGTGTTGCCGGGCTTTCAGATCATTAACGTCGATGATACCTAACTGGGCTAAGGCGGTTTGTTTGATAGCCTCGGTGACCTCAAATTCAGGAGCGCTGTCGATAAGTTCACGAATGGATTGTAAGTATACATCGAAGCCTACCTTACAGACTAGTACTGCAACGATGATGCCTGCTAAAGGGTCTAGCCAAGGAAAAGCCAAGCGGGCTCCGGCAATGCCGACTAGAGTGCCAACGGAAGAAAATGCGTCGGAGCGATGGTGCCACGCATCTGCTACCATGGCTGAGCTATTTATCTGCCGGGCAGTTTTTAGCGTGTAATTGTACATTAACTCTTTCACCACAATGGAGAGGATAGCAGCATAAAGGGCCAGGGGGCCCGGTGCGGTAGCTGTATTGCTTAGTAAGACACGCCCCGAGCTATAGGCGAGGCCTAGGCCGGTGATGACAAGCAGGGTAGCCACGATCTGGGCGGTGACCGTCTCTAGGCGACCATGCCCGTAAGGGTGCCTTTCATCTGCCGGCTTGCTAGCCATGGCGAGGCCAACAATAACGGCGACAGATGTTAGTATGTCGCTTCCGGTGTGCACTGCGTCAGCCACCATGGCTGAGCTCTTAGCTAGAATTCCGGCCACCAATTTAGTCAGGGCCAGAGCCAGATTAACCCAGATAGTGATTTTGATGACCTTGGTTCCCAGTCTTATTCGCTCTTCTTTGTGTAGCATTTGATCACCCTCGGTTAGATGTGCTTACTATCAGCATAAACCTTTTTCAATTCCCGTGTCAATGAAAATATGTTAAAGAATGACTGAAAAGGAATTTCATATGAAATAGAAAATCGGTGTCAGTTGACGCTAGTTATCAGTCGCACCAAACATAACTAGGGGGCAGCTACAGCTGCTCCCTAGTTATTAGCTTAAGGTCCGGTCATGGTTGCTCGCGCTAAGCCTGACAGTACGGCTTGTACGAATTGCTCTTTAGTATACTGACCTGTTACATAAGCAGACCAAGCGGGCGCAATCGTATGTTGCCAGTGTTCTTCTGCAAGACCAGGCTCGGGTCCATAGCTATAAGGCCGGCTGAGTGCCTTATCAATAGCAGTATATGTTTGCCGGGAAGCCGGGTCGTATGGGAGTTCCAGACTCGTCAAAAGGCTAGTTTGAGCAGGTATGGCCGAGGCAAAACGCCCCATGTATTCTGCTAAGTGGGGAGCTAGCCAGAGGGCAAATTCTGCGGCTGCCTTGGTGTGACGATGTCCTTGGTACTCCGCTTGCCGAAAAACCGCTAGGTAGACGCTGCGAAAATCGCTATGCCCTGTTTCGTTAGGTAGGGGCCATATTGCTGGCTGTATACCTGCCTTTAAGGCTTCTTGCCAAAGCCAAGGTGTCAAGTTGTGGTTTAGGGGGCCGATGCTAGCTGCCCTTTGTTGTAAAAAGAGAACTAAACAGTTTTCATCCATAGTGTTAGCCGGAGTAGGCACCCCTGGGGATTGCTGTAACTTCTTCCAGCCCGCGGCTATGTTTTCTAGGAAAGCTTCGGTCCAAAGCGGTGCTCCATCGGGATCAAAGGCAGCAGGTTGCCCCCAAACAGTGGTCATGGCTGCAAAAAGGGCATCGCCAATTGAGGTCGGGACAAAACCATAAACTTGGGCCTGTTTAGCCTCGGCGATGGCCGCTAAAAATTGATCCCAGTTCCATCCGCTAGTTAATACTTGCTCGAGGCTAAGGTTGGTCGGCTGCCATAAGGAAGAATTGACCATCATTACTCGCGGAAACAGGGCTACCGGCAACGCATACACGCGGTTGTTAACTAGAGCCTGCTGCCATACGGCCTCGGGCCAAGCTGTTCTGTCTTGCTGATTAAGGTACAGGGATAGCGGTACTTGCAGCTCTCCATAGAACGCTTGTGAACTGTCGGCGTGGAAAAGGACGTCAGGCGGAGTGCCAGTGGCTAGCGCCTGTTGCAAACGTTGCCCTGCTTGTGCTGGCGGCAGATAAGTAATATTAACCTTTATATTGCTTCTCCCAGTCGTGAAGTCGGCTATACACTGTTCTAAGGCTTCTTGGAAAGGCCGGGTGTTGGCAATGGAGGGAAGCCTCACCCAGAATTCAAGTTCATAGCTTTCGTGAGCTTTAAGGCTTACGCGAGGATTAATATATTGTTGACCGCTGAAGACAGTGTACAAATAGGGGTAGAGGGCGTAAGCGGAGACGACCAAGATAACGATTATAGCTAGCAGCCAAGACAGGCGTCTAAAGGGGCAGCGACGATCTCGGACTCTGGCCATACGCTACCTCCTCAAATCTAGCAGAGAGAGCACGTTATTATCAGCATGTCCGGTGGGGCGTAAGCCGTAGTGGATCTGCAGTCTGTTTACAGCAGTTTCTGTGTCGGGTCCGTAACGCCCATCGGTATATCCCGGATTAAAACCCGCCTCGCGCAAGGCCAACTGTAGCACCTGTACTTCCTTACTATTTTGCCCAGGGCGTAGAGGCTGACTAATGCGCAGCCGTGGGTAAGGGCCGATAATCGAGACCCGCGTGCCAACCTTGATCCACGGGTACAGTTCTTCCACATCTCTATTATGCATACGGATACAACCGGCGCTCGCTGCCGTGCCTATAGAGCTAGGGTTGTTGGTACCATGAATACCATATATCCCCCAAGGGACGTTGAGTCCTAGCCAGCGAGTCCCGAACCCTCCTCCCCAATTGGTACCTTTTTGGATGATCCGCCATTCGCCTACGGGTGACTTAGTGGATGCTTTTCCTACGGCACATGGATATGTCTTGAAGACTTGATCATCAACCAGCAGAGTTAGCGTCCTTTTATCCACATCAATTTCGATACGTAGCTCTCCTGGCGGCGGGCCGGGGGTAGCGACACTCAGGCTCTCATGGGCTAAGGCGATAGTTAGTGCGTTACGTTCTTGCGCACCAAAAACTCCCGTTGCTTTGAGACCTACCCAGCTTTGAAATCTTTCCACCGCTGCCGCAGTAGACTGATCGTAGACGCCGGTGATCGCATTATTGTAATAGCCTAGGGTTGTGAGGATCGCCTGCAACTCTTCTACATCTGTTCCCTCCAGCGGAGGTGAATCTAATCGCATGTCCCGATCTTCATCTTGGCAGGCGCAATTGAGAGGATTGGCACTCGCTAGAGGGGCGGCAAGCGTGAAGCTTAGGACTAGAATACATAATGTCAGCCAAGTTTTTCGTCGCAAGATGAGCACCTCCCTTACCTGTTCATTTTCTCTGTCCACTATATGAACAAGCCTGAGAAATTATGAGGTGGAAGCAAAAGGCTGGTTCAGATCTTTGCTGAACCAGCCTTCATTTTCGTATTATCATGGCTCGTGGATGGCAGGTGCCCTTGTCTATGCGTGCGCCACCCGTGCCTTTAGTTCGGCCAGCTTGCCGGGGTTAAAACGATCGACCGTTGATAGATAGCCGGTGATGCGGCGGATACGGCGAATGGCCTCAGATTTGCAGCTAGGACATTCCGCTGGGAAAACGCCGGTATAACCACAAGCTAAACACTCGTCGACGGGGAAGTTGATTGCTCCATAGCCGAATCCAGCAGCAGCCATAGCGCGGACGATAGCATCAGTTGCTTGCCAGTTAGGGCCGGGCGGAGCATCTAGCTCAACATAAGAGATGTGTCCGGCGTTGCATAGTTCGTGGAAAGGAGCTTCAACTTTGATCTTCTCTGCAATTCCTATGGAATGGTAGACAGGAACATGATAGGAGTTGGTGTAAAAATCGCGGTCGGTCACCCCCGGGATAGCCCCAAAACGCTCCCGGTCGGGAATGACCATTTTCCCAGAAAGCCCTTCTCCGGGAGTTGCTAATAGGGTAAAGTTTAACTTATGCGCCTCTGTAGCTTCATCACAGCGGCGCCGCATGTGGCTGATGATTTTATACCCTAAGGCATGGGCCTCCTTACTTTGTCCGTGATGTTGCCCGCAAAGTGCCATTAAAGCTTCAGCTAAACCAATAAACCCGATGCTGAGAGTACCATGTTTTATTGCAGGTTCAATACGGTCAGAGGATTGCAGTTGGTCACTATCTAAGTATACGTGTTGGCCCATTAAGAACGGCATATCCTTAGCCTTAAGGTTGGCCTGAATGCGGTAACGGTGTAAAAGCTGTTCAATTACTAGCTCTATCATTTCATCTAGAAGGGCAAAAAAACGGTCTATATTGCCCTCGGCTCTGATCGCCAGGCGAGGTAAATTGATGCTAGTGAAAGATAAATTGCCTCGTCCAGACGTTTGCGCGGGGCCGTTAATATTGCTAACTACGCGGGTGCGACAGCCCATGTAAGCTACTTCGTCGGGGTTTTGATTAAAGGGCGAATCTAAGAAAGAAAAAGAAGGGTTTAGGCGCACGGAAGCGACTTCTAGGGCTAGTAAATAAAGATCGTAATTAGGATCCCCGGGCCTAAAATTGATACCCTCTTTCACCTTAAAAATGATATTAGGAAAAATAGGATGTTCGCCCCGCCCTAGGCCAGCCTTATAAGCAAGCAAAAGCTGCTTCGTTACCTTCCTCGCTCCTGCGCTGGTACCAGTGCCGACGTTAAGACTGCTAAAAGGTACTTGCGCCCCTGCCCGAGAATGTAAAGTGTTGAGATTAAATATGAGAGATTCCATCGCTTGGTAGACATCGTCATCGGATGCCTGTTCTGCGAAAGGGCCAATGTCTTTATCGAAGTTGGGAAAAGATTGGCCACCATGCATGTCATTCTGTAAGCCCTGCAAAATTATGGCCGCCAAGGCTGCCGCCGAACCAATACGCTTTGGCGGACGGATGTATCCGTGTCCAGGATTGAACCCCTGGGATAACAAGCGATAGAGGTCGGTTTGCACGCAGGTGAGTGTCATGCCATACCAGGCAAAATCGTGGATATGAATGTCTTTCTGCTGATGGGCTGTTGCCATATGAGTTGGCAGACCGCGTCTTTCCCATAAGTAGGCACTAGCGGCTTCGAAGATTTGCAGACCCTTGGCAGATGGCGAATTGCCAACGTTGGCATTTTCTTTATGGGTCTCTTTCATAATCTGCTGCATGGTGTCTAATAGTGCATGTTTGCCTTCGCG
The DNA here is from genome assembly GCA_012735505.1 of Bacillota bacterium. Taxonomy (GTDB): domain Bacteria; phylum Bacillota; class UBA994; order UBA5500; family UBA5500; genus JAAYHE01. The sequence goes on from JAAYHE010000029.1 coordinate 21,859, forward strand.
ATAGGCTGTCCTTTGATTACGGTATGTAATATACGCCCGCGCTGTCCGCAGATAGCCAGTTTGCATGAGCACTCGTTCGGCAGCATCTTGTACTTCTTCTACTGTTGGAAAGGGTCCGGTGGTGAGCCGACTCAGTTCCTCCAAAACCAACGGGCAGAGTTTGACCGCGGTGGCGGTGTCGCCTTCTTGGGTGGCGGCTAAAGCCTTACTTAAGGCAGCAATTATTTTCTCGGGTGCGAAATCCACCTGCCGCCCATCACGTTTTACAATGGTTTTAAAAGATATTTTCTTTTCTTTTATGGGCATACCATCCACTCCCATGCTACAATATCTAGTGTATGTTACATTTTTTTAGTACGATAATTAGTGTATCAATCGGAGCGGATTCTTACAAGCCTTTGAGGTGATTAATATGCAAGTACGATTAGCTGGTATAAAACCTGAGAGCGTGACCGATGGAGTTGGTGTAAGAGCTGTTATTTATTTTCAGGGTTGCCCGCATGACTGCTTGGGTTGTCACAATCCTGAGAGCCACGATCCTAGCGCTGGCTATGCGGCAGATACCGCGGAAATATTGCCTGTCGTGCTCGGTAACCCTCTGGTCGAAGGAATTACCTTATCAGGTGGCGAACCTTTTGAGCAACCTCTCGCTGCCTTGGCTTTGGCGCGGGGAGCGAAGGAACGCGGAAAATCGGTTTGGGTGTATACGGGCTATAGGCTAGAGGAGATCTTGCAACGCCCAGCCTGTAGACGGGTGCTTCGTTACATAGACGTGTTAGTGGATGGGCCCTTTGTCTTAGCAGAGAGAGATCTAGCTTTGCCCTATCGAGGTTCCCGCAATCAACGTTTACTGGCTCTAGCTGACTGGCAGGATTGGCTTAATTGAGAAGTGCTACTTTTTTAAGCGTTTCACGTATAGATAGGTAAAGGGGTGGGAGGTGAGCTAGGATGCAAGTTCGCAGACTGACCAGGAGCAGAACCAACCGGGTGCTGACAGGGCTCTGCGGTGGGATTGGCGAATATTTAGGCATAGATCCTGTTGTTATTCGCTTGATTTGGATTATTGTCCCGGGGCTAAACCTGTGCGCATATATAATCGGGTCCATCATCGTCCCTGAGGAATAACGTCTTAGCAGGAGGCTACTGAAAAGGTTCTGTTAGGGAAAGGATGACCGCTATATCTAGGACTAAGTGCGCTAACATGAGCGCGACCGGCTGTGCTTCCTGCAGTCGGCGGGGGAGGAGTTATTATGCAGAAGCGTGTTTTAGCATTTTGCCTGCTTGCGTTACTCATGATTCCCAGAGGGGTAGCGCAAGCGGTAGTACCCGTTCTTAGTCATATCACTACCCAAGAAAAGATCATTGCCCTTACTTTTGATGACGGCTGGAGCAATTCTACTAGTGAAAAGGTGCGCCAGATCCTTCAGGATCATACAGTCGTTGCCACCATTTTTCCCGTATCCACCTGGGCAGCTAGCAACCGGAGCATTATCAAGCGATTTCTGGATGATGGGCATGAAATTGGTAATCATAGTGCAACCCACCCAAAGCTAACATCTCTAAGTCGGAAGCAACAAGAGCAAGAGATAAGGGAAGCACATGAGGCGCTGGCTAAACTGGCGGGTGAGCAACTAACCAATTTTTTTCGCCCCCCGTATGGAGCCTATAATCAGGACACCCTGCAGGTAGCTGCTAAATTGGGTTTGCAGCCTGTTACTTGGTCTGTTGACAGCTGGGATTGGCGTGACATTCCGGTAGAACAGGTGGTAAAGCGAACGTTAGAAGGGGCGAAACCAGGAGCCGTTATTCTTATGCATCTAGCGGGGCGGAATACAGTTAAGGCATTACCGGGTATCATTACTGGTTTGCGGGAGCAGGGTTATAGATTTGTAAAATTGTCGGAGTTGTTTGCTGGCCATCCGGTAGCTAGGCCCGTTCAATCTGCCAGCAAACCGGTACAGCTAGAGTATCAAGGAGAGGCGCTACTGTTAGAGCCGGCTGCCAAGTTGAGAGACGGTATGACGCTGGTACCCTGCCGAGAATTCTTGCAGCATTTTGGTTGGCAGGTGTTTTGGGATGGCGACAGGCAGCGAGCAGTCTGCCGCCAAGGTGTTAAATACTTTGTAGTTCAGAGTGGGAATACTGGGCCTGATGCGCTTGCTGGTAGCCTGGAGGGTGGAAAGCTGTTTGTGCCGCTCAGGCAGATAGCTGCGCAGATTGGCTTAGGGCTGGATTGGGATTCCCAGACTAATAAGGCTATCCTCCGTTGAACTAACGGAGTGAATTTGTATGACAAGAAGCGTTCTGTCGAACGCTCCCTTTTGGATTCCTCGAAATAGAACCACGGCCTGATTCATAGCAGGTGGCCGTGGTTTTTACTTATTCTTTTCGTTTTGCTTGTTTTGGCCAGGCATGGTAGGTGGTTTGATACAGGCATAAGCTACGCCTCCAATCAAGGCAACCGTAATGGCCGAAAAGATGAATAGCAGATTCTTGTTTTTTTCAACTAAAAGGCCGAAAGTAGGTGGTCCTAGGGCAGCTCCAAAAAATCGGGCGGTGCCGTAAAAGGCTGTAATCATCCCGCGTTCCCTCTGATCGGCTGCCCCAGTGATTAGCAAGTTGATGGCGGGCAATACACCGCCGGTGCCTATGCCTTGTAGCGTAGCCGCCGTCAACAATATATAGAGGTTATTAGTAAGGGCTGGGGCTAAAAGGGATATAGCAACCAAAAGCATGCCGCCTATCGAGACCCATTTGCATGTCTTGCCTGTTTGCTCCTGCAGCCAAGTGCCACTCAAATAGGAAGTCAGCGCCATGCCGAGGACGGGGATGGCTATTACAAATCCCTTCTTTAAACCATCTATATTATATTCATCCTCCAAAACGTCCGAAAGATAGCTTAAAAGACCAAACAGCATAAACAAAACCAAAAGACCTGTTAGCAGGGCTGCTGCTAATGAGAGAGCGTCACGCCGCAGTATTTTGCCTATGCTACTCAGATAAGAGCGAATGCTATTGTGTTGCCGTTCCCGCTCGGGTTCTTGTACTTTCACCCAGACTCCTACTGCGATCGGTATCGCTAAGAGTGGGTAAATATAAAAAGGAGCAAACCAGATGATTAGCCCGGCCAGCGATCCGATAATCGGGCTGACGACCTTGCCTAAGCCGTTGGCCGATTCCAATAGACCGAGGGCTTTAGCCCGCTCTGACGATTGAAATATATCTCCTGTCAGGGCCATGGCCATTTGGTAAGTGCCCCCTCCGCCTAAACCCTGTAAAACCCGCGCGGCTAGAATCCAAGGGAAAGGCCGGGATGTGAGCAGAGCAGCCACCCCAGCTAGCAAACCTCCTAAACCAAAGATGAACAGGGCAGGTACGATCACAATTTTGCGTCCAAATCGATCCGAAAGGTATCCGGCAATAGGGATGGTCAAACCAGCCGGTATCGAAAAGGCAGTAACTATTAGCCCAATCTGAAAGGGAGACAATTTCATTTGCGACTGCATTAAAGGCAACACAGGGATCAGCATGCTGTTGCTGAGGACCATTACAAATGGCACACCACAGAGAAGCGCAAAAGGCAAGCGCATTTTAGGTTTCATTTGGCAGCCTCCTTGCGATGTTACTGGTTGGTACAAGCCAACCTATGTTAGCATCACCTTCCGCAAGGCACCGTATACAAGACTCGAAGCCACCCAGAGGCAGGCGCTATCAGGACGCATGCCGTTCCTCAGTTTTCACCGACTCTCTTGTGCGCATACTGAGTAGCAGTACCCAAGCCGTCGCCTGCAAAAGCGCGGCTAAGAAAAAGCCACTATTAAAGCTGCCGGTTATGTCAACGATCAAACCTGTTATGGTGGGAGCTAATACCATACTCACAGTGCCTGCGAAATTGAGTAAAGCAAAGGCTTTACCGTGGGCCCTAGCGTCCGTTTGCTCTGCCACTGACGCGATCAGCAGCGGGTCGATAACTAGTTTTCCACTTAAGCCGTAAAGCAATAGGGCAGCATACAGCCCGAATAAGGAGGACGACCAAACTACCATGGCCAAGGCAATAGCACCTGCTGGTAGCAAGCAGGCCATGATCCGCCGTCTTTGGCCGCTGCGATCGGCCAAATAGCCGAAGCCGATGGCACTAGGGATGGTAGCAAGAGGCATTATGGTACTTACGGCTCCAGCTAGCCTCCCTCTATCTCCCTGGCAACTTGCAGGTAATAGGGTAACCAGGTGACGATAACATAAAACCCATACATGGACAGGGCACCAACCAAGAATAGCTTGATCAGATTAGCGTTGAGTTTAAATGTGGTTTGAGGGCCCGCCCCTGCCTTGGCCGCAGGCTGAACAACCTGATCAGGCTTAATTGCTTTGGCCATGATTCCAGTCAGTAGTAAGGTTGCGCCTCCGAAGAAAAGCAGAGGTACGCGCCAGTTTAATTCCAAACGCCAAACCATAAAAGAAGCTAACAGTGTACCAAGGCCAATGCCGAGGGCGCTGCCACTCATGGTGATGGCACTAGCTACCGTTTTGTAGCGGGAACTTGGCTAGCGCTAATGGCATATTGGGGAGAAAAATATGTTCCTTGGCTCAAACCTGTAACGGCGCGGGCACCCAAAAGCCAAGGATAGCTCCTAGCAAAGGCCGAGGCAATTGCACCTAGGGCATGCACCAAGAAACCGGGCACTAGTATTCTTTTGCGACCAAAGCGGTCGGCCAATAAGCCTGCTGGAACTTGTGCGGCAGCGTAGAAAAAGAAAAAAAGTGAATTAAGCAACCCCAATTGGGTGCGATTTAAGTGCCATGACGTTTCCAAAACAGCCATTATTCCCGTTAGGGCGGTGCGGTTGGCATACATGAGCAGCCAGCCTAAGAAAAAGATGGCCACCAGTTTTTTCCAATAGCTATCCTTGATCACGATATTGCCTCCTAATATTAATGTATACAGATGCTCAGTCTCTGGCAGGTTTTGCTTGTTGAGAAGTTCTGTCCTAATTTTAGCTGTGGTATTATAAGAAAAAGTAGGCTGGAAGCCCCAACTTATAGCCGGCCGGGAATTGCCCCAGGCCGGATACACGAATGGTAGCAAACATGGCGCGAGCATGACGCAATGTCGGCACAAAGGAGGTTTTATATTTGGACCCCGTTGCTTTTACGGTTGCTGGCATCCCTATCCGCTGGTATGGCATCTTGATTGCGGCGGGAATGTTTATCGGGTTACAATTGGCCTTGCGCGAAATCAAACGTTTAGGCGAAGATGAGGACAAGTTTATCGACCTGTTTTTGTGGGCCATACCGGCGGCGATCTTAGGAGCCCGTTTATACTACGTTGCTTTTTCCGGTATGCTAGATTGGTATTTGCGACATCCCCTAGAAATTCTCAACACCCGGCACGGAGGTATGGCCATCCATGGTGGGCTAATAGGGGGCTTCTTAGCGGGTTGGATATATACGCGCCGGCACCGGATCAACTTTCGTAAGTGGGCAGATGTCGCAGCGCCTAGTGTCATTTTGGGGCAAGCGATAGGGCGTTGGGGCAACTTTTTTAACCAAGAGGCTTACGGACGCGAAACAAATTTGCCTTGGGCCATGTACATTGATGGGGCTTATCGGCATCCTACTTTTCTTTATGAATTCCTGTGGAATATGTTGGTGTTTGCCTGGTTGTTAAGGCAACGGCGTCGAAAAAGATTCGATGGCGAAATAGTGCTTTGGTATTTCATGCTCTATTCCATAGGGCGCTTCTTTATCGAAGGTTTGCGTACCGACAGCCTCATGCTGGGGCCTTTGCGTGTTGCCCAGCTACTGAGTTTGTTGGTAATACTGATTAGCGGCTGGCTCCTGAGACGCGGTAGACAAAAGGTGCAAAGCTGAAGAAAATGGGCAGAAGGGTCATCTCCAGGGCGAGATGGCCTTTTTGTTTTGAGGTTTAGGTAATCCCTCTGGTTGTTAGCCAGCTGATTAACGGGTATCCTAGGCCGACTACCACAACAGCCTCGCTAATTGATAAGGTCAACACGCACAACCAATAGGGTAAACCTAGCATCGGTGCTAAATAGATACTCACTAAAAATCCGTTTAGCAGCACCGGCCAGACATATGCCAGCCAACTATCTCTCGTGCGATAGGTCAAATAGGCGGCCATTAGGGTAATCAAGCTACCGCCGAAAATGTCTACCGGGCCTAATCCACCTAAGAAGTTGGCCAACATTACCCCTATATAGAGGGCTACTATCGACTCGGGAAATATAATGGGTAATACCGTCAAAGCTTCACTCGCTCTAAATTGAATGTGTCCAAAGCCGACAGGCGCAACCACGAAGGTTATAGTCACATACAGGCTAGCAATTATTGCCCCTCGTACCAATCTTTTTGTCACTTCGTCCACCATCCTCGTGCGGTAAATTCAGTCTTTAGCAGCAGTGTCAAAGTTGACTCAGCAAACATAGTCTAATAGAACAACAGGTAAATAGCAACTTGGCGCGATGAAAGTGCAAGCTGGTTAACACACTCAGGGGAGAAAATACATATTATGCAGCATGCGCCTGGTTAAGAAGTCGTGGTGGAACACAATTATGCTCCTTTTCATAAGATGGTCTGAGAGTACCGCACGACGCGCTCCCTGGCGCCGAGCAGAATGAGCAAAGGAGGGAAAAGGAAGCATGTGGAATAGCAGTAAGCTGTCAGGCGGTCTGCGCGAGATAAGTACCAGGGCAGTTTGTGCCAAGGGACAAAAGCGTTTTCGTCAGATAGATAGCATCGCAACTAGCCAACCGGCTGAAATGGTCTTAGGGCATCGGATCACCAGCCATTCCTTTACAGCAAGGCCCAACGTCAATTCGGTAGAAATAAAAGGTAGGTATGATGTGCATATCTGGTATACATACGCCCAAGGCGCTTTGACGGCCGTGGAGAAAAAGACTGTGCACTACACTGAACATCTGCCTGTGGTAGAGCTAGAGGGCACACGTTTGGGCCAAAACGAAACTGTTGAAGTCGAAGTCATCAGGGATCCATCAGTGACCAATGTGCAAGTTAGGCGCGGCGCAGTTCAAGTCGAAGTGGAAGTGGAGTTTTATGTTGAAATTACCGGAGAGACGAAACTCTGGGTAAGAGTCTACGAGCCTCCCTTTGCCGACGACAAGAAAGATAAGAAAGCGTTTGACCTTGACCTTAGCAGCGATTACTTCGATGAAGATGACTTCGATGAAGATGGGGAATATGACGACGAATTTGAGGATGAAGACCTAGATTTCGTTCCATAATCCCTCCTCTGCTGCTGCAGATGCCGTAGGACTTTGCTCCAGAGGATGACTCTGGAGTTCTTTTTTTATAGAGGGTCTTTAGCGCACCGCTTTTCGTACAACAACATATTTTGTAGGGGATGATTGGGGGTGCAGCAGTGTGATCAGAGTACAGCTGTACAAATTGCCACAAACTGGCGAAATACGATTGCCAGCAAACTTTATCAAAGGACGTAGAATCAATGCTAATAACATAATCGTATCTTTTGGTCAAAGACAGGTGGAAGCTTCTCTAGAGTCCGATCCACACCCTAGTCCTCGCTTTAGGGTCGGACTAAGTTCCGACCTTATGTCTGAGCTAGGTCTAAGGTCCGGTGTCAGGCTGAGAGCATTTTGGGACGCTCGCAAGCAGCAATTTCGTTTGGGGCCTGTTGTCGCTATCATGGTCTGGCGTTATCGCAGGGTGTCGTCTGCTTGGTTGTTCGGGGCAGCAACCGACATGGCTCGCACTTTTGTGCGTTTAGCCCGGAGCAGGGGCGTAGTCGCTTATGCTTTTTCTCCTCGCGATATAGATTGGAATAGCAAAGGGGTTATCGGTTTTGTGCCCGCCGGCAGAGGTTGGCGTAGGGTAAGCCTACCTTTGCCTGATGTGGTTTATGACCGCATCCAGAGTCGGGCCTTAGACGCTACTCGCCGCATGCAGAATGTTAAGCGACAACTGATGGCTCTAGAAGGTTTGCATTATTTTAACCCGTGTTTTCTAGATAAATGGGATACTTATCAGGCTTTAGTGAAAGACCCGATAGTTCAGCGCTACTTGCCTAGGACTGAAAAATTAACTTCCTTGGATCAATTGGGCCCTTGGTTGCGCACTTACCCGACGGTTTATATTAAACCCTCACGCGGTTCCTTAGGTCTTGGCATCGTTAAAATATCCCGCATGGCAAGAGGCTTTCGCTACCAACGTATCCGCATGGGGGGAGGTAGTCAGGCTGGCTTGTGCAGTTCACTCCCTAAACTGGAGCGACGCCTGCGGAACATACTGCCCAAACGAACTATGATTATCCAGCAAGGCTTGCGTTTGGCCCGATACAAAGGCAGGCCTTACGACATTCGGGTCATGGTACAGAAAACGACCCGAGGCAATTGGGTGTGCACCAATATGATTGCCCGGGTAGCATCAGCCGGTAGCGCCGTTTCTAATGTAGCCGAAGGAGGGACGATGATTTCCGTGCGCCGAGCTATCCGTGGCTCGCTAAGGATCAATGTTGGATCAGCCGTGCGTCGTATTCGCCGAGGGGCGAGACTGATCGCTAGAGCTGTTGAAGAACAATACGGGCAAGAGTTCGGAGAGTTCGGCATCGACATGGCCTTAGATAGGCGTGGCAGGGTTTGGCTGATTGAAGTAAATGCAAAGCCTGGTAGGCAGACCGACGAACCGGGAACGCCTCCTTCTATGCGGCGGGTTACTCGTTACGCCATAGCGAAAGCAGGGTTTAGCGAAAGGGGGTGAGCTAGTGGCGCGGAGCCTAGTTATTATGCCTTCTGAAACTAATCGGGCTATCTTAGCAGAGCTGTTGCCCGATGTAGTTGTCAGCCCCACCTATCAAACGGGAGCTTGGCGTTTCATCATTCGCTTCGGTGATGCAACAGGAAGTGATGACAACGCACTAGTTCTCAATCGGGCTAGTGCATTGGCCACACCCGATCTAACTGCTAAGGCTCAAGAACATTGGCGAGCCAGTTCCTTACGGTATCACAAGCCGGAAAACAGGGTTACTTTCTATAAAAGATACCGGGTGCAGGTTTTTGACTGTACCGCTATTTACATGCAAAGGGTTGAAATTGGCAGCCGCCGGGTACGTGTCATACGGCCGAACTTGTCTCGAGAAACACGGCGTGTAAGTGAACTGGCTTGGCGCGCCTTATATACAGCTGGTTTAGATATAGGTGCAGTAGATATTGGCCTCTCTAGTAGTGGCAAGTTATATGTTCTGAGTATCAATCCGTGCCCTCGCTTTAATAGAGCCATTGGGGCAGCATATGCGCGGCACATAACAGCTTGGATGCAGCGGATGGAAGGTCGTGGAGCTGCTGGCCCCTTGCGATCTTTACTCAACCCTCAAGAAAATGAGTGCCCCCAATACCTGCTGGGGGCAGATCCCGAGTTTACCTTGCGTGACGCTCGCACGGGGCGCATGGTTTTTGCCTCGGATTATTTCCCGATGCAGGGAGTCATTGGTTGCGATGCTCGGCGCGTAAGGCTAGGCCGGTCCGGTTATCCTCTAGCCGAGGTAAGGCCTGCTCCAACCCAATGCCCCTTAGAGCTTTACGAAAGCATTCGCGATCTCCTATTGATGGCCCACCGCAAGGTTCCTCGCCGCTACATCCAGTGGCGAGCTGGAACTTTACCATTCAGCCAACTGCCGGTTGGAGGACACATCCATTTTAGTATGTTACCTACTAACCATTTTTTACGAGCACTAGATAATAGTTTAGCTGTTGTTTTCCTAATGCTAGAAAACCCTGGAGCGGCTCGCAGACGGCGCCGCAGTTATGGTTGGTTGGGTGACTATCGTCTCAAAAAGCATGGCGGATTTGAATATCGTGCTATCCCTAGTTGGCTAGTCAGTCCAGTATTTGCCCGCGGGGCTTTGTGTTTGGCCAAAGTTATAGGGTGTGACTGGCATCGTTGGCGTTACGATTTTTTCCTCCGTCCTGAAGCCCAAGTTGCCTTTAAAAGAGCTGATCAAGATTACTTTCGAGTCGAATTAGCGAAAGTGCTTGTAGCTATTAGGTCGTTATCTAGTTATGTCAAATATTCCCAAGAAATCGAGGCGCTGTTGAATTACGTTGAGCAAGGACGGCGCTGGACTACAGCGACCGACATCAGACGCAGTTGGCGATTACGCGCTTCTAGTCGCACTTAGCGCGGGCACAAGGTTTTCGCGAAAACCATATATTGTACTACTATAGGAAACATCCTTCCTTGTGCCCACGTGTGGCTGGGCTGTAATGAGACGGGTACACCAGAGGGAGAGGCAGTGGGGGTGGCTATATATGGTAAAGGGTAGAGACTTAGTAGGGGTGCTATCTATCCGCCGGCCTGGTCCGCGTCCTTTTGCAGAAGGTAGATTCTTTCGGGAATTGATGTGGGCAGGCCGGCAAGTTGGCATACGACTAATTATATTTAGCCCGTTGGACATCGACTGGGAGAGGGGTAGAGTCTTAGGTTTTGTTTATGTGCCCAGTAGGGGCTGGCGGTCCAGATATTATCCTGTTCCGCGCCTTATTTACGACCGTTTGTTTCCCAGCTCTGGTACCTGGGGGTTGTACTATAACCAAGTTATCCGCATGCGGCGTGTTTTTCGGGTAAGAATGCTGAACCGAGGTTTGCGTGGGAAATGGCAGATGTATCGCATTGTGAGAAGGTACGAGGATCTACGGCCCTATCTGCCCGAAACTCGCCTCGGCAGTTACCGCAACTTGTCTGTCATGTTAGCCAAATACAGTACCGTATTCGTTAAGCCTGTTTTTGGCAGTGGTGGCAAAGGCATTTGCCGCATCCAAAGGGGACGCGACGGTTATTTGGTCGATAGGAGTGGCAGGCCGCGCATTCGCACGCACTCTCTATTAGGCGTCATCTATGCTTTAGGGGGCATAAATCGGCGTTATCTGATTCAGCAAGGCTTGAAGCTCAACTACTTAAACGGGAGAACTTTTGATGTTCGCAGCATCGTGCAAAGGAACGGTCAAGGCGAATGGCAGGTTTCCGGCAAAGCGATCCGAGCTGGTCGACGGGGCAGAATTACTTCCAATTTACATACGGGAGGCCGGGCCTACAACGTTTCTTCCGTATTGCAGCAGTATTTTCCTGATCGAGCTGAAGAGATTGAAAAAGAAATGGAAGCATTGGCAGTACGAGTGGCAGAGGTCATGAGTCAGCGTGCGGGTCCTCTATGCGACCTAGGACTAGATATGGGCGTAGATGTTAATGGTAAAGTATGGTTGATAGAGGTTAACTCTAAGCCAGGGCGCACTGTCTTTCTGCGCATGGGCGATCGAGAAGGCCGGCGCCGGGTTGTGCAGACGTTAATGGAATATGCCCGCTATCAGATAGATCAACAGCGTCAGAGGAGGTGATACCGGATATGGTGGAAACAGGTTATGCGCGGGTGCTTGGTTATGCTAGCGAATCAGCTTCGTGTATTTTGCCCCGCAGTTTGCTCGCCCGTCTCGGCTGGCGCCAAGGCGACATAGTCAATATAGCTTTCGGCCGTGCCAGCAGGCCCGTTAAGTTAAGGGCAGGCGATGACGATGTTTGGCGGGTTTCTACCGACTTGTTGCGCCATATAGGTCTTCGTCCCAGGAAATGGCTCTATTGCGTTGACACTGGGCGCAAGTTGATACGCTTTGGTCCATTAATCGGGATTATGACAACTTGGCATGTTACTCCGTATTTTCGTTCTGTGATGCGAGCAGCTGCCCGCAAAGGTATGATGGCGGTTGTTTTTAGACCCTATGACTTGCGCCTTGGTGGCAGGCAAATGAGTGCCTGGGCTCTGGTTGGCGGCGGAATGCAGAGAATACGGGTCCCTTGGCCCGATGTGGTTTATAACCGCATCCCCAACCGGGGGGGAGAATTGTTAGGCAGCACTAGAGCCTGCAGACGATTATTAGCACGCGCTTCAATCCCTGTTTTTAATAGCAAATTTTTTCATAAATGGCGCATCCATCGCCTCCTGCGGAGAGATGAACAGGCTAGGCAATATTTACCTGAGACACAACCCATGGTTAGTATGAAACAAGCACGTCAGTTTTTGCACAAATACCCGATGATTTATCTCAAACCCAATGGCGGTAGTAAGGGACAAGGAATTGTACGCATTAGGCGTGGGCAAGGGTACTCGGTCTCTTTCCGTCGGGGTCACCATAATTTCCAGCGTACATGTACCAGTTGGCTTGAGGCAGGAAATTTAGCCAGAAGAGGTATGCATAGACGGACTTACGTTGTGCAGGAAGGTGTGCCCTTAGCTAGGTACCATGGGCGTCCTTTCGACGTGCGGGTAACGTTATACAAGAATGGAAATGGGGAATGGATTCCCTGCGGTCCAGCAGCAAAAATAGCCGGGCGGGGTAGCATCACAACCCATGTGGCTAACGGAGGACGAGTAGTTCCATTAGATCGAGTGCTCCGCCACGTCTTCGGCAGCGAGGCAGAGACAATGCGAGTGCGGATTGAAACGGCTTCTATAGACTTGGCTCGCGCGGTAGAACGGGTAACCGGGCTCGAATTGGGTGAGCTGGGATTAGACATCGGTCTTACTACCCAAGGCCGTGTTGCGATGTTTGAAGCCAATAGCAAGCCTGGCCGTGCCATCTTTGCGGCTGCTTGGAATCGTGACGATAGGCGGAAATCGTTATCGTACCTATGTGATTATGCCGCTTCTTTAGCAGGGTTTACGAATAGCGGGGTGAAGACTGATGCCAAAACTGCTAACTGTTAGGGTGTCATTCGCTGGCACAAGTAAGATTAACCTCCATCTGCCCGGATGCAAAAATGAATCTGTATCCCTCAGTATGGGATCTTTTAACGCCCTTGCACAAATGCAACCGGCAGACACAGCCGAGTTGGTCCTACATCGCACAGCTGCCCGTCAGATGGGGTTAAGGGATAAAGAAAAAATAGCTTATTACCGGCAGGGTAAAACCGTTAAGACAGGGCCTGTAGTAGGAATCTTAACCGCAGGCCAAGGTGTAGTTCCGGGGAACCGCGAGATGTTTCGATTCGTGCAAAGGGCCTGCCAGCAGGCGGGCCTGGTGGCTTATGTTTTTACCCCAGCTGATGTAGATTGGACGCGCAACGTGGTCAGGGGATATCAATATCGTCAGGGACGCTGGCAATCTCGCCGTTTTCCTTTGCCCGACGTCGTCTATAATCGTGTCCCCAATCGGCAATTGGAGAGGGGTAGCGCCGTACGGTTGGTTAAACAGCGCCTGCGTTCTCGCGGCATTCCTTATTATAACTCCCATTATCTTAATAAATATGACTTGTATCGCATCTTGAGAGACACCGAAGTAGAGCCCCACTTACCTTGGACCAGATCAGTAAGCAAAACTAGCGATATCGCAGGCGCCTTAAGACGGTTTGGCAGTGTTTACCTAAAGCCTAAACATGCTTTTGCTGGCAAAGGTATTTTGCGCGTCGATCTGCGGCCGTCTGGCTGGACTCTAAGATATCGTATGGGTCGTAATAGGGAAGTTAATGGCAGCACTCTAGCCGCTTTGTGGCCTGTACTTCATCGCCATATGGGCGGAAAAGGCTACGTGGTGCAGCAAGCTATACCTTTAGCACGCTATCAGGGGAGAGCTTTCGATGTGCGGTTGCTGGCACAGAAAAATGAGGCAGGTTACTGGCAAGTAACTGGCATGGGAATTCGCGTTGCTGGTAAGGGTAGCATCACAACACATGTTCCCAATGGTGGCTTTATCGCATCTGCTGATAAGGTCATTCCCGAGGTGTTCGGTTCACAAGCAGCTGAGGTTAGAGAAAATGTCGTGCGCTTAGCCCTTATGGTGGCACCCATCGTAGAAAAAAGTAGTCGGGGGCTATTTGGCGAGATGTCCATGGACATTGGTATTGATAGACAAGGGTGGCCTTGGTTCTTTGAAGCCAACGCCAAACCCATGCGTTTTGACGAATCAGGTATCAGGAGGCGAGGGTTGGCGACCTTGGTCGCATATGCGAAATATCTCGCAGGAGTGCCCGAGGGAGGAGGGTAGCAAGGCATGGTAAGGTACCAGCGCATCACTGAGCTTGATTTGGCGCGGCACAGGAGAGCTATGTTGCGCCTGATACGAGCCCACGGTGATAGGCACATCACACGTAAAGCCTACCAGAATTTGCGTACCATGCGGCCCGCGAGGTTAGCGCGAGAGGGGAATGTGATCTGGACAGCTTGGGATGGCGATCTCTTAGTAGGTGTGATTATTTGTGAAAGTTATGGTAAGCGTACTTCTTTTTCAGTTGTGCGCAAGAGTCACCGGTCGCGCGGAATTGCTAAGGCACTTTTACTGCGTGCAGTAAACTCTATGGGTAGGTTTTATGCCGAGGTAGCGTCTGATAACCTGGCTAGCATGAAAGTGCTATTTGGCATGGGTATGGTAGCCTACGATGCTTTCGTGCGCTATGGCAAAATCATCTTACGTGTACGTAATGGCTTCAACGTTTCATCGCTTGAGGAAGAAGACCGTGGGTGAAATATTAATCAGGCCGCGACCTGTTGGGAGAGTCTCCGACAGGTTGTGGCCTGATTGTTTAAGTGAAGGTCTCTTTTGCTTCCTGGCTCAGGCAAGCATAAAGTTAAAGTCCGCCCCATAGAAATGAAACGATGGAGAATACTGCGGGGAAGGAGCGATTGGCGTGAACATATGGCGTGGGGCAGACATCGCTCAAATATTTGGTGTAGAAGATGAGGGGTTAGTGCAAAATGGAGTGTTTTGTTTAAGCACTCCTTTCGGGCCGGCCGCACCTTCCGTCTATCGGGGTGATGTACGTTTCCTACAGTGGTTAGGGGCTGAGCTGCCCAGCATTACCACTAGGCTGGGGCGCCTAGGATTAAGTCGACTGTTACCTACGCCTGCAGGCCAATATTATGCCAATCTAGGTGGTGAATATGTGCTGCTGGCAACACTAGAGACGGGGCCGATTTGCGATGTCCATAACGCCTTTGAATTATTTACCGTCTCTGTTGGCCTAGCCCATGTCCATGCACAAGATGTGGGGGGAATAACGAGCAGTTCTCCTGATTGGTCAACTTATTATCAGGCTCAACGCGATAAGTTAGAACAAATAAGGCCGCCAGATCTATCTAGGCGAGCGCGGGCTGCCTGGGCTTTGTTGGAGGAGAGTTGGCAGCTTTGTATCGACGAAGCAGTGAGTCTGCTGGCAGATATACCTCGCGAAGCACGTGCGACTTGTTTAACCTTGGGGTTGAAAAGCTTCAGTGATTTTATTTATTTACCTGATTTACACCGAGTGCATTATAACCCGATTGCTAATTGCCGCCTGGATTCACCTGCCGTTGACATCGCGCGTCTGTTGCTATCTGCTTCTGGCGATGTGCGTGTGATACATAACATGTTGTTATCGTACCAGCGGGTGAGGGAAATACCACCGGTGGAAGGGCAAGAAATATTGGCGCACCTTTGGTTCCCCCATGAAATAGATCTGCAAGTATTAGGAGAGCAAGGAGCAAATACGCTAAGCGTGCAGCGGCATTATAATCTTTTGCGAGATAAGATCGCGATGATAGCCGAAGTGGAAGATTTACTCTCACCCTTTGAACAAGGGGAAAATAATGAAGAGGAAACGGAGGTGCTGTCGATGGCTAAAAGACAATCGAGGGAAGCGAGGACGAACCCGGTGACCTTAACTACGGCAGGAGAGGAAGACAATATTTTAACGCAAGAGCAAGTAGAATTGGTGGAACCGGCTGGGGACGGCGAGCCAGTAAATGTTAGTCAACCGCAAGAGGTGCCTGAACCCGCGCCAGAAGTGGCAGAGGAGGAAACAGTGCCACGTATCAACCTAGAGGCGAAAAGAGAGGTAAAACCTATAGTCTGGGGTCCTTTCCCTAAACCTTTGGGAGCCGCCGATGACGAGGATGACGAGGAAGATAACATTGCAGTTGAACAAGAACCATTATCTGAGGAAGTAAGCTCGGAAGAACCAGATGCCTCAATAGAAACGGAGCCTCAACCAGATATTTGTTAATGGCTGCGTCGGCAAATGGGGCATACTAGTTATGTCACGTAGCTGTAAATCTAGCAGAAAGGATGATGGTCGTGGCTCGAGGACGAGGCTTTATGTCCGACGAACTCAAGTACCGACTGGCTGACGAGCTAGGTTTCGGGGATATAGTTCGCCAACATGGTTGGGGAGCTATCACTACCCGGGATGCAGGCAATCTGGTAAAGGCGGCTATCGCCAAGGCCCAGCAGATGATGCAATAACAGCTATAGTGACAGAGGGCTGTCTCCGTCAGGAGCAGCCCTTATTTTACTTCGCAGCAAAGTTGACAGGAGTATATTACCGCAGCTAGCGCCAAACATGGTGCTGTAGGCAGTTACAGCTGCATAAACATAGAATAGCTCACTCTTGGTACCACCCTTATTTCAACTTGACACCCGAGGCCGTAATCTGTATGAATTGGCACATTCCGTTTGCTCGCGATTGGCAACAAGAGCACAGACCTCCCATTTGAAATTCTTCTGCATTTTCTTATCAGTAGGGCAGGAATACGCTAGGTAATTAGAGAATATGGCATTTAGTGAGTGAGGCTGACCTCTACAGCCTTGAGGTACCAGGGAGGTGAAAAAGCATGTGGGATACCTATAATATCATTTTTGCCATTGTGGTCGTTGTAGTTGGCGTTGTCGCCTTAATGTCTTCTAAGTAGCTACAAAGACCTATAAGACACTTGGCTCTAGCTGACCCATAACTAGGTGAAGTTATGGGCAGCTTTTTTTTGCCCATTTTTAGGCTTACGCAGGTGGTGCATCCGTACGCTTGCACTGCTTGAACAGCCTTAGTTAGGCCTCGAGGCTTACCTGCTGCTGCCCCTTTAGGGCATTAGTCACATAAGTCAGTAGAATTTCTGAAAAAGCAGTGGGGAAAGAAGGAGTTGTTATGGCTGAAGCGAATATAATGTGGTGAAAAGTGGTGTATAGTGGGGATAAGTGGTGTAGTACCCAGCAAAGGGGGGAGGCAAGTGCTCCTAGGCGAGTATCAACATAGCGTTGATGAAAAGGGACGACTGACTATTCCCTCGCGTTTGCGAGAAGGTTTAGGCGAACGATTCGTGGTTACTAAGGGATTAGACAGTTGTCTCTTTGTCTACCCCCTAGCAGAGTGGAATGCTCTAGAAACTAAGTTAAGGGCTTTGCCCCTAACACGTCCCGAGGCCCGTTCTGTCGTTCGTTTGTTCTTCTCTGGCGCCATCGAGTGTGAGCTTGATCGCCAAGGTCGCATTTTATTGCCTCCCAATTTGCGTAGCCATGCTCGACTCGTAAAAGATGCATACATTATTGGCGTATCTAATCGAGTAGAAATTTGGGATAAGGAAACATGGGAAGAATACAGTCAACAAGCTGCGGCTTCTTTCGAGCAAGCTGCTGCGCATCTGGATGATCTAGGCATCTAGCGAGAGAGGTGGCAAAATGAGCTTTTCACATGAACCTGTATTACTGCAAGAAACTCTAGACCTATTGGAGCCACTACCCGGGGAAACCGTCGTAGACTGCACTTTAGGTGCTGGTGGACACACCATGGCCATGTGGCAACGCATGCAAGGCAAGGGACGACTGATTGCTATCGACCAAGACCCTGCTGCTATTGCCAACGCTAAGGCCACGCTGCCAACTGAAATTGTACTTGTGCATGACAACTTTCGCAATTTAAAATCCATCCTTCTATCATTAGGCGTTGACTATGCGCACCGGATACTTTTTGACCTCGGAGTATCATCGCCACAATTAGATATAGCTGAACGGGGCTTTAGTTATCAACAAGAGGCGGCACTCGATATGCGCATGAACCCTGACAATAGCTTGACAGCTGCCCAATTAGTAAATGAATCGACGGAGGAAGAACTAGCACGCATCATCTGGGAATATGGAGAAGAACGCTGGGCAAAGCGCATAGCAGCCTTTGTGGTTAAGTATCGGCAAGAAAAGGGCCCAATCGAGACAACAGGTCAGTTGGTAGACATTATTAAGCGGGCCGTGCCAGCCGCTGCTCGCCAAAATGGACCTCATCCAGCCAAGCGCACCTTTCAGGCTTTACGTATCGCCGTTAATAATGAATTAGAGCTCTTGGCGCCTGCCTTGGAGATAGCGATTGATTCGTTAACACCGGGCGGGCGTGTAGCGGTTATTTCTTTTCATTCCTTAGAAGATCGTATCGTAAAACAGGTCTTCCGCAAACTGGCACAGGGTTGTACTTGCCCGCCCCGTTTACCTGTCTGTATTTGTGGGAAGGAGCCGAAGTTAAAAATCATAACGAAAAGACCGGTCACCCCGAGTAAAAGTGAAATAAAAAATAACCCTAGGGCCCGCAGCTCTAAACTGCGTGTAGCTGAGCGCTGCTAAGGTTCTAGCTAAAAGGAGATGTGAATAACCTTGTTAGTAGCAAGACAGCCATTGTACCAACCGCAACCGCCACTACATACACCTAAGAAGAAAAGCCAACCCAAGAAAAAAATCGTCGGGGTCAGCGACGCCGAAAAGCGCTTAATCTTGATCAGTGTTCTCGTGGTGGCTTTAAGTAGTCTAGGTATGGTATGGCGATTCGCCAGCATTAATGACCTGCAGACTCGAGTTAATCAACTCCAAAAGCAAGTAACGCTTTTAGAGAAGGAAAATGCCACTCTTACTATAGAGCAAAGGAGGCTAAGTTCTCCCAGGCAAATAGAAACCCGGGCCAACGCGGAGCTAGGCATGCAGTGGCCGGCACAGGAACAAATTGTTAACGTGTTGGGGGTAGCACCGGGGCATTAGCAATTTACAGCTCGCCGCAAGTTTCCGCGGCGGGCTGCTGTTTAAGGAGGCATGCTGATGGGAACGACCATGCACGTCCGGCGCCGGGCAGCCTTTACCATGTCAGTATTGATGTTAGCTCTTTTTTGTCTAATCGGCAGATTGGCATGGATACAGATAGTGAAAGGGCCGGAATTGAGTGCTAAGGCTATTGCTCAATGGATGCGTGAAATCCCGGTTGAGCCTAAGCGGGGAATAATCTATGACCGCAATAACAATGAACTGGCTATCAGTGCTAGTGCAGACACAGTAGTGGCTTTACCAGCTCAAATTAAACCCGAGGAAGCTCCCGCGACGGCAGCTAAGCTGGCCGAGATCCTTAATATGGACGCGGATCGGGTGCTGGAGCTAATTACTAGAAAAAGAGCAGCTGTTTATGTGGCGCGCAAGGTAGATCCGGAAATAGCTAGGGCTATCCGCGAACTGGAGTTGCCCGGAATTACTTTTGCAGAAGAAAGCCGCCGTTACTACCCCTATGGTAACCTGGCATCGCAAGTTATCGGCTTTGCCGGTATCGATAGCCAAGGTCTTTATGGTATTGAAGTAAAATATGACGAATATTTGCGGGGTAAATCAGGCTATCTACAATATCCGACTGATAACCGGGGGCAAGAGATTCCTACCGGAACGCCTAGCTATATTCCTCCGCAAGATGGGTATAATGTTCACTTAACGATAGATCAAGTCATACAACATATAGTAGAGCGCGAGCTGGATAACTTAATGGCAATGCATAACGCTGAATCTGCCACAGCAATCGTTATGGATCCTCATACCGGGGCCATTTTAGCCATGGCTAATCGCCCTGATTTTGACCCCAATGATTTTATGGCCGCAGTACGGGAAACCGGGTCCCAATCAGTTTGGCTTAATCAGGCAATCTCGGGAGGATTCGAGCCTGGCTCTACCTTTAAGGTAATTACAGCTACAGCCGGGCTGGAGCAAGGCATAGTCAGCGAGGATTCGCTCTACTTTGATAAAGGATACGAGCTGGTGGCAGGGCATCGACTTCATTGTTGGAGGCGAACCGGGCATGGCCAGCAAACATTCTTAGAGGTAATGCAAAATTCCTGCAACCCTGGCTTTGTCGACGTGGGGCTAAAACTAGGAGCTGACACCATGCTGGATTATGTAAAGAGATTTGGTTTCGGCCAAAAGACAGGGATTGACTTGCCGGGTGAAGCAGTAGGAGTTATGTTTAACAAGGTAGGCCCTGTAGAGTTAGCCACCATGTCCTTCGGGCAAGGTCCATCTGTGACACCAATCCAACAAGTGGTGGCAATGGCGGCAATCGCTAATGGAGGCAAGTTAGTCAGGCCTTATGTGATGGAAAGCATACGAGATCTTGATGGAACAATTATTAAGCAAACTGAACCAGAAGTAGTACGTCAAGTAACATCTCCCGAGATTGCTGCCCGGATGCGAGCTATGCTAGAAAGTGTAGTAGCCGACGGCGGAGGTCGCAATGCATATATTCCTGGCTTCCGGGTTGCTGGTAAAACAGGCACGGCGCAGGTACCGAGGCCTGGCGGTGGCTATTATCCTAACAAATATATCGCATCTTTCAGTGGCTTTGCCCCTGCCGATGATCCTAAAATAGCCGTTTTTGTTTCTATTCATGATCCTAAAGGTAAGTATGGTTATTATGGGGCTAACGTCGCTGGTCCTGCTTTCCGCAACATGGCTGAAGACATATTATATTACCTGGATGTACAGCCGCAAACTGAAGCAACGAGCGTGCAAGCGCAATCGATTGTGGTGCCTGACCTGGTTGGGCAAAGCTCTGCCCAGGCATTGGAAAGCTTGCGGGACACAGGTCTCAATGTTCGCATAGATGGGCACGGTGCAAAAATCCTGGATCAAGCCCCGAAAGCTGGCGTGAAAGTGCCGCCAGGGTCTACCGTGATCGTGTTTATGGGAGAAAAGCCTCCTAGCGCGGGAGAACCGGTGGCAGTCCCAGATGTGGTAGGTTTATCTTTAAGAGATGCTAGTGTAAAACTATCGGCTGCGGGCCTGCAAATACAGGCAGTAGGGTCCGGTATAGCCACCAAACAGCAGCCTGCTCCGGATACGGTCATACCAGCCGGTAGTGTCGTAACCGTACATTTTAGCCCTTGATGTGTACTGTGGAGCTTAGAAGAAAACTTAATAGGCAAGGGGGCGACCAAATTGCTGTTAGCAGAATTGGTTTCCGCCCTCGCGCCGTTACGTCTGTCTGGCTCGCTAGATAAGAAGATCACTGGTTTGGCCTATGATTCCCGTCTGGTGGAGCCTGGCAACCTCTTTGTTGCAATACCTGGTTTTAACCAAGATGGACATGAGTTTCTTGCTGAAGCTGCAGCCCGTGGAGCTGTGGCCGCCATTATCTCACGCGATATACCTGTGCCTGAGCAGCTAACTAGCATCTTGGTAACGGATTCGCGGAGGGCACTAGCCGCGTTAGCTGAAAAGTTTTTTGATTACCCGTCCCGGCAGTTACGACTGATAGGTGTTACTGGCACTAATGGCAAGACTACAACCACCTGGCTCATTGATAGCTTACTGAGAGCGGCTGGTTACCCGGTGGGGATTATAGGTACAGTTCTCGTGCGTATAGGAAACAGCAGCCAGCCTGCTGTTCGTACTACGCCCGAGTCGTTAGATTTGCAGCAGTTTCTGGCAAGAATGGTAGAGGCAGCTGCTTCTCATGCTGTCTTGGAAGTTTCATCGCACGCTTTGGCTTTAGACCGGGTGGCGGGATGCGAATTTGATGTGGCTGTGTTTACCAATCTGACGCAAGATCATCTAGACCTACACGGGAATATGCAAGAATATTTGGCTGCTAAATCCCAGCTTTTTAGCCAGCTGTCTAACAACGGCAAGCCGCGAAAACTAGCAGTTATTAACCTAGACGATGCTGCAGCCCCTTTTCTATTAGAGAAAACCCGGGTGCCGGCCTTGACCTATGGTATCAAGGAGCCAGCTAACCTGAGGGCGAAGGAGATCTCTATTTCTGAGTCAGGTTCGCGTTTTCAAGTGTGGTTGCATAACGAGCCCCTAGGCTTCACTAGTGTTCCTACGCCTGGTTATTTTAGCGTCTACAACGCCTTAGCTGCTATTGCTGTTGCTATCCACGAAGGTGTCCCTTGGTCGCTGGTGCAAGAGCTATTACCTGCTACGCAAGCAGTACCAGGCCGCTTTCAGCCTATTCGCAAGGGGCAACCCTTTACTGTTATTATTGATTATGCCCACACGCCTGGTGGCTTAAAAAATGTCTTAGAAACGGCGCGCAGCTTTGTCGATGGACGTATTATTGTTGTTTTCGGATGTGGAGGTGACCGCGATCGCGGTAAACGTGCACTCATGGGAAAAGTGGCTAGCCAGTTGGCCGACGTAATTATCCTTACCGCTGATAATCCACGTTCGGAAGACCCGACCCAGATTGCGGCAGATATTGCTAAAGGCATCGCGGCCGATAAAGACGTAACGATTATTCTTGATAGGGCTTTGGCCATCCAGAGAGCAATTGCTTTAGCGTGCCCCGGTGACGCCGTACTCGTGGTAGGAAAAGGACACGAAACGTATCAAATATTTGCTGAACGCATCATACATTTTGATGATCGAGAGGTTGCTGAGCAAGCTTTGGAGGTAGCGATAAATGAAAAAATGGACTTTAGGAGAGGTAGCTCATCTAGCTGATGGGGTACTGGTTAAGGGAAATAAAGAAACGGTTATTGACCGGGTGGTAATCGACAGCAGGGTGGCCACTCCTGGTTGCCTATTTATCCCCCTACGAGGTGAACGGGTTGATGGGCATCGTTTTATTGCTGATGCAGCCGGCAGAGGGGCAGTTGCTACCCTAGCCGGCTGTGCTTGGTTGGAGTCTAATCCGCTGCCTCAGATAGAGGTAATTAGAGTAGGAGATACAGGTATTGCGTTGCAGCAGTGGGCACGCCGCTATTTAACTCACTTGCCGGCCCGTATAGTGGGTGTCACAGGTAGCACCGGCAAAACAACAACGAAAGAGATGATCGCTGCAGTATTACAAGCAAGTTTTTGCGTGCTTAAGAACGAAGGTAATCTAAATACTGAAATAGGTTTGCCACTCACAGTAATTCAGGCTGAGCCTCAACATGAGCTTCTGGTTCTGGAAATGGCCATGCGGGGTAAGGGCGAAATAAAGCAACTTACCGAGATTGCCGTGCCAGATATAGCAGTTATTACTAATGTGGGTGAAGCCCATATTGAGTTACTGGGTAGCCTAGAGCAAATCGCTGAAACCAAGGGTGAAATTCTAGAGGGCATGGCGGATGATGGAATAGCTGTGCTCAATGGTGACGATGAGCAAGTGCTAGCGCAAGCCCCGAAAGCACCTGGTGACATCATCTATTTTGGTGTGGGTCGCAAGCCGGAACAAACACGGCGCCTATCAGCAGTTGAATTCACCAATAAGGGAGATTGCTTGGAATTCGTGATCGAATGGCAAGGTGAGCGGCGAGAAGTCTTCTTCCCCTGGCCGGGCCAGCACAACGTTTACAATGCAACTGCTGCCTTAGCAGTCGGATTAGCTTGCGGTATGACCTTGAATCAGGCAATCGAGGGATTAGCTTCGTATCGACCGGCGCAAAACAGATTAAACATTCATACTGTGCGCGGTTTTACAGTTATCGATGATACTTATAACGCTAACCCAACGTCCATGCGGGTCGGACTTAGAGTTTTACAAGAGTATCCGCAGGCATCGCGTCGCGTTGCGGTTTTAGGGGATATGTTGGAGCTCGGCGATTTAGCCGAGGAGGCGCATTTCCAACTGGGAGAGCTTGTAGCGGAGCAGGGATTGGACGAACTGCTTACGGTGGGCGAGTTGGCTCGGAGTATTGCTCGCGGAGCTATAGCTGGCGGACTTGCACCCCATAAAGTACGTAGCTTTGCCACTAATCAGGAAGCGGCAGCCTATTTGCTGGCGACGCAGGTTCCAGGGCAGCTACTACTAATCAAGGGGTCCCGCGGTATGCAGATGGAAGAGATTGTGGAGGTCTTGCTGGGAGAGGAAGGTGAGGCAGATGACTCTGGAAATGCGCCTGCTTAGTGCAGCCTTGACTGCCTTGCTGATAGGTTTAGCTATGGGCCCCGCTATTTTGCCGATACTGCGTAGGTTAAAAGTGCAACAAACTGTGCGCGAAGAAGGCCCTGCTAGCCATCTGAAAAAGGCTGGGACTCCTACTATGGGTGGGGTGCTGTTCCTTATCCCTCTTGTAATAGCAGCCATTATCTTCGTACCGGCAAAAGATCGCCCCCGAGCGGCAGCTTGGTTATGGTTAGTACTGGGCTCAGGGCTTGTGGGGTTCTTAGACGACTATATAATAGTCGTCAAACGTCAATCTCTAGGCCTGCGGGCACGAGAAAAGTTAGTCGGACAAATCTTGGTGGCTCTAATCTTCTATGGCATGTTAGTTTACCTTGGCCACTCGCGCGAACTTATCGTGCCTTTCCTTGGACTGCGTATAGATCTAGGTTGGCTATATTTGCCGTTTGTGGTGTTGATCGTGCTATCAGCTGGTAATGGCGCGAACTTGACTGACGGCGTTGATGGCTTACTGGGAAGTACCATGGTGGTCACCTCATTAACCTATCTTTTCATCGGGCTTGTTACAGAAGTTGAGGTGGTTGCTGTACTGAGCGCAGCCCTCATTGGTGCTCTCTTGGCTTTTCTTCGTTTCAACTGGCATCCTGCATCCGTCTTTATGGGTGATGTTGGCTCCTTAGCCTTAGGAGGAGCGCTTTCTGGTGCCGCGATTTTGACGAAAACAGAACTTCTGCTAATTCCTATCGGCATCATTTTGGTGATTGAAACGTTATCCCTGATCATACAGGTAATGTATTTTCGCAGAACCGGCGGGCGACGTTTCTTTCGTATGGCACCTATTCATCATCACTTTGAGTTAGGTGGCTGGTCTGAGGTCAAAGTGGTGGCAGTTTGGTGTTTGACAAGCGTCGTAGGCAGTCTCGTCGGTCTTTGGGCCTTATCTACTATGGGTATTTAGAGACTAGGCATCCGACACGGAAGGTGGGTAGATATGAAGCGGCGAAAACACGCTCCTGATTTCGTGTTGTTGGTCACTACCCTTTTACTATTAGCTATCGGCATAGTCATGGTTTATAGCGCTAGTGAATATGAATCTCGCAAAGTGACGCGAACGGCAGAAAACCCAGAGGGATACAACTATTTTGTGGTACGGCGACAATTAATCTGGATTGCTCTCGGCCTGGTAGCTATGTATGTTGGATCCAAAATAAACTACTGGTATTTGGCCCGCTTAGCAAAATTCGGCTACATAATGACAGTTATCCTATTAATTATGGTGAAAATACCTGGGCTGGGAGTTTCCCGTTATGGTGCTACCCGCTGGCTTGGGTTTGGTAATATTGTTTTTCAGCCGTCTGAGATCGCGAAATTGACTCTTACTCTTTTCCTTGCCCGCTGGTTGGCCATGCGGGGTGACCAGGTGAAAAGTTTTTCAAAAGGATTGGTTCCCCCAATACTGTTTACAGGCCTTATCTGCGGCCTGATCATGTTACAGCCTGATCTAGGCACCACAATCTCGGTGTTGGCCATAGCAGCTGTTCTGATTTTCGTGGCAGGGGCCCAGTGGAAGCACATCTTTGTGCTCGGCAGCGGAGCAATCTTGGGGATTATCGGGCTTATCTTTTCGGCTGACTACCGTTCCGATCGCTTAAGTTTTCTCAACCCTTGGGCAGACCCCCTCGCTAGCGGTCACCAATTGATACAATCCTACTATGCCTTAGGTTCTGGCGGCCTGTTTGGGCGCGGCTTGGCGCAAAGCATTCAGAAGCGCTTTTATTTGCCTTTTCCCCATACAGATTTTATTTTGGCCATCATCGGCGAGGAATTAGGTTTCTTAGGCACATCCATTATTTGCGTTCTGTTTGCCGTCTTTGTGTGGCGGGGTTTTAAGATCGCGATGAGTGCTCCCGACTCTTTTGCTTCCTTGTTGGCTTCGGGTATGACTGCCATGGTGGGTACGCAGGCTGTTATCAACATTGCTGTCGTTACAGGCTCGATTCCAACTACTGGCATTCCGTTGCCCCTAATTAGCGCAGGAGGATCTTCTCTAATCTTTACCTTAGGCGCTATCGGTGTTTTGTTGAACATCTCCAAATATGCTCATGAATGATGGTGATAGAATGAAAGTCTTGCTGGCGTGTGGCGGTACAGGAGGGCATATTTTCCCTGCAGTGGCAATCGCTAAAGCACTGCAAGCACAAGATCCCTCTTGTGAGATCTTGTTTCTGGGAGCCGAATATGGCATGGAAAAGAAGCTAATTCCGCAGGAGGGATTTCGCTTAGAAACTATCGAGGTCACCGGTTTGTCGCGCAGCAATCCGCTGGCAGCAGCACGCAGCTTAGCGCAAGCGGCACGTGGCCTATTGCGTGCCCGTAGCTTGATCAAACAATTTAATCCAGACCTGGCTATCGGCACTGGTGGCTATGTCAGTGGGCCTGCTATTTTAGCTGCTGCGCTCCTAGGTATACCGACGATGATTCATGAACAAAATGCCTTCCCAGGATTGACGACCCGTATTTTGGCTCGCTTTGCTAGCGTCGTGGCTGTTAGCCATGAGGCTGCCATTGCTCGCTTGCCACAAGCCAGGCGCATTGTAGTTACCGGCTTACCTATCCGTCCTGCCTTCTATCAGATGGATAAGGCGCAAGCACGGGCTAAGATGGGGTTACCCCCTGAGGCAGTAGTAATATTGGCAGTAGGCGGGAGTGGTGGTGCCTTACGTTTGAACGAGGCTATTTCGCAAGCAGCACCCCATTTGTTGACAAAGCAAGAATTGGTCTTGCTTCAGATAACTGGGGAACGGTACTATGATAATGTGATAACTGTTGCTAAGAGTCTCGGGTGGCCAACAGTCTGGTCCAATCGCTGGCAGATCATCCGTTTTATGCACGACATGCCTGCAGCTCTAGCAGCAGCCGACCTAGTTATTTCTCGGGCTGGTGCTAGTACTCTTGAGGAAATTGCCGCCGTAGGTGTTCCCGCCATTGTCATTCCTTCTCCTAACGTTACGGATAATCATCAGGAGCATAATGCACGGGCTTTGGCAGCGCAAGGGGCAGCTGTTATCATTCTGGATCATCTTTTGACAGCAAAGAATTTGCTATCTACAATTGATGGCCTATTGAGGAATCCTGCCCAATTAGAGACAATGGCCCAGGCTTCTAAATCTGCCAGTCATCCGCAAGCGACGGCAGACTTGGTAGATCTTGCTCTTTCCTTGCTATAGGCAGCAGTTTCGGACTAGGCGTCTAGCGGACAAGCCCGAGTAACACAATAGCGCGATTACCCATACAATGGTGTTATAGATGCACAACTAGGCGACACAAGCAACATGATGAGAGTGGGGTGACCACATACCGATGGAACGGATTGTGATTGCAGGAGGAAGGCCGCTGTCGGGTAGAGTGCGTGTAGGCGGCGCAAAAAACGCTGCTCTACCTATCTTAGGAGCAACTCTGCTTACCGGCGAACCGTGTACAGTTCGAGATCTACCTAACTTAACGGACATTGATGTGATGCGTAACATACTGCGGGCGTTAGGAGCGAGAGTGGAAGTGTTTGGCAGCTCAACTACGGTTGAAGCGAAACACTTGACTTCGCAGACGGTGCCAGAACATTTGATGCGCGAGATGCGCTCTTCCATCATTGTCATGGGAGCCTTGCTGGCTCGTTTTGGCAGAGTGAAGGTTTCGCAACCTGGAGGCTGTGCCATTGGTTCGCGACCTATCGACTTGCACCTCAAAGGATTAAAAGAATTAGGTGCGGAAATTACGGAAAGACATGGCTACATCATCGCCGAATGCGACCGCTTGCGAGGTGCTTCTATTCACTTGGATTTTCCTAGCGTGGGCGCAACCGAAAATATAATGATGGCTGCCACTCTGGCCGAGGGGCAAACAGTCATTACTAATGCGGCTAAGGAGCCCGAAATAGTAGATCTGCAAAACTTCATAAACTCCTTAGGTGCTAAGATTAAAGGTGCTGGTACCGATACTATTCGCATAGAAGGCGTAGAAAAACTACACGGAGCCGATTATTCAGTTATTCCCGACCGGATTGTAGCCGGTACATATATCATAGCTGGAGCGATAACAGGGGGTAATATTGTAGTTGAAAATGTTATTCCCGAGCACCTTGATTCCTTGTTGGCTAAGTTGCGGGAAATGGGTGTTGAACTGGACGTTAAGGGTGACAGTGTGGCTGTCAGTGCCCAGCATCCTCTCCGAGCCATCGATTCTTTGCGGACTTTGCCTTACCCAGGCTTTCCTACCGATCTGCAGGCTCCGATGATGGCTCTGCTTTGCTTAGCTAGTGGCACCAGTATTGTTACCGAAACAGTTTTCGAAAGCCGCTTTAAACATGTAGATGAATTACGCAGGATGGGAGCCAACATCAAGGTCAACGAGCGGACAGCTGTTATTAAAGGCGTGCCCACACTATCTAGCGCTACGGTAGCAGCAACTGACTTGCGCGCTGGTGCTGCTCTAGTCCTAGCTGGATTGGCGGCTGATGGTATTACTATCGTTGAAGACGTACACCACATCTATCGTGGTTACGATAACCTAGAAGATGACTTGCGATCTCTAGGTGCGCGCATCGAGCGCATCGGAGGCTAATGTCGCTATCTGGAAAGACGAAGGAGGCAGGCAGTTTGATGGTAGCTAAGAAAAAAGTTAGATTAGCCTTCCTTCTGCTGCTTCTCCTTCTTTTTTGCTGGCAGTTGGTACAAGCCCCCTGGTTTCTGGCTGTAAGAGAAGTGGAAGTACGGCAAACCTCTACCTTAAGCCCTTGGGAAGTGGAGCAGATTGCCGGGGTCTATCGGGGAATGAGTTTGCTTAAGGTAGATATAAAACAAATGCAACGACGTCTGGAGGCCGACCAGCGCATTTTGCAGGCAGAAGTTACCCGGCGTTTACCAGGTGCTCTAGTAATTACTATCCAGGAGAATGTAGGGATAGCGGCAGTTCCTTACTTTACCGGTTGGTTAGAAGTCAATCGGGAAGGATGCGTACTTTCGGTCACCCACCAGTTTGCTTCTCTCAATTTGCCGATCGTTGTAGGTCTAAAGCCACAAGTGGTTACTGTCGGTGAAAAGCTAGACGATGAACTAGGTTGGCAGGTAGCTAGCACTTGCTTAACTCTTTTGCCCCCTAACCTGCTGGAGCAGATTTCCGAGATCAACGTGAGCAACCCAGAGAGTATAGTTTTCTACACACGTGATCCTCTGCGCGTTATGATCGGCGACAGCAAGAATCTTACCCAGAAGTTTAATGCCTTATCCAAAATGCTAGATCAAATTCGTACCGACCATGCGTCGTCATTACAAGACGGGCAAGTAGATGTTAGCAGCGGTAGGGCTGTTTTTATAAAAAAACGCTAAAAAATGAGGTTGGCTATCAATGAAAAATAAAACGACCCAGTTAACGTTATCTTTTGTTTCCCTTCTATTAGGAGTGTTGATTGCAGTCCAGCTCAGGTCTGCCGCAGATGTGTATAATGCGGTACCAGACCTGCGTGTTACTGAAATGCGCGCCGTGCTTATGGAGACTATTACACAAAATCAGCTTTTGACCCGGGAGCTAGAAGAGGCGCGCGACAAATTGCGTCAATTTGAAGAGATGGCTATGAGAGGTGAGGGAGCCCTAGAACTCATTGAAGCCGAGCTAAACAACGCCCGGATGTTGGCAGGTTTGGTAGACGTAAGTGGCCCCGGCTTGACCGTAATACTCACCGATAGCCAAGCGCCTGCAATGCCGGGAGACAATCCTAACGTCTATATTGTGCATGATGAAGACTTGTTGAAACTAGTTAATGTATTGGCTGCGGCCGGAGCGGAAGCAATATCTATCAACGATCAGCGCCTTTTAGCTACTTCCGAAATCCACTGCGCAGGGCCCACAATTTCAATTAACAATATTCGAGTGGGGGCACCTTTTGTCATCAAGGCAATAGGTAACCCAGAAACTATGGAGAGTGCGCTGCGGATGCGTGATGGGATTGTTGACACCCTAAATTTCTATGGCATCGGGGTTCAGGTTAAACGGGAAGCTAATTTGGTAATTCCGGCATATAAACGGCCCCTACGTTTCGATTATGCCCGGCCGGAAGGAGGGGGTAAGTAATATGCTTTTACCACTAATGGCGCTTCTTCTCGGTCTATTCATAGGGCAAGTTGCTAAAATCAATATTTCGGCCGCTCTCGCGACCTATATGTCGGTCGCCCTCCTAGCTGCCCTAGATTCGGTATTAGGAGGAATTCGAGCCTCATTAGAAGGCAATTTTGACGACCTCATCTTTGTTACCGGTTTCTTCAGCAATGCCCTCTTGGCAGGAGTGCTGGCCTTCATTGGCGACAAGTTGGGAGTCAACTTATATATGGCGGCCATTTTCGCGTTTGGCGTGCGTCTTTTCCAGAACCTGGCTATTATTAGGCGTATCTTGGTACAAAACGTTTCCAATTGGTTTCATGAAAGACGAGAATAAGTTGGCGTTAAAGGCCCTAGGTAAGCAAGATTTCTGCAAAATTGTAACAGGAACCTGGCAACATATGTTGAATTACTATAGATAGGTGTAGCTTTTAGGCCGGGTGAAGATGGGCTGATTGGGGTTGGCACTTTGACGCCCGTGTGGGAGGTGGGAGAGTGGCCAGAAGGGGCATAATTGCGGGTCTTGATGTGGGAACATCCTTTGTCCGCTGCGCTATTTGCGAAGTAGATCAGCGAGGCAGCTGGAATGTTATTGGTCTTGGGAGCAGCCGCTCTGAAGGCATCAAGAAGGGTATTGTTGTTGATATTGAAAGCACTGTGCGCTGTATAGAAGAAGCGGTAGATTCGGCTCAGCGTATGGCGGGCGTTAGCCTCGATTCAGTTTATGTGGGCGTGCCCAATGCTCATGCTTCATTAATAGTAAACCGGGGAATCGTAGCTGTCTCTAGTGATGATAAGGAGATAACCGAGGCAGATGTGGAACGCGTATTACAAGCAGCCCGGGTTATTAACCTGCCCCCGAACCGACAAATTATCGATGTCATTCCGCGCCAGTACATTATTGATGGCTATGAAGGAATTCGCTCACCGGCAGGTATGGCAGGCATTCGGCTGGAAGTTGAGGCTTTGCTGGTGACGGGTGCTGTTACCTCCATCCAGAACTTAGTGCGATGCGTGGAAAGAGCTGGCCTTGAAGTCGAATCGTTAGTTTTGAACGCCATGGCTTTAGGTGAACTAGCTTTATCTCCCGACGAGAAAGAACTTGGTGTAGTATTAGTTGATCTCGGTGGTGGCATCTGCGAAATAGCCTATTTTAGTAACGGTGCGTTGCAGTCTATCGGCGCAATCCCTCTCGGTGGAGACCATATAACTAGCGACATTGCTTATGGTTTGCGTACCAGTTTAGGTGTAGCAGAACAGATTAAGATTGACCATGGCACGCTATTACATATACCGGAAGACAAGACTTTTGAAATTCCCGATGTGGGAGGTCAAAGTAGCCGTAACGTTTCGTCGCGAAAACTGGCCGCTATCATTGAAGCGCGGGTACATGAAATATTGAGTTTCATTAGAGACGAGTTGCCCAACCTCAGGGTGCCTGAGGCAATACCTTCGGGCCTTGTTTTGGTTGGCGGTGTAGCTCAAACTGAGGGGCTTGCGGCCTATTTGCGAGAGATGCTCGAATGTAGTGTGCGGTTAGCGCAAGATGGTACCACAGGGGTAGAAGATGCCTCATACGCCTTGGCCATCGGTCTAGTCATGCATGCATTGCGGCGGTCGTCTGGAAATGAATCCCTTCATACCGCGCGTCGGGAACGAAAAACAGGCGGCTTTTTGTCCCGAGTAGCCAATTGGTTAAGAGATATGTGGGAATAGGTCCAGCAGAGGGAGGAAAGAAGATGCTAGAACTCGATATGGAGTTAGAACAGTACGCTAAGATAAAAGTAGTCGGTGTTGGTGGCGGCGGAAATAATGCTGTCAATTGCATGATCGAGGCCGGGTTGCAGGGCGTGGAGTTCATCGCAGTTAATACCGACGTACAGGCCCTTTCTCGCTCGTTGTCGCCCCACAAAATCCAGATTGGCGAGAAATTGACTCGGGGCCTAGGTGCCGGCGCTAACCCGGAGATTGGTAAGAAAGCTGCAGAAGAAAGCCGTGAACAGCTGCAGCAGTGTTTGCAGGGGGCCGACATGGTTTTTGTAACGGCAGGAATGGGCGGCGGTACAGGCACCGGCGCGGCACCAGTGGTGGCCTCAATTGCCCGAGAACAAGGGGCCCTGACCGTGGGCGTTGTCACGAAACCTTTTAGTTTTGAACAGAGGCGTCGTATGATGCAAGCGGAAAAGGGAATCCAGGTTCTGCGCGAGTGCGTTGACACCATCATTACCATTCCTAATGACCGCCTCTTACAAGTAATCGACAAAAACACCCCGATCCTGGAAGCTTTTAAAGTAGCAGACGATGTTTTGCGCCAAGGTGTTCAGGGTATTTCTGATCTGATTGCTGTTCCAGGTTTAATAAACCTAGATTTTGCAGACGTTAAGACTATCATGACCCAAACCGGTTCTGCTCTCATGGGTATAGGACAAGCATCTGGCGAAAATCGAGCGGTAGAAGCAGCAAAACAGGCTGTTTCTAGTCCCTTACTAGAAACGTCAATCGAGGGGGCTAGAGGTGTGCTCCTCAGCATCACTGGTGGTGTTGATCTAAGCTTATTTGAGGTCAACAGAGCTGCCGAGATGATATCGCAAGCAGTTGATACTGATGCTATTTTTATTTTTGGAGCTGTTATCGACGAAAATATGAAAGATGACATTCGCATCACGGTGATAGCTACAGGCTTTGATGATCGTCCTCCGGAACCTATGTTTGAAGAAGTAGAAATTAAGCCTTTACACCACCTGAGCGACGATTTGGATATACCGGCTTTTATGCGAAGAAAACGCTAATCTTGTATTAAAAAACCCTGCTTTCTGACCGTGAGGTCTGGAAAGCAGGGTTTTCTTTCTTTCGACGGCGTCAAGTGACATTTTCCGCAAGACAACCTTCCTATAATGGGAATAGGGGGGCCGAAAGGTTATGGACGTTTATGTTGATCTTCTATTTCTCGTCAACTTCGTACTGAATCTCTGGATCCTGTGGGCGACAGCTAGTCTTAGTGGTACGCCCGTAAAGCGGTCACGGCTGTTCTGGAGTAGTACATGCGGTGCCCTTTACGCTTTTGGCCTGTTGACGCCTTGGGGTTCAGTTTTTGCCCATCCTGCTAGCAAGCTTGTTCTAGCACTAACCATGATTCGGCTGGCTTTCAATCCGAGCAAGAGGAGGCAAGTACTACAACTACTAGGCCTATTTTTACTCATCTGTTTCGCTACGGCTGGCGCTGTATTGGGTGTATATGTTTGCTTGGTAGACAAAAGCCCGGGCGGCGCCTTACTTGCTTGGGGTGACTTACCCCTCTGGGTGTTAGGACTATCCATAATTATGTTAGCTGTTTCCGGTAGACGCTGGTTGGGGAACTTGGAGAATCGGTTTGTGCGAGTAGCCAACGAAGCCCACTTGAGTGTGACCATCGGCGACCTAATTTTCGAACTGCAGGCCTTAGTTGATTCGGGTAACCAGTTGGTGGAGCCGCTGACGGGACGAGCGGTGGTAGTCGTGGCAACAGCTGCCATCAGTCATCTTTTGCCGAAAGAGATCGTATCTTTAACCCAAACTAATCCCATCTGGTCGGCTCAGATCGATAAGTTAGCAGCCAGCGATTGGGTGCAACGGATTCGTTTTGTTCCCTTTCAGGCAGTAGCCAATAGTGGGGGGGTTCTGCTCGGTATCCGCACCGACTACTTAGAAATTAGATGCCAGGAGGAAGTGAGACAGGTTGAGGGGGTGACTATAGCGTTGAGCCCAGCAGGTCTAGGAGAAAACAACCAATATCAAGCTTTAGTGCCCCCACGCCTTTTGCCGGCTGCAAGGTCGGGCAAGGCAGTGTAAGGTAGCGCTTTGCATCCAGTCATCCTGATACAAATAGGGAGGTGTGTCCCATCAAACGTATCTTGTCATATTGGAGACTAAGGTTTCGCATTCTATTTTATAGGTTCCTGCTCCTTCTTGGTGTCGATGCAGAACAACGGGCGATTCATTTCATCGGCAGCTCAGAAGCATTACCGCCCCCCTTATCGGCGGAGGAGGAGGCATATCTGTTACAGCAGTTGCGGGTTGGCGATGAAGCTGTCAAGAGCGTTCTCATCGAACGTAACCTGCGACTAGTAGTGTATATTGCTCGCAAGTTTGAAAATACCGGGATTCCTATTGAAGATCTCTCCTCGATTGGTTCAATAGGTCTCATTAAGGCTGTCAATACTTTTAATCCAGAGCGTAATATCAAGTTGGCCACTTACGCTTCTCGCTGCATAGAAAATGAAATTCTAATGTTTCTAAGGCGTAATCAACGCCACCGGGTGGAAGTGTCTTTAGACGAACCGTTAAATATTGATTGGGACGGTAACGAGCTATTGTTATCAGATGTAATTGCTATTGAAGGCTGTGAAGTCCATAAAAAACTGGAAGCGGAAGTAGATCGTACTTTGCTCAAGCATGCTTTAGAGCGCTTGAGTGAGCGGGAAAGAACCATTGTCGAATTACGGTTTGGCTTACGCGATGGCACCGAGTGTACCCAAAAAGAGGTCGCAGACCTATTGGGCATTTCCCAATCATATATTTCGCGCTTAGAAAAACGCATCATAAAGCGATTGCGGCGTGAGTTTCAGAAGATGGAGTAACAATTAGTGCCAGTTAGTGCCATCTCCCCGTTGTGGTCTAGGTATATTCGTCAGTAGGCGAGGTCATAATGCAAGATAGCAGAAGACAGCGGGGGAGGCTAATGCCATGAATCGCGTAGAAATCTGTGGTGTGAACACATCAAAATTAAAGGTATTAACAAATGCCAAGATGCGAGAGTTGTTCGTCCAGCTGCAGAGCGGTGAAGAAGCGGCTCGTGAACAACTCGTTATGGGTAACCTACGCCTTGTGCTGAGTGTAATCCAACGCTTCAGTAATCGGGGGGAATATGTAGACGACCTGTTTCAAGTTGGTTGCATCGGCTTGATGAAGGCCATTGACAACTTTGACCTGTCTCAGAATGTAAAGTTTTCCACCTACGCGGTACCCATGATTATCGGAGAGATACGACGCTACTTACGCGACAATAATCCGATCCGTGTTAGTCGCTCCTTGCGAGATATCGCCTACAAAGCTTTGCAAGTGCGAGATACTTTAGTCAATCGCCATTCGCGCGAACCTACAGTGTCAGAAATTGCAGCCGAACTTAATGTGCCCCGCGAGGAGGTAGTCTTAGCTTTAGACGCTATCCAAGAACCGGTGTCTCTTTTTGACCCTATTTACCAAGAGGGCGGAGATCCTATATACATTATGGACCAGATCAAGGATGAGCGGGATACCGACAACACTTGGGTAGAGGGTATTGCCTTGCGGGAAGCCTTGGACAAGCTAGGTGAGCGGGAGCGGCTGATTCTCTCGCTACGTTTTTTCGCCAGCAAAACGCAAATGGAAGTGGCCGAAGAAATTGGTATTTCTCAGGCCCAAGTATCCCGCCTGGAAAAGGCAGCTTTGCAGCATATGCGCAAGCTAATTGCAGAACGGGATGGTAGCAAGATTTAGGATAGTAAAACAGGGGGTTTGGGTGTGTACAAGAGTCGAGCTAAAGTTTTGCTCAGCGTTGTTCTTACATATTGCTTATTTAGCCTGTTTACGGGTGTGCTAGAGGCTAAGGCAGAGCCCATACAGGCTTCAGAATTGATTAGGTTGCATGTTTTAGCCAATAGCGAATCGTTGCAGGATCAACGCATTAAGTTAGCCGTGCGTGATGAACTATTGTCCGTATTACAACCGTTGCTAGCGACAGCAGCTTCGTTAGCTGAAGCGGAGCAGTTGATAAAAGCCAATTTGAACCAGCTCAAGCAAGCTGCAGCCACGGTCGTGGCGCAGCTGGGAGCTGACTATGAAGCCGATTTTCAATTAGGGCTGTTTAACTTTCCCGATAAATATTATGGCAAGTATACTCTGCCAGCTGGTCGATACACTGCCTTAAATGTTACTCTAGGCACAGGTGAGGGGCGTAATTGGTGGTGTGTCATTTTTCCCGCCATGTGTTTCACAGCAGGGGTTTGCCAGCAGGTAGAGGTTGCCGAAGATCAAGTTTATCATCTGCGTAGCAAACTCGTGGAATGGGTAGGAAAGTTTTTGACATGGTGTTTGCGACGCTGACTTCGAAGCGTGGTTATGCTTTTTGCTTCCCCGGCATATAAATGGTGAAGAACGGGGGGCGAAAGAGATGCTGAAAATATCTGATTTGCGACTGCGTGAGGTCGTCAATGTGATAGATGGCCGGCGCTTAGGCTTTGTACATGATTTGGATATTGATCTAGAAGAAGGGCGAGTTAGGGGTTTTACTGTTATAGAGCAGCAGGGTCGGCTTTTTGGGATTTTGGGAGGAAATAGCGAAATATATATCGCTTGGGAGCAAGTAATTCGTATCGGGACTGATGTTATCTTAGTGGAGATAGATAGCAGATTGCCTCATGCCAATTAGGGGATCATACAGCGATCATACAGCGTCATAGTAAAAGGCTGTCCTTAGCAGTTTCGTAGGACAGCCAGTTTTATTTATGCAACAATTTATGCGCTTGGCTAGCCCGCAACCGCTATATCTAGTAGACTATAATCAAGTAGGGACCATATTAAGGAGGGATATCCGTGAAGTGCCCATATTGTGCGGTGATAGATAGCCGTGTTATCGATAGTAGGCCGACCGACGAAGGCAATGCTATACGGCGACGCCGCGAATGTACAAGCTGCGGGCGCAGATTTACTACCTATGAAAAAATCGAAGAACTTCCTTTAATAGTAATCAAGAAAGATGGCAGTCGTGAAGCATTCGACCGCAATAAAATACTTACCGGGTTGTTCAAAGCTTGCGAAAAGCGTCCTGTAACAACAGCTACACTAGAACAGGTTGTTGATGAAATAGAGTTGGCTTTGCGCAACCAGCTCAGCCCCGAAGTGAAATCTCAGACTATAGGGGAAATGGTGATGGACCATCTTGCCGAAATTGACCAAGTAGCCTATGTGCGGTTTGCCTCGGTTTACCGCCAGTTCACAGACATCATGCGCTTTAAGCAAGAACTGGACAAGCTACTGGGGGAAAAATGATGATTGAATGGGTAAAAAAGCGCGACGGTCGCATCGTGCCCTTTAGGGCGGAAAAGATTGCTGACGCTATTTTTGCGGCGGCACAAGCAGTGGGCGGAGAAGACCGGCGGCAAGCAGAATTCCTAGCTGGACAGGTTATTCATCTATTGCAGCAAAGCACTTTATCCCGGGAAGTGCCACAAGTTGAGGAAATCCAAGATTTGGTAGAAAAAGTACTTATCGAGCATGGACACGCACGTACTGCCAAGGCATTTATTCTTTATCGCAATCAGCGTACTCGTATTCGTGAAGCTAAAAGCGAATTGATGGACGTCGTCAGTGAAATCTTCCAAGAGTCTGGGAGCGAGGCCCAGTCTGCTTCTCTGCCGCTAGATAAGCTACAGCGGATCGCGAGTGCTGCCAGTGAACGCTACAGCCTAAATAACCTTTTACCGCGGGAGTATGCCTTAGCTCACCAACGAGCAAGGATTCATATTGATCGTTTAGCACATTACAGTACAGCCGTCACGGCTGTTAGCTTAGATATGAAGAGACCTTTAGCTGCCGGTCAGACGGTGGGGCGTGTGCCTATTCCGCCCTTGCGTGATCTAGACGACTTAGCATATTTCAGCGCAGCTTTGGTACTGGCGGCTCAAAACGAAGCCCTCGAAGAGGTTATGTTAGCGAATGTCGACGCTGTTTTCGTTAACTTATGTGAGCGGTGGCAGCAGCAACCGAGCCAGAGTGAAGTACAGCGATTAGCGGCTAGTTTCTTAACGGCCATTAACCTGGCCCTAGCGACTGGAGCAGGGTTACCAGCAAAGATTTGCGTCAGTGTCGGTACAGCTATTTCGCCTATCGGACAATTGTTTACCAATTCCTTACTGGCGGCCTTGCAAGAGGGGCAACACTTTCATACTGATTTGTTCTTGCCCCAGATCGTCTTTCAGTTACTGGAAGGAGTTAACGCTTCTCCTGGCGACCCGGGCTATGAGCTGGCGCAGTCAGCTAAGCAAGTTGCCCAGCAATATGGAAATCTGTCTTTCGTTTACCTAGCCAACGGTGAGCCTAGCTCTCACTTCTTAGCCAGCGGTTGCCGGCTAGAGGCAGATTTCCCAGTTTTGATTGGTAGAACTTTTATTAACATGCCGCGCTTAGTCTTGGAGGCAGACACTGCCACAGGCTTCTATGCTAATGTGGATGCTATCTTTAGTTTAGTGGCTCGCCAGATGGCCCATCGCTACGAAGTGCTTACTGCTTTAAAACCGACAGATTTGCCTTTACTAGGGCAACAGCTAGGATGGACGGACGACACCAACGAGTCACTATTGAAACAGGGGCTCTTATTGCTGGTGCCCATAGGGATTAACGATGCTTTGCGGCTGGCTCAATTGCGGTTTGGCAATGCCATGGAGTTGACCGATAAAGATTTCCTTAGATTACTACTAGAGATTTGCGAGCATTGGCGCAACTATTATTCCTTAAATTTACAGATAGGCGTTGGGCAATATGAGGGTGTTGCCCGCCGTTTCTTCAATTATGATGCTAGTCTTTTCCCCTTGGTCAACATGGTTTGGCCCGAACGCATGGCTTATAGCGATAGGTTAGGACAAGTAGCCCTTCCACCTCTACCTGGCGGCCAGTTAGAGCACTGGTTACCCACACAAGCTCTACAGGCAGGGGCGGTGTTGGTCAGCAACCACATTCAGGCCAGCTGCTCTAGCTGTGGGGAGGTTCTGGCACCGGGAGAATCTAGTTGTCCAGCCTGTAAAGGTGAAGGTGAAATAAGGATCGTGCAGCGGGGCGGGTACCTAAAACCCCAAGCGCCTGGCTTGCCGTCTTGATGTGCGGGGAAGGTTAAATATGGTGATGCAGGATTTTTGTTGCGGATAGAGAATACTGGAACAAGCGGGTAGCGGGGGTGATCAGATATGGCGAGAAAGAAACGTAAGCGAAGAAGATTCAGACCCCGCAAGTTAATAAGGCGTTTATTAGTGCTCGGGATTCTGTTTAGCTTTTTCGCTGGGGTATTCTGGTTAGGTAGGGGTACCTATCGCCTGATACGAGGCTGGCTTAATCGGCCCCACCTGCTCAAGACCGTTGTAGCGCAGGAGATACAAGGTGGCGATGGCATCAGAGCTGAAGCCATTTTGTTACGGCAAGAGGTTGTCGTTTTGGCTGATAAGCCGGGCAAAGCCAATCTTTTGCTAGGGGATGGCGAGCAAGTGGAGCAGGGCCGTTTGGCCTTAGAGGTAGTCGATAAGGCCCTTTTAGCCAGTATCGACGCGGAACTACAGAAGATTGAGCAAGGTAGTTCGTCAAATTCAGGTGCTAACAGCCAAGAGCTGGCGAATGTGGAAACGAAGTTGATAGAGAGTCGTAATCAACTCTATTCTGCCGGGGCCGTCTATCGCGAGGCCTTGCGCACCCAGGCGGTAGCCAGCTATAACAACCTTTATAATACTTTTGCCAAGTCGGCGCGGTCGGTAGTACAACTACAGCAAGATTATCTGCGTTTAGTGCAGAGCCAAGGGGCAGCCGCCGAACGCAGGCAGGAGCTGACTGAACGGCGGCAAGCCGCTATTGTTCCAGTGCGGGCTCCTGTTGCAGGCACCATTTTTTATTGGGTAGATGGTTTAGAGCAACAGGCAGTTGTTAACAATTTGAAGCCTCAGCTTTGGGATCAGTTACAGGCGGCAAAGAACAATAAGTGCTACCAGACTAGCCCTGACAGTCAAATAGAAGCAGGTCAACCTGTTTTTAAAATAGCGGTAGGCAAGGAGGCCTATTTGCTATTGCAACTGGCAGGTGACGTTGCGGAACTCCCAGCCGATTGGGACTCTCTCAGCGTACATGTTCTGGGGGAAGCTGGCACGACATTTTCAGCTTCTGTCGTTAGCAGATCTGAGTTAGGGCCAGGCCAAGTTTTGTTGCAGACAAGCCTGCCCGAAACCTTGTCTTTATCCCGGTTTTTTGAGGTCGACCTACATAAGGAAGGGACTGTTTTTTGCCGTATACCAGCGCAAGCGATTATCTCCATTGAAGACGAGACGGTTGTTTTTGTCTTAGACGGCAATACTGTAAAGGCACACGCTATCGAGGTCTTGCGTCCAGACAAAAAATATATGATTGTCACTGGGATTGAACCAGGCGTTAACCTTATAGTGAATCCAGATGGGCTGGTGGATGGCCAAGACGTGACAGACAGACTAAGGAAGTGAGACACAATTGTATTCTATGTTATGTGGCAACTTGGCAGCTATTAAGACTGTCATGCAGCAGGCAGCGGCCAAGTCAGGTCGTCAATTAGAAGATATAACGCTGATTGGTGTCAGCAAAACCCACCCAGCAGATGCCGTAAGAGCAGCCGCCCAATGCGGGCTTAAGCACTTTGGTGAAAACCGGGTGCAGGAAGCCGTTCCTAAGATTGATAGCCTAACTGATTTAGATATCAAATGGCATTTCATAGGCAGTTTGCAGACCAACAAAGTGAGATATATTTTACCTAAGGTACAGTTGATACATTCTCTAGATAGATGGTCGTTGGTAAAGGAACTTGAACGCTTAGCTCCTAGGTTTACTACCCAGGCCAATTGTTTGGTACAAGTGAACATTGCCGGGGAGGCTAGTAAATCTGGGCTGGCACCAGTTGAAGTGTGCGATTTTATCCAAGCTGTAGTCACTGAGTGCCAACATGTTCGCATTTGTGGCCTGATGACCATAGCTCCCATAGCAGAAAATCCCGAAGAGGTGCGTGGTTACTTCCGACAGATGAAGGCGCTTTTCGACGAGTTAGCACAGTCGGCTACAGGTTACACTATGCAACACTTATCTATGGGGATGTCGGGTGATTTTGCTGTTGCTATCGAGGAAGGGGCCACTATGATTCGAGTGGGCTCTGCGATTTTTGGTAGGAGGCGAACCGAGTGAGTATCTGGTCCAAATTCTTAAACCTGATAGGCTTTGAAGAAGAAGACGACGAAGAAGAAGCTGTTGAAGAACTCCAGCCAGTGGTAGAGCAGCCGACAAGATTTAGGCCCAATGTAGTAGAGCTGCAGTCGGCTAAGAACATGAAGCTAGTCGTGTTAGGGCCGACGACCTATGACGATGTGCAAGCCATTGTAGACCATTTGCGAGCCAAAAGGCCGGTAGTGGTAAATCTAGAGAGGGCTGAACATCGGGTAAGGGTACGTATTTTAGACTTCTTGAGCGGCGCTGCCTATGCTTTAGGAGGGCGCAACCAACGAGTGAGCGAGTTCATTTTTGTACTTGCTCCGGCAAATGTAGATGTCAACAATTTATTAGAAGATGATGCTATAGCACACATGGACCGGCATGGTGGAACAGGGGGGCTTTAGCTTGGGCCTAATTCTTCTAGCCCTGGACTTATTACTCTGGCTGCTCATATTGCGTGTTTTTGTAGATTTTATTATGCCGCTTCGCTCTACTGCTTTTGGACGCTTTATTACCGCCGCGACCGAACCCTTTTTGGCTCCCGTGCGCAGGTTCATGCCGCAAATTGCTGTCGGGGAAACCTTGGTAGACGTATCAGCATTGATTTTGACGCTGATCATACAAATAATCTACACCTTAATCTCGTAAAGGGGGTGCTCGTCTATGCCAATTACACCGTTGGACATTCATAACAAAGAGTTTAAAACGGTCTTACGTGGCTATGATCGCAT
Source organism: Bacillota bacterium (assembly GCA_012735505.1). Lineage (GTDB taxonomy): Bacteria > Bacillota > UBA994 > UBA5500 > UBA5500 > JAAYHE01. The sequence continues at coordinate 63,639 of JAAYHE010000029.1, forward strand.
TGAGGTTGACGAATTTCTTGACGATATCGTCAAGGACTTAGAACAGCTGCTGCGGGAAAATGCTGCTCTTAAAGATGAGAACCACGCCCTCAAAGAAAAGCTTCAACATTATCATGATTTAGAGCAAACACTACATAATGCTTTAGTAGTAGCCCAAGAGACTGCAGAGGAAGTAAAAACTGCTGCTAAACGAGAAGCCCAGCTCATTATCAAGGAATCTGAAATGAAGGCAGAGCGCTTAGTAGACGAAGCCATCGGCAAAGTACGGCGCATGACATCAGAGCTGGATGAACTGCGCAAGCAGTCTGAAGTATTTCGGGCTCGTATGATCAATTTACTTAAGGCTCAGCTAGACATGTTGGAAAACGAGGGCTGGGATCAACGGGAAACGGCAGCCAGCCTAGCTCTCGATTAAAGTCTGGGTGGCCGATTAGCAAGCTTACCAAATGCTATAAGGGGTGGTTCTATGGCGGGGGATGATGCTGCCAAGAAAGATCTAAACAGCAAGGTAGAAGAATTAGCCTATTATCTAGAGCGCATGCGTTTGGCAGAATACATTGCGCTTTTTAATCGACCTTGGCGACTAATGTGGCTCAATTTTTTGGCCGGGCTAGCACGCGGAGTGGGAATTGCGATTGGGGGAACAATATTAGCGGCCCTCGTTATTTTCTTGCTCAGCCAGCTAGCCATTTTGAACTTGCCAGTAATAGGCGATTTCATTGCAGAGCTGGTGAAAATAGTGCAGGGCCAATTAGCTAGATAGGAGGTCCCGGCATGCAACGAGCTCTCTTAGAGAAGTTTCGTCGCCGATTGGAAGCCGAAAGGGAAAAAACCAAGGCTACTTTGGCCGATATCACTAGCGAGCTAAATCAATCACTATCTGCGTCAATCAGTGAATTCTCAACCTATGATAATCATCCTGCCGACGTCGCCTCTGAAACTTATGAGCGCGGTAAAGACCTTGCCTTGCGAGGCCAACAAGATTATATCTTGAGCCAGATCGATGCTGCCCTTGAGCGTATAGACGAGGGTAGCTTTGGCTGGTGTATAGATTGCGGGGCTCCCATATCCGCAGGTAGGCTGGAGGCTATACCATATGCAGCCCGTTGTCTCAGCTGTCAAGGAGCCTTGCCCGCTCGCGAACACGAGCGCCCCCTAGAGGAGCCTTTAGTCAACGAACTTTATCGTAACAGTTTTACCGACCATGCAGCCAATGAAAATGTCGGTTTCGACGGTGAAGATAGCTGGCAGGCTGTCGCCCGTTACGGCACGTCTAACACGCCTGGGGATTTTCGCCAGGTAGAAGATTATAACGATGTCTATATTGATCACAACGAACCAATCGGTATTGTTTGGGAAGAAGAGGCTTTACCAGCTTCTTACGATCGTAGTCATGACCAATTCGTCAAGCGAGGTCGCCGCATAGGCTTAGAAAAAGCACCTCTGAGGGTTCGTAAGAAGCCCAAAAGAAGCAATTAACAACGAGTCGGGCGCAGCACAATCAGCGTGCGTGCCCGACTTCACTAATAAGGAGCTATAGAGCAATAGATGGTATACATTGTTTTGTCTGTAACTGTTTGGCTGCTGGATCGCTTCACCAAGATCTGGGTCGCCAAGACCTTACCCTTGTGGTCCAGTCGCCCTTTACTGGGAAAGTGGTTGTCATTAACCCACGCCCGCAATACCGGGGCGGCCTTTGGGCTCTTGAGCGGTCAGGCTGTTACCCTCGGTATCTTTGGCCTTGCTTGTTTGGCAGCGCTACTGTTCTGGCGAGAAAGCATCTACCAGCTTAGCTGCTGGGGCAAACTAGCGTTAGCCTTGACCGTTGGTGGAGCTGCCGGCAACTTGTTTGATCGTTTAGTCTATGGTTATGTAATCGACTTTCTTGACTTAGGCTGGTGGCCCATTTTCAATGTAGCTGATTGCGCCCTCGTAGTAGGTACTGGTATGCTCATTTGGGTTCTTTGGCGCAGCGAATTAGGGGGTGGGCACCGTGCAGGAGTATGAGTTTATCGTTGGTCCTGCCGATGTAGGCCAACGTCTAGATGCTTGGTTGGCACAGCAGAATTTAGATATTTCCCGTTCCCAGATTCAGCGCTTGATCAGTGAAGGATATATCAGGGTTGATGGGTGTTTGCGCAAGAATAATTATCGCTTACGGGCGGGGGAACAGGTGTTTGTTTCCATGCCCCAACCGCGGCCTTTAGAAGTTGTGCCCGAGAATATTCCGCTGTGCATAATTTATGAAGATGCCCATCTGGTTATAGTTGATAAACCGCAAGGCATGGTTACTCACCCGGCGCCAGGCAATATTACTGGTACTTTGGTTAATGCCTTGCTTTACCAGGTCGACAATTTATCGGGCATTAATGGCGTGCTGCGGCCAGGTATCGTACACCGTCTCGACAAAGACACTTCTGGTCTACTCGTTGTAGCAAAAAGCGATTTGGCACACCGCCGATTGGCTGAGCAACTCAAGGCTAGAGCCATCAAACGCGAGTATTTGGCGGTGGTGCATGGTAGCTTGCGTGATGATGCAGGTACAGTGGTTGCCCCGTTAGCGCGGCATCCGAAAGATCGCAAGCGTATGGCAGTTGTGGCGGGAGGGCGCGAGGCAATTACCCATTATTGGGTAAGAGAACGGTTCGCGAACTACACCTTGCTTCAGCTACAGTTAGAAACAGGACGCACCCATCAAATTCGAGTGCATATGGCCCACCTGGGGCACCCGGTTGTTGGCGACCCGGTCTATGGACCACGTAAACCTGCTTTTGGCTTACAGGGCCAATTATTACATGCGTGGCGACTTACATTCACCCATCCTATTACCCAGGAAATATGTGCGTTTGAATCTGACATACCATCCCATTTCCAGGCTGTTTTGAAGCGCCTGCGTCATATTGACAGTTAAGGGGAAAATCTGCTACGCTAAGCGGGGACCTTTAAATTAGCCCCGCGAGGCTAGTAAGGAGTATGCCCAGCATAACGAATCCTTCGGGCCTTCCTGTACCTTGCAGGAAGGCCTTTTTATTACGAGCACTTAGCTTGGAGGTGAAAAGATGCAGTATCGGGAAAAGACGAGCCTGATGGATGCACAAGCTATGCAGCGAGCATTAACGCGCATCGCTCACGAGATTCTAGAAAGAAATAAGGGCATAGAGGATCTAGTGCTGGTTGGAATCAGACGGCGTGGTATTCCTTTAGCACATCGATTGGCTAACATTATCGAGCGTATTGAGGGCAAGCCAGTATTAGTAGGTGCATTGGATATTACCCTCCACCGAGACGATCTAGATCAACTGCAGGAGCAAGTTACTGTTCACCCCAACGAACTGCCTGTTAGTATTGTAGATAAAATTGTGGTGCTAGTTGATGACGTGCTTTATACTGGCCGTACCGTTAGGGCAGCACTCGATGCCCTCATCGAACTGGGGCGACCGCGCATGATTCAACTGGCTGTCTTAGTAGACCGTGGGCACCGAGAGCTACCGATTCGAGCTGATTATGTCGGTAAGAATGTGCCTACTTCTCGGCGCGAACAGATTTCGGTACGCCTTAGTGAAGTAGACGGCAGCGATGGTGTAGTTATTTTAGAGCAGATCGCCTCCAGCTAGTCTTGCTTTCTGCTTTGTAGGGGAGAACTAATACTGAGCGTACTGAAAGGGAGAGTAAGCAAGTGGATAAGATTATTTTCAGGAATGGATGGTTAGCCGATGTAGAGCGAGGGCAACTGGTTGAGGCTGAGCTGATGGTTGCAGATGGTCAAATTGCCGCCATTGGCCCCAATTTGGCTACCTCAGGTGCCCGGGTGATAGATCTAGCAGGCCGCGTTCTTTCGCCAGGGTTTATTGACTTACATGTGCACTTACGAGAGCCTGGTTTCGAGTATAAAGAAACAATTCGTTCTGGTACCCGGGCAGCAGCGGCAGGTGGATTTACAACTATTGCCTGTATGCCTAACACCAACCCTGTTCTCGATTCACCCGAGTTGATCAGCTGGGTACAAGCGCAAGCGAGAGCCGCTGGGGCAGTCAAGGTCTTGCCCATTGCCGCAATTTCCCTAGGTCAAGAAGGGAAGTTAATAAACGATTTTGCCGCTCTCAAGGCGAACGGGGCTGTTGCCTTTTCCGACGATGGACGGGGTGTCAACAGCAGCCGCTTGATGCTGACGGCACTGCAGGTTGCGCGTGACCTCGGCTGCCCCATCATGGCCCACGAAGAGGATGCCGAATTGGCTGCTGGGGGCAGCATCAATTTCGGCCCCATTAGCGAGCAATTAGGCGACCCGGGTATTCCTGCTGCAGCCGAATATACTATGCTGGCGCGGGACATCTACTTGGCAGAAATGAGTGGAGGCCATTTGCACGTCTGCCATGTTAGTACGGCCGAATCGGTGCGCCTTATACGGGCAGCTAAAAAGCGGGGTGTTAAGGTGACGGCTGAAGTTGCTCCTCATCATTTGGCTCTGACCGAAGCAGTGGTGCCTGCTCTGCTGGGCCAGGCTAAAGTGAATCCCCCCCTCCGCAGCGAGACTGACCGCCAAGAGTTGCTGGCAGGTGTTATTGATGGAACTATAGATGTTATCGCTACTGACCATGCTCCACATGCAAATCACGAAAAAACAGTTCCCCTCCAGCAAGCTGCGTTCGGTTTTAGCGGCTTAGAAACAGCCTTTGCAGTAACGCAGCAAGCTTTGGTACTCAGCGGCTTACTAACCTTAGGGGAGTTGTTGCCGGCCTTGACCTGCCGTCCAGCAGCTCTCTTGGGCTTGCCGCAAGGACGTCTAGTCGTGGGTGCTCCAGCAGACCTAATTGTTCTTGATCCCCATGCACGCTGGCAGGTTACCCCCGAGTCGCTTCTTTCGCAGGGAAAAAATACGCCATGGCTGGGGCAAGAGCTAACTGGTCGGGTTCTACTAACTATGATAGATGGGCAGATAATTTTCGAGGCTTAGTGGAAGAAGGGAGAGTTGGCAATGATTTCTAGCTATGACGCGGCAATACTCGAGAACCAACAGCTAGCCCCTAGTATTTGGCGCCTGCAGTTAGATGTGGCTGCCTTAGCGCAGCAGGTGCGGCCAGGGCAATTTGTGCAAGTTCGTGTTACCAACACTTACGACCCTTTCTTACGAACACCGCTCAGCGTACACGATTGCGACGCCAAGGCGGGAACAATCGCACTCTTATACCAAACTGTAGGCACATCTACCCATGCTCTTAGCCGTCTAAGACCGGGGGCTAGTGTCAATATCTTAGGACCCTTAGGCAACGGTTTTACCCTGCCTCCTGCTAGGAGTAATGGTAACTTTGCGCTGCTAGTAGCTGGCGGTATTGGCATTGCACCGTTGTTATTCTTGGCAAGAGAATTAGTGGCCAAGAAGGTTAGCACTCGCTTGCTTTACGGAGCGCGCACTGCTGCCGATTTGACTGGCATTGATGCCTTTGAACAATTGGGGGTAGCCGTTGCCTGCTGCACCGATGACGGTAGTCAAGGACTGAAGGGAAATGTTGTCGACCTGCTGGCTGGCTATTTGCAGTCGGGCGCTGCCGGCGACGTCTATGCTTGTGGACCAACTCCCATGCTCAGGGCTCTACAGCAATTGGTTAGAAGCAAAGGGCTAGCGGCCCAGTTTTCTCTAGAAGCTTATATGGCCTGCGGGTTAGGCGCTTGCTTAGGATGTGTTGTGGCTGTTCCGGGTGGAGGCTATGCCCATGTTTGTACTGATGGGCCGGTGTTTAAAGAGAGAGAGGTAGAACTATGAGCACAGTTGATCTCAGGGTAAATATTGGTGGCTTACAGCTAAAGAATCCGGTATTGACTGCTTCGGGGACTTTCGGCTATGGCATAGAATTCCAATCCTTTGGCGACCTTAATGCTCTAGGTGGCGTTGTGGTTAAAGGTACTACGTTAGAACCTCGGGCAGGCAACCCTCCCCAGAGGGTAGTGGAGACGGCTGCAGGTATGCTTAATTCAATTGGCCTCGAAAACCCGGGTGTCGACTATTTCTTAGAACACTATTTGCCCCAGCTGCGCTCTCTCGGAGTTACCACTATTGTCAACATGGCGGGCAATAGTGTGGCCGAATATTGTGAGCTGGCCGAGCGCTTACAGCAACCGGGGATTGCCGCCCTTGAACTTAACATTTCGTGTCCTAACGTAAAGGCAGGGGGTATGGCTTTTGGCACCAGTGAAAAGCTGGTGGAAGAAGTAGTATCGCAGGTAAAAGAGCATAGCCGCTTACCCCTCATAGTGAAACTATCACCCAACGTTACTGACATTGCCCGAATTGCGCAGGCGGCCGAGGCAGCAGGCGCAGACGCCCTTTCCTTGATCAATACCTTGCTAGGCATGGCCGTTGATCATCGCACCCGCCGGCCTATCTTGGGCAATGTTGTAGGCGGCTTGTCTGGTCCCGCCATAAAACCGGTAGCCTTGCGCATGGTCTGGCAGGTAGCGCAAGCAGTACAGATTCCAGTGATTGGAATAGGGGGCATCATGACAGCTGCCGATGCCTTAGAATTTATCATCTGTGGTGCAAGCGCTATTCAGGTGGGAGCTGCTAACTTTGTTGAGCCGGTCGCGGCCTGGCAAATTATCGACGGTATCGCAGCCTATCTTAAGGAAAATGGCATGACTGACATCAAGCAGCTGATTGGCAGCCTAGAAATATAGCAGTAAAAGGCTCTTGCGTAGTTAACCAATATGGTGCATAATAATTAACTAAGCAGTCTTGTATAGCGTATATGCATCATAGGCAACGACGAGGGCCAGTAAACCAACACCGCTGCGTTCAGAGAGAAGCATTCGTAGGCTGCGAGATGCTTCCGTCATGTGTGGTTGAACCTACCCTAAGAGCTATCTAGGTGCCAAACCTAGGTCGGATAGCCTCCGTTAGCAGGCCGTGAGTGGGGCAAATTTTGCCCAATCAAGGTGGTACCGCGGAAGCAGAGCTCTTTCGTCCTTCGTTTTGAAGGGGCGAAGGAGCTTTTTTGATTAAGTTTCTCAACAAGAACGAGATGAATATCAGGCAAAACATTTGAGCAGAAGAAGGGTGTATAACATGCGATACGTCGTCAAAATAGGTAGCAGCTCTTTAACCCATCCTGATGGCTCCTTAGCCACCGAGCGCATGCTACCTTATGTTTCAGGGCTAGCCCAGTTGCGCCTGGATGGTCAGCAGGTAGCCTTAGTTACTTCTGGAGCAGTGGCTGCTGGCTACCGTCTGGCCGGGTTTGATCATCGACCCTGCGCATTGGTAGAAAAACAGGCAGCAGCCGCTGTCGGGCAGAGCCAACTGATCCAGGCCTACCATCAATTTCTAGCCCCTTACGGGCTCAGGGTGGCCCAGATTCTACTCACGGCCGGAGACCTGTCTGATCCTACCCGAGCCCAGAATGCCGTCAATGTCCTCAATTATCTTTTAGAACAACCTATTATTCCGATTATCAACGAAAACGACACTGTGGCCGTAGAAGAACTCACTTTTGGTGATAACGACCAACTTTCTGTGCTCGTAGCCGAAGCCATCGGTGCAGATGCGGTTGTCATCATCACTGATACCGATGGCCTTTACGACAAAAATCCCAATCAATACCCTGATGCGCGGCGTATAGACCGTATTACCAGCTGGGATCCCCGCTATCTGGACATGGCTAGTGGTGGTAATTCCCTAGGTACGGGAGGCATGTATAGCAAGCTGCTAGCTGCCTCAAGAGTGATGGCAGTGGGGGGAGCCTGCTTCATCGGCAGGGCCCAGACTACGACAGAATTCTTATCCGTTTTTTCTGGCGCTGGACAAGGTACCTATCTGGGTGCCGTCGAGCAGGTTAATCGATACTTTGCCAACCCTGATTTTGGTCTACAGCATGAATTCTCACATTAAGAGGAGGCAATAAAATTGCAACTTAGTGTTCAAGCACAAGCACAGGCTGCCAAGGAGGCAGCAGTTGCCCTGCAAAGGAGCACTGCTGCAGTGCGACAGCAGCTATTGCATGATCTAGGCCAGACATTATTGGCCAGGCAAGCAGATATAATAGCCGTTAACCGCCAAGAAGTAGCTGAGCAGGCGGCGCAAGGACTATCTGACGCGCTACTCGACCGCTTAACCCTGACCGAGGCTCGTATCCAGAGTATGGCCGACGGCGTGGAGCAAATTGCTTCAGCCCCCGATGTTCTAGGGGAAACGATAAGCAGTTGGCAGCAGCCTAATGGGCTGGAGGTGCGGCGCGTTAGGGTTCCCTTGGGAGTGATAGGTGTCATCTATGAAGCTCGTCCCAATGTGACCGTCGATGCAGCCGCCCTCTGTTTGAAGGCGGGCAATGCTGTTTTGTTGCGAGGCAGCCGGGCTGCTGCAAGAACGAACGCCTATTTAGTGAACATTATCTCTGAAGTGTTACAGCGGCAGGGGTTACCTAGCGAGTTGGTGCAGATGGTGCAAGATACCAGCCGCCAGTCGGTTTTAGAGATGGCTCGGGCCCGAGGCCTCCTAGACATGATCGTGCCCCGGGGGGGAGCCGGCTTAATTCGCACCGTGGTAGAAACCGCTACAGTTCCCGTCTTAGAAACCGGTGTGGGCAATTGTCATCTCTATATCGATGCATCAGCCCCGGCAGACATGGCTATTAGCATTGCGCTTAACGGGAAATGCAGCCGCCCAGCTGTTTGCAATGCGGTAGAAACCATCTTACTGCATCAGGATTGGGCCAAGCAGCATTTTGATCGCCTAGCCGCAGAACTACAGGCTGCCGGTGTGGGGCTGCGTCTATGCCAGCAGCTACACCAACGCCTGCCAGGCAGCGTGTTAGCCCAGGCCAGCGACTGGTCGGAAGAATACCTAGACCTAACCGTAGCCATCAAGCAGGTTGCTTCAGTAGATGAGGCTATAGAGCATATTCGGCGTTATGGCACCCAACATTCGGAGGCTATCGTTTCCTTAGATGAGGCTAGTGTAACCCGCTTCTTCGAGGCTGTTGATGCTGCTTGTCTATATCACAATGCCTCAACGCGCTTTAGTGACGGTTACGCCCTCGGGCTAGGAGCAGAAATCGGCATCAGCACGCAGAAATTGCACGCTCGCGGCCCGATGGGAGTAGAAGGGTTGACAACCTATAAGTATCTCGTGAGCGGTTCTGGTCAGATTAGATAATTTGTGCCCATGCTGGAGCGAAGGGGGAGTCAGCATCAATGTTAGAAAACAGCTTAGTATACTTCCTAGGTGCCGGCGCCATGGCCGAGTCCATGATTAAAGGTATGTTGGCACAGGGCGTTGTCAAGCCAGGTCAAATCATGATTAACGATATCCGTACCGAACGCATGCAAGAATTACAAGAACGCTATAGCATTAGGGCGCAGGGGCGGTTAGAGCAAGCCACTATTGTCATACTCGCCTTTAAACCAAAGGATCTAGTTTCAGCCTTAAAATCTTATAAAGAACAGTTACATCCAGGCCAGCTGGTGATTTCCCTGCTAGCGGGGATAGAGACGGCACAAATCGAGCGGCACCTGCCGCCCCAAACCCCGATGGTGCGCAGCATGCCTAACACTGCTGCCGCCGTTGGTTTGGCTGCCACCGCTATTTGCCCTGGCCGCTGGGCGTCAGGCAAACACCTGGCTATAGCAGAATCTCTATTTGCTGCCATTGGCTCAGTGCAACGAGTGACCGAATCTATGCTGGACGCCGTCACCGCTCTTTCGGGCAGTGGGCCGGCTTATGTGTATCTTTTGGCTGAAGCCATGCAAGCAGGGGGTGTTGCTGCCGGCCTCGATAGCGCTACCGCCCATGCTCTCACGGTGCAAACATTGTTAGGAGCTGCTGAAATGCTAAAAGTTAGTGGCCGCTCGGCCACCGAATTGCGCCAACAGGTTAGCAGCCCGGGTGGTACGACCTTGGCCGGCCTGCAAGCATTAGCAGAATACCGTTTTAGCGAAGCGGTGCAGGCTGCTATTTTACAGGCAGCCCAGCGGTCACGATTCTTGGCCCAGATTGCTGCTGACTCTAACTAGTTAGAAGCAGGTATCTGATGGGGCGTCGAGAATGTTAATGGCAGAGCCTAAAAGTCTACTAGCTAGGTATTAATTTCAACAGGAGGGAGATGACCATGAAATTAGCATTGCTTGAAGTCATCGCTGATTTACATGTCAATAAGGCCTATGATGCCGCTACAGAAGAATTTTTGCAGTCACTAGCTACTGCGGTGGGGCAGCCGTTGCAGCCAGTCAGCCAGGATCAGTTGGCAGATACCGACCTGCCCTTAATCTTTATCCGCTCTGGCGGCACTGAAGGTTTGTTCAAAGCCCTTTACGAATCTTTGCCAGAGCCTTACTTGCTGCTAACTACCGGGCACAACAACTCTTTAGCTGCCTCTTTAGAGATTCTTACCTTCTTGCGCCAGCAAGGTAAGCGTGCCGAGATTTTACATGGTTCGGTGGCTGAAATTGCAGCCCGCCTCGAGCAAATAATTCGCCTAGAACGAGCCCGGCGTCGCCTGCAGGGCATGCGTATCGGCATAATTGGTGAACCTTCCGATTGGCTCATCGCTAGCGACGTAGATACTGTGCGTGCCCAAGAGCGATTAGGAGTGCAGCTGATCAAGGTTAGCATGCAGGAGTTACAGGCGGAAATCGAGCAAGTACAGGCTGTGCCGGCTGATCTGAAAAGCTCGCTAAGCGGGGTAGATGCAGCTACAGCTGAAGGGGCTTTGCGTATTTATCTGGCTCTCAAGCAACTGGTAGAAAAATATGAGTTCGGAGCGATAACCGTTCGCTGTTTTGATCTCTTAGGCGTTTATCAAAATACGGGCTGCATTGCTCTAGCTATGCTCAACGACCAGGGGATAACAGCCGGGTGTGAAGGCGACGTGGCTACCCTGCTTTCAATGGTTATCATGCACGAGCTGACAGGCGAACCGGTCTTTATGGCCAACCCGTCGCAAATAGATGTGGAAAACAACGAGATCATTGTTGCCCATTGCACGGTGCCCCTCTCTATGACCGAATCGTATGCCCTCGATACCCATTTTGAATCCGGTCTAGGCATTGGCGTGCGCGGCCGTATTCGCTTGGGGCTTTGCACTGCTTTTAAACTTGCACCTGACTTAGAAGAATACTTCCTTTCTGGCGGGGAAATCATGGAGAATCTGGAGCGGCATAACCTGTGCCGTACCCAGTTGCGCGTCAAGCTGGACCAAGACATCAACTACTTCCTGACCCGCCCCCTCGGAAACCATCATGTTTTCTGTCGCGGCGATCATACTCACCTGCTCAGGGAATTCTTGACTCGCTAGAGCATGGCGTTTGCATGCAAAAGGCTGCCCTGCAGTTTGCGGGCAGCCTTCTGTTCTCTTTGGACAATTATAGCCTCTCGCTAATACTCTTAGCCTGCATAAACAGTTTTACATAGTCAGGGCCACCGGCCTTGCTGTCAGTGCCGCTCATATTAAAGCCACCGAAGGGGTGTACCCCTACCAGAGCACCTGTGCAGCCCCGATTGAGGTAGAGGTTCCCGACATGAAACTCCTGTTTAGCTTGCTCTAAGCGTGCGCGGCAGTTGCTATATAGAGATCCAGTTAGGCCGTATATAGTGTTGTTGGCGATGGCCAAAGCATGTTGGAAATCGTTAGCGCGAATAAACGATAGAACGGGCCCGAAAATTTCTTCCTGTGCCAGGCGTGCTTCTGGGTCGACATCAGCAAAGATGGTAGGTTGGATAAAATAGCCCTGCTGATCGTCGTACTCGCCACCTGTCAGCAGGCGGCCTTCCGACGCACACTCTTTAAAGTAGGAGGTAATCTTGGCAAAGGCAGCTGCATCTATCACTGCGTTTACGCGGTAGTTGTCGTAAGCCGGACCGACCGATAGCTGCTTGGTTAATTCCACGACACGATCGAGCACTTGGTCGTAGACGGCATCTACCACGATAGCCCGGGAGCAGGCCGAGCATTTCTGTCCTTGGAAACCAAAGGCAGATTGAACGATGCCTTGGGCGGCTGCCTCTAAGTCTGCTGTTTCATCTACTACAATACTGTCCTTTCCGCCCATCTCAGCTACGACGCGTTTAATCCAGATTTGGCCAGGCTGAGCTATAGCGGCCTGCTGGTTAATGCGCAGACCAACTTCCATTGAACCTGTAAAGTTAATGAAGCGGGTACGGGGATGATTAACGAGATACTCGCCTACTTCGCTGCCGCTTCCTGGTAAGTAATTGACAACTCCAGCTGGCAGGCCAGCTGCTTGCATGAGCTCCATTACTTTAGCACCGATTACGGCTGCAGAGTTAGCTGGCTTGATAACGACTGTGTTACCTGCCACGATGGCAGCAGCCGTCATCCCCATCAAAATGGCTAGCGGGAAGTTCCAGGGCGAAATAACTAACCCCGCCCCTAGGGGAATATAGATCATAGTGTTGCGTTCACCGGGAATAGCTGTTAGGGAGGTGCCCTGGTCAATCTCTAAGGCTTGCCGTGCGTAGTACTCGCAAAAATCGATGGCTTCGGCTACGTCGGCATCTGCTTCTACCCAGTTTTTTGCCACCTCTAGGACCAGCCAGGCGGTAAGTTCTCGTTTCTGCCGGCGCATGAGGGCAGCTAATTTAAATAGATAGTCGGCTCGCGTGGCAATCGGCACGCGGCTCCAACTGGCGAAGGCATCCCATGCTGCCTGTAGAGCTTGTTCTGCATGTTCTTTGTTGCCCTGCGCTACCCTTCCTACCACCTGTTGGTGCTGGCAAGGGTTTAGGGATTCCATAATGGTGTCGGAGTTAATAGTCTGGCCGCCGATGACTAAGGGGTAAGTTCGCCCTAGCTGCTCTGAGACTCGGGCCAGCGCCTGTTGCATTTCTTCGCGGTGAGCTGATAAGGAGAAGTCGGTTAAAGGTTCGTTGCGATAGGGTATCAATGTTCAACCTCCGTTCTGTAAATATTTGTTTACCGCTGGTCATTTGATATCTCGCGATTGACTAACCACCAGCAGTTAATAGAAGCTGTATCGCCGAGGGGGAGCGACCAAGATCAGTGGTCGCAGACTATTTTCGCCATACAGCCCCCCTTTTCCTACTTGCCTGAACAATATACAATTGGGCTTAGAATCTTTAATTGGGCGACAGGGGAGAACTTGCTTAGTGGACTAAAATAAGGAGGGATTTTCATGCGTAAGCTGAAGCAGCTGCACTTATTATTATTGCTATGTATAGTAGCTCCCGTTTTTGCAGCATGTGCGCCAGCGACAGAGCCGTCGGTGGCGGCGATAAAGCTAATACCACCGGCAGAGCGTCTCGACTTACTGCCTTTTGAGGGGGTGGAGCTCTTTACGGGCGAGACGGTAGCCGTAGAAAAAGAATCGGAAGGGCGGGTGCGTCTGCTGGCCTTCTTTTCTCCTGGCTGACAGAGTTGCATAATTGAGATGCTGCAGTTGCAGCCACAATTAGGCGAGCTCCAGAAGCTGGGTGCTGATCTTTACATAATTGCTTATGGTAGCGAGCGCGATCTTAAAGCCTTTTTCACCGAGAACCCGATGGAGGCCACTATCATCCATGACAGCCAGGGCTCGGTTTTCCAACAATATGGTGTTTACATCTTTCCGACGACTCTGATCGTCGATTTGGCAGGCCGTGTGGCGTATAGCCATTTAGGTTGGACTCATACCAGCTATATAGATACCATTTTGCCGGCTGTAACCACGTTAGCGAGCGAATAACAGGGATTGCAAAGAACAGGGAGGGGAGACAATGCTAAAGCAGACCGGATTTTATGTTCTCATGTTAGGCATCGGCCTGATGCTTGTAGGGCTCTATCGGCAGGAAGCCGCCTTGATCTTGGAAAAAGCCATTACAATTTGTTTGCAGTGTATAGGGATTGGTTAATCTATGGACAAGAATAGACGGAGAACTAGGGTACAGTGGCTAACTGCCTTGGTGGCTAACGGATATTTGCCCGGCTGGCTGAAAGGAACCATTTATCAAGGGCGGTTAAAGTCAATTTGTGTACCTTTTCTCAACTGTTACTCTTGCCCTGGAGCTTTAGGTTCTTGCCCGGTAGGGGCCTTACAGTCGCTGCTAGCTGGCTGGAGCCGGACTCTTTCTTTATATGTAAGTGGCTTTTTGCTGGCAGTGGGGGCTTTAGGAGGAAGGTTTATTTGCGGATGGCTCTGCCCCTTCGGTTTGGTGCAAGAGCTGGTTCACAGCCCACGCCGACGGCGACAATTGCCCCGCCTGCTGCAGAAGCTAAAATACGGGGTGCTCGGTCTGACGGTCGCTCTGCCCCTTTTTTGGCGTAATTTTGCTGGCTTAGCTGAACCCTATTTTTGTAAGTTCATTTGTCCTGCGGGCACTTTGGGCGCTGGTATCCCTTTGATAGTGCGCAACAGCCAACTAGCAGCTCTCGCTGGCTGGCTATTTGGTTGGAAGCTCCTTGTGTTAGTTTTGATCATCATTGCCGCCTATTTCTACTGGCGCCCGTTTTGCCGAGTTCTTTGCCCTTTGGGGGCGTTTTACGGTCTGCTCAATCGTTTAAGCATCTGGCAACTACGGCTCGATTCTTCCCGTTGCATCAATTGCGGTGTTTGCGCTCGGCGGTGTCCCGCTGCCTTGCAACCGCAGGTAAGGCCGAACAGCAGCGAATGCGTGCGCTGCCTCGAATGTGTTGGTGTTTGCCCGACGAAAGCGCTCCTTTTCTCTAGTCGGCCGCAGCCGGTGCGTCCCCATACGCGCACCAAGAGCGCGTAGGTCTTGCCTGAAAACTATAGCCTCACGACTTAGAATCATGTTACATCCTCTTAAAATGTAATTAGTATACAACAGTTGTGATATAGTGTATCATATTCCTAGCTGTTGAATATCATATATCAGCCTTAATCTGCCGTATTCAAAGGTTCAACTTACGGACCTAAAGGAGGCGTTGCGTATTTCCCAGCCGCATTCTAGAATCAGGGTTTATGTAGTTTCCGACGCAGTGGGCGAGACAGCAGAATTTGTCGTCCGGGCGGCCGCAAGCCAGTTCCTCCATACGGATGTCGAAATAGTGCGGGTGCCCTATGTTAACAACAGACAACATGTAACAAACGTTGTTGCCGAGGCTGCCCGCTATCGCAGCATACTCGCCTATACCCTCGTCATAGACGAGTTGAGGCAAGTGATGACTGGGGCGGCACGAGAATATGGTGTCCCGACCGTGGACATTCTCGGCCCCTTGCTCAGCACGCTAGCCCAGGTGGCCGGTGAACAGCCAGTTATGCAGGCCGGGCTGCTGCGCAAGTTAGATGAAGACTATTTCCGGAAAGTTGAGGCGGTGGAGTTTGCCGTTAGGTATGACGATGGGCTGGATCCGCGGGGTATTTTAGCAGCGGAAGTTGTCCTTATCGGCGTTTCTCGCACTTCTAAGACACCGGTATGCATGTACTTAGCTCATAAAGGCGTTAAGGCCGCAAATGTGCCTTTAGTGCCTGAGGTTAGCCCGCCAGAAGAACTGTTTTCGGTGCCACCACGCCGAGTAATCGGGTTAACCATTAACCCTAATTTTCTCAATGAAATCCGGCTAGAAAGGCTGAAAACATTAGGCCTCCCGGCAGATAGTAATTACACTAGCTTAAAACGCATTTTGCAGGAGCTAGATTATGCCGAAGCCATTATGAAAAGAATAGGTTGTCCCAGGATCGATGTGACTAACCGCGCTGTGGAGGAAACCGCAAGAAAGGTGTTGGAGATATATTACAGGGGGGAAAGACATGACAGGTAAGACTTATGTCTATTCTTTTGCAGCTAAAGAAACCCAAGATAAAGCTCTCTTAGGTGGTAAGGGTGCTAATTTAGCCATCATGACGGGGATGGGCTTGCCGGTACCACCAGGGTTTACTATCACAACAGAAGCCTGTAATGCGTATTTGGCCCAGGGGGAACAGTTCCCAGCCGGCTTAGAAGGACAAATTAAAGCCAGCCTAGTAGAACTGGAAAAAACTACAGGGAAAACCTTTGGTGATGTAGCTAACCCCCTCCTTGTTTCAGTACGTTCGGGCGCTGCCATTTCTATGCCTGGGATGATGGATACTATTTTGAACCTGGGTCTCAATGATCAGACCGTCGTCGGGCTACAAGAGGCTACCGGAGATGCTAGGTTTGCTATTGACTGCTATCGCCGTTTTATTCAGATGTACGGCGATGTCGTCATAGGTATCGAGCATTATGAATTTGAAAATATCCTCGAGGCCCTCAAGCAGAAAGAGGGGGTCAAGTTTGACCACGAATTGTCGGTAGCTGGTTTGACCCAACTAGTGGCCGAGTACAAACAGTTAGTACATAATCAAACCGGTCGTGCTTTTCCCCAAGATCCTTTCGAGCAGCTGCTGATGGCGGTAAAGGCCGTGTTTAGCTCCTGGAATAACCAGAGGGCGATTGTTTACCGCAAGGTGCACCAGATTCCTGACGACTTGGGCACTGCTGTCAACGTGCAAGCCATGGTGTTTGGCAACATGGGCGATGATTGCGGTACAGGTGTAGCCTTTACCCGGAACCCTTCTACCGGCAAGAAAGAAATTTACGGCGAATACCTGATCAATGCTCAAGGTGAAGACGTGGTGGCTGGAATTCGTACCCCTGAGCCAATTTCTACCTTGGCAGAGGCGATGCCCGAGGTGCACCAAGAGCTGGTCCGCATTTGTGAGCTGCTAGAAAGGCATTATCGCGACATGCAAGACCTGGAATTTACGGTAGAAAAAGGCCGCCTTTATATTCTACAAACCCGTGCTGGCAAACGGACGGCAGCGGCAGCCATTCGTATCGCTGTAGAAATGGTACAAGAAGGTTTGCTAACTAAAGAAGAAGCGCTGCTCAAAGTAGATCCCGATCAATTAGACCAGTTGCTCCACCGTCGTATCGACCCTGATGCAGCAGTGGATGTTATTGCCACCGGCTTACCCGCTTCTCCCGGCGCAGCTAGCGGTAAGATCGTATTTACCGCTGATGAAGCTGAGGCGCTAGGTCAGCAGGGGCAAGCAGTGCTCCTGGTGCGTACCGAAACTACCCCCGACGATATTCACGGTATGATAGTAGCGCAGGGCATCCTTACTGCCCGAGGTGGCATGACCAGCCATGCGGCTGTGGTAGCGCGGGGGATGGGGACCCCCTGTGTTAGTGGCTGCGAAGCTATTAAGATAGACTATGAAAAAGAACAATTCACAGTTAATGGTCGCCTTTTCAGGAAAGGTGATATCGTCTCCATCGACGGATCTACCGGTCGAGTTATAGCCGGCGAAATTAAGATGATCGAGCCAGAACTCAGTAACGAGTTTAATACCCTGCTTACTTGGGCCGACGAAGTCGCTGGTTTAGGGGTGCGCGCTAATGCAGATAACCCAGCAGATGCTCAAAAAGCAAGGGATTTTGGCGCCAAGGGGATTGGCTTGGTGCGTAC
The DNA here is from genome assembly GCA_012735505.1 of Bacillota bacterium. Taxonomy (GTDB): domain Bacteria; phylum Bacillota; class UBA994; order UBA5500; family UBA5500; genus JAAYHE01. The sequence continues at coordinate 81,035 of JAAYHE010000029.1, forward strand.
AGAACATACATTTATGGCTGCCGACCGTCTGCCCCATGCCCAAAGAATGATTCTGGCGGAAAATAGAGAAGAACGGGCGGCAGCGCTAGAGCAGTTGCAGGTTATGCAAGAGGATGACTTCTATGGCATTCTGAAGGTTATGGCAGGCTACCCTGTTTGTATCCGCTTGCTCGACCCGCCCTTGCACGAGTTCCTGCCTCAAGCTGAGCAGCTCATGCTGGATATTACCACGCTCAAGCTGACAGGGGGCGACCAAGAGGAACTGGCGGAGAAAGAAGCTTTATTGGCAAAAGTGCGTAGCCTATCTGAGTTTAACCCGATGTTAGGACACCGTGGATGCCGTTTAGGGGTTACTTTCCCAGAGATTTACCAGACGCAGGCGCGGGCCATTTTCAAAGCCATGGCCAGACTGGTGAAAGAAGGGCATCAGGTGAAGGCCGAAATAGAGATACCGTTGGTAAGCAGCATAAAAGAGCTAGCCTTGCTCAAGCAAGAAGTGGTCAAGGTGGCCGAGCAAGTTCAAGCCGAAACTAACGTTCAGCTCGATTACACTGTGGGTACCATGATTGAGTTGCCGCGTGCCTGCCTCATCGCCGACCAGATTGCGCAAGAATCGGGCTTCTTCACCTTCGGTACTAACGATCTGACCCAAACTACCTTCGGCTTCAGTCGCGATGACGCTGAGGGCAAATTCTTGCCGCATTACTTAGAGGCTGGTATTCTCACCGACAATCCCTTCGCTGTGATCGACCGTGAAGGTGTAGGTGAATTGATGCGCATGGCTGTCAACAAGGCCCGTAGTGTTAAGCCCGAAATCTCTATCGGAATTTGTGGTGAGCATGGCGGCAACCCCAATTCCATAGAGTTCTGCTATGAAATCGGCTTAGATTATGTGAGCTGCTCGCCTTACCGGGTGCCAATTGCGCGCTTAGCTGCCGCTCAGGCCACGATTCGCAAGAAAGCTTAAAGTATGAATAAAGAATAGGGGTGTTACCTCCTAGCTAGGCGATAACACCCTGTTTTATCAGCAAAAGTAGCCGGACACACCGATCGAGTGTCCGGCTACTTCACATATGTTTCTAAGCCATTAGCCTTGCAACATAGCTTCCTTTAAGGCCTCTGGATCAATCTCGATTCTGGCAACCTTAGTTTCCATAGCCTTCTTAGCAACTTCGCAAGCTACGTGTGCTGCTACTCGCTTATCGAAGACTCCCGGGATGCAATAATCCGGTGTTAGTTCCTCTGGCTGAATGAGGTTAGCGATTGCATGTGCTGCTGCGATCTTCATTTCTTCGTTGATATCGGTAGCGCGAACTTCTAATGCTCCACGGAAAACACCTGGGAAGACTAAGACGTTGTTGATCTGGTTGGGGAAGTCAGAACGGCCTGTGCCTACGACAGTAGCTCCGGCTTCTTTGGCTTCGTCTGGATAGATTTCTGGGATGGGGTTAGCCATTGCAAACACGATGGCGTCTTTAGCCATGGAAGCGATCATTTCCTTGGTAACGGCTCCAGGCATAGATACGCCTAGGAAGATGTCGGCTCCCTTTAATGCTTGAGAGATATCTCCGCTTATGTTCTGGCTATTGGTGATTTCGGCTAGCTCTTGTTTGCTGGAGTTGAGGTTGGTTCTGTCTTTGGAGATGATGCCCCTGCTGTCGCATACAATGATGTCGCCGAACCCTGCTGCTAGTAGCAGTTTTGCTATTGCAACACCAGCTGCGCCTGCACCGCTAATGACAGTTCGGACGTCCTTGGCCTCTTTCTTAACAACCTTAAGGGCGTTGAGGACAGCGGCCAAAACGACGATGGCAGTGCCGTGCTGGTCATCATGGAAAATGGGGATATCTAGTTCTTCCTTTAGCCTTGCTTCTATTTCGAAGCAGCGAGGAGCAGCTATATCTTCTAGGTTAACGCCGCCAAAGGTGGGTGCTAAGTATTTTACGGTCTTGACGATCTCGTCGGTATCTTGCGTATCAAGGCAGACGGGGAAAGCGTCTACGCCGGCGAAGTTCTTAAAGAGTGCGGCTTTACCTTCCATTACTGGCATAGCGGCTGCAGGACCGATATTGCCCAACCCGAGCACAGCCGAACCATCGGTGACTACTGCAACCAGTCGACCCTTGGCTGTGTACTTATAGGCAGCATCTGGATCTTTGTGAATTTCCTTGCACGGTTCTGCAACGCCTGGAGTGTAGGCAAGGCCTAGGGTGTCAGGGCCTTCTATCGTAACCCTGCTGTTCACTTCGATCTTGCCTTGGTTGTCACTGTGAAGTTTTAGAGCCTCTTGTCTGACATCCATCGGTGATCCTCCTTTAATTTTATAAAAGCCAGCTTGTCCAGATTATGGACAAGCTGGACATTTCCAGGTCTAGGGTAGTCGGTATTTTAGCGGTTCAGTTTCGTAAAGGTTATTACCTTCTGCATCTATTACGACCGTTGCAGGGAAGTTCTCCACATAGAACTTGTGGATAGCTTCTGCACCTAGGTCTTCATAGCAAACTACTTCGACCTTCTTGATCGATTTAGAAATCAAGGCCGCAGCCCCACCCACAGCTCCAAAGTAGACCGCCCCGTGTTCCTTCATTGCTTCAACTACCTCTGGGGAAAGGCTTCCTTTCCCAATCATGCCTTTCAGGCCAAGTTTCAGCAATGTAGGGGTGTAAGGGTTCATGCGGTAGCTTGTGGTAGGCCCGGCAGAACCTATGACGTAGCCGGGTTTAGCCGGTGAAGGCCCTACGTAGTAGATGAACTGTCCATCTAAATCGATGGGTAGTTCCTTACCAGCCTCTACAAGTTCCACTAGCCGCTTATGGGCCGCATCTCTACCTGTGTAGATGTATCCGCTGATCAAAACGTTATCACCAGCACGGAGTTCTCGCACCTGGCTTGTAGTAACAGGAGTAGTTATGCTAATAACTTTTTCCATTAGCTGATCCTCCCTATATGATTATTTCTGCATGCCGGGATGCATGGCAGCATATATTCACAGCTACAGGAAGTCCAGCTATGTGGGTGGGGAAATACTCAATGTTTACTGCCAGAGCCGTGGTTCTGCCACCAAGGCCTGCCGGCCCGATACCAGATTTGTTAATTTCATCGAGTATCTCGGCTTCAAGTTTTGCATAGTTTGGGTTTGCGTTATGCTCGCCTACCCTTCTAAGCAAAGCTTTCTTGGACAGCATAGCGGCTTTTTCCATTGTGCCACCAACACCAACTCCCACGATAATCGGCGGACAAGGGTTAGGACCAGCTTCGACTGCTGTTTGGATAACAAAGTCCCTTACGCCTGCCACGCCGTCTGCCGGCCTGAGCATCTTAATCCTGCTCATGTTTTCGCTGCCAAACCCTTTGGCCGTCACAGTAATCTTTACCTGGTCGCCTGGTACGATATCTATATAGGTAACAGCCGGTGTGTTGTCTTGGGTGTTTTTCCTCTCAAAAATCGGATCATCTACGATCGACTTGCGCAAGTACCCGCCAACATAGGCTTCTCGTACGCCCTGGTTTATGGCCTCGTTTAGATCGCCGTCGACTATCATAACTTCTTGACCTAGTTCGATAAATAGCACAGCCATGCCCGTATCTTGGCAAATAGCCAGCTGTTCCCGAGCTGCAATGTCATTGTTTTCTATGATCTGTCGTAAGACGGACTTGCCTACAGGGGACTCTTCGGCCTCATAGCGTTCTTTTAGCTTGTTATAGAGATCATCTCCGATAAAGCTGCTGGCTTGCAGGAACAAGTCGCGGACCTTGTCCTTAATAACTTCAGCCTTAATCTTTCTCACAATGTCACCCCGTTAGCTCTTTCTTAGAACTAGCTTGAAGCAAACTCTTAGTTGCCGTTGCTGCTGGGCTGGGTCATGGCTCGAGGGCTTAAGATCTTGTCAAGCTCCTCCTCGGAGAAGAGACCCTTCTCAGACAGCAGCTGTCGCACAGTCTTGTTACTGCTCATTACTTCCTTAGCTAGTTGGGAAGCAACCTCATAGCCGACATGGGGCACTAATGGTGTGATGATACCCACACTGTTGTCGACCATTTCCTGGCATCTTTCGGCGTTAGCGGTGATGCCCACGATACATCTTTCTCTAAAGACCTTGGCAACATTGGTCAGGATCTGTACTGATTGTATCAAATTGTACACCAGTACGGGCTCCATGACGTTTAGTTCAAATTGCCCTGCTTCTGCTGCCAGCGCGATGGTATGGTCATTACCTGCGACTTGGAAAGCCACCTGGTTTACGACCTCGGCCATTACAGGGTTAACTTTACCTGGCATGATGGAAGAACCAGGCTGTACTGAAGGCAGATTGATCTCCTTCAAACCAGCACGCGGCCCGGAAGCCATTAATCTTAAGTCGTTAGCTATCTTGGAGAAGTTGAGTGCGAGGATTTTCAGAGTACTCGAAAATGCAGCGAGAACGTCAGCATTTTGTGTAGCGTCTACCATGTTCTCGGCACTACGGAGAGGCAGGGAAGAGAATTCTTTCAAGTACTCGGTTACCGACTCGATATACTCTACTTTGGCGTTAACGCAGGTACCGACAGCCGTTGCGCCCATGTTGACTTCATAAAGAGCTTCAGATGCGGCTGTGATGCGCTTAATATCTCTGGTGATGGTAGCTGCGTAAGCTGCAAACTCCTGTCCTAAACGGATAGGAACAGCGTCCTGCAGGTGGGTACGACCCATCTTAATCACGTCATCGAACTCTTCCGACTTCTTGAGGAGTGCCTCGCGTAAGAGTTCTAATTCTGCTAGCAGTTCTTTCAACATCTTGAGTACCGTGATGCGAACGGCGGTAGGAATAACGTCGTTGGTCGACTGGGACATATTGACATGGGTGTTCGGCGAGACTACCGAATAATCTCCTTTTTCTCCACCCAGGATTTCGATAGCCCGGTTGGCTATAACCTCGTTAGCGTTCATGTTTAGGGATGTTCCCGCACCACCCTGAATGACGTCTACCACGAACTGATCTAGAAATTTACCTTCTAGGATCTCGTCAGCAGCCTGAACAATTGCCTTAGCCTTCTCTTCGTCCAATTGTCTTACTTTCATGTTGGCCAGAGCTGCTGCTTTCTTAACTATAGCTAAGGCCTCAATTAGTCCTTTCCCTGGCTTGTAGCCGGTGATCGGGAAGTTTTCTACTGCACGCTGGGTCTGGATGCCATAATAGACATCGCTAGGCAATTCCATGGTACCTAGCAAGTCTTGCTCTAGGCGTTTCTTCATTTGTCTATTTCCCACCTCTATATTGTTATAATATTTGGGAGTTATGCGGGATAGAAAATTGCTACTCCCCCGACATGAAGCTAGCATGTATAACATATTGGTGTCAAGAAGTGTTAGGTAAATGTAACGTTTAGCTGATTTAAAAGAAAATCGCATTATTAGACAATGTTCGTGCAAATAGTTAAAGGGAAACAAGTGTGGTAATTGTCTCGCTAAATGCTAGGTTTTTCCCGACTAAGATGTAAACAAAAGGATGGGCTGAAAGAGGAAACTACCTCTTCCAGCCGCTTTGTTTGTTCCACTCGGGCTTCAATTCGCTAATCCACTTGGCTTCAAGTTGTCTACATTGCTCCCTCGATTTTAGTACCACCCAGCTAACAGCTATCTTTTCTCTGTTTGCGTAGATCGCTTTCGCCGACGGATAATGGGCTGTCGTCCCATTGTAATACTGAACAAACCGCTTTCTAATTCCATCCTCAGCTTTTCCCACATACTTTAGCCCACCACAATATATTTGTAGCAGCCCATAGCGTTAGGAGCACTCTTAGTTGCCTCCTGTAAAGATATTGGTACTAGACCAGCCACTTTGGCCAGTTTCCTAATCCTATCGAAAATACCCATTTGCCTGATCTCCTTATTATATTGCCTAGCATTTAGTTTCGCTGATGCTGGAACATTATTCTATCATTTATTGGGCCATCTAAGCCAGTAAAAGTGTGCTCTAGCTGTTCTGTATCTGCTGCCTACATATAAGGAATGACTTTATCCAATGTAGGGCCTTGATTCCTCGCCCGAGGCTAATCGCAAAGCATAAAGCTATGACGAGCTCTTGGCCGCTGTTAGGAATGGAATAGCAAAAGTTAAGTGCAACGGGACTGGGGGCCACTCCCGTTTTGCTTACAGGATTCTATCCCTCTAATGCCGAATGCTATTACAATAAGCGACTGCACGGTTATATAGGCATTAGCAGGGAACAGGGCATGGTTAAGCAGTGCAATACGCGCTATAAAGGGGGTATAAACGTGGACCTAGGAGTGTTTTCAGTTAGCCTAACCGTTAAGGACATACAGGCATCCAAGGCCTTTTACGAAAAGCTAGGCTTTAGACCTGTTGGTGGTGATATCGGGGTTTTGGGAGGGTGATGTAAATGCGTAAACAGGCCGATCATTTCCACGGCTGCCTCATAGGTGGAGCTATTGGCGACGCGTTAGGGTATCCGGTGGAATTTCTATGTTATAGCGAGATTCAGCAACGTTATGGTCCTGAAGGTATTAGGGATTTGCAGCTCGGGCCGAAAGGCGTGGCCGAAATTAGTGATGACACCCAAATGACCTTGTTTACCGCCGAAGGGATCTTGCGGGCACAGACCCGGAGTATAGCCAAGGGCATTTGCCATGTTCCCTCAGTTGTTTACTTCGCTTACCAGCGCTGGCTAATAACCCAAGGCTATCCCAAACATGAAGAATGCGATTGGGCCTACGACGGCTGCTTGCTTAAGGTTCCCGAACTTTATGCCTGCCGTGCCCCAGGCAATACCTGCTTGTCAGCTCTGCTCAGCCGAGAGCTAGGAACCATTGCCGAGCCCATTAATAACAGCAAGGGCTGTGGTGGCCTTATGCGTGTAGCGCCCGTTGGCCTATTTTTCAGGCAGGAAAAAGCCTTTCAGCTGGCTGCCGAGATAGCAGCTCTAACCCACGGTCATCCTTCTGGTTATCTGTCGGCTGGGGTTTTGGCTTACATAATTGCTGGCATAATCGCAGGGCAAGAGTTGGCGGAGGCGGTCAACAGCTCACTCATCGAGCTAGAAAGGTATGTAGGCCACGAGGAGTGTGCGGCCGCTTTACGGCAAGCCATAAGTCTAGTGGATAGCGACCTACCCGACTTTGAAGCAATTTCTACCCTTGGGCAAGGCTGGGTCGGCGAGGAAGCCCTAGCTATTGCAGTTTACTGTGCCCTTCGCTACCAAGATGATTTTCAGCGAGCGCTGATCGCCGCGGTTAACCACGATGGTGACAGCGACAGTACCGGGGCAATCACCGGTAGCATCTTAGGGGCCTATTTGGGCTTGCAGGCAATCCCCGCCGAGTGGGTAGAGGGTATAGAACTATTACCTATTATCCAGACCATTGCTGATGACCTGTTGGTCGAATACGACGAAAACAACCTAGACTGGGAGCGCTACCCGGGGTATTAGGATTAGCCATGTTGTGAGAACAATCATCCTCTAGGTAATCTTTCACCCATCCTTATCCCCGGATACAGTACATATATTAAGCCTCAAAGAAAACAAAAGACGGCAACTGGTGTTGATGAGTACCAGAAAGCCGTCTTTTAATGTGCAGCCTGACAAATTGTAAAGAAGCAAAACCTATACATCGCTCGTGCAAATGTATGGATATTGCTTAATAAACTTAGCAGACGATTGGTGATGCGTGAAAGAGAGGCGCGTCGCGCACTTAAAGTCGTTAGAAATGTTTCGCGCCATCCCTTAGCGGTATTATGAGCCTGTGTTCTGTTGTGCAGGTTGGGTTTCCTGCAGGCAACACTTCTTATCCCCATTCTGATTTTTGGCGTTTTTCTCGGCGCAGTCGAGAACGTTGATATTAATCAGCTGGACTGAGCCAATCTGGACAAATATGACGTCGGCATCGCGCAGGCTACAGGCTCGAAGGACCATATATATTACCCCCCAAACAATATTGCTAACATACAGCCCACACTCTTAGTATTCTGCATACGGAGGTATTTCCCTGCGAGAAATAAAGAATATCATCCACATCATTCTAAA
>JAAYHE010000030.1 GCA_012735505.1 Bacillota bacterium
GCATGACCTTCGGTTCCTATGTCGCGCGCCTCGAGCGCGGAACTAAGTGTTTGCACCAGGGCACTACGTGCACTCTGACTACGGTTAAGCTTTTCGCGATACATGCGGTCATCGGCGCGTTTGAATAAAGAGTTCATCGGCTCGCCGGGATCAACACGCAAAGCTACACCTATAGAAACACTTAAAGGAAGTGCGGAATTGTTGACATTATATTCTTGTACCGCTTCTCGTACCGCTTGACAAATGGCTAAGGCCTCTTCTTGCCCCGTATGGGGCAAAATTATAGCAAACTCGTCTCCGCCGATACGCGCTATCTCAGCTGACGGGGGCACAGTAGCCAGCAAAATGTCCGCTAGTTTGATCAATAGCCTATCACCCGCATCATGACCTAAAGTATCGTTAAAGAATTTGAGGCCATCGATATCGCATAGCAAGAGGGCAACTGGCGTGATTCGGGCCGCGTCGAGTTGGTTGATAGCCTGCTGCCAATAAGCTCGGTTATAAAGGCCAGTAAGGTCATCGTGTTGACTCTTGTAGATTAGCTGGGCTTCAACTTGCCTTTGATAATCGATAGTTTGTTGTAAACGTTTTTTGCTAGTCTCTAAAGCCACCTGAGCTAATTTCTGCTCGGTTATATCGTATAAAGTGACAATAAAACCGTCCACCGATTCTATTGGCAATGCCGCTATGCGTACCATCGTGTGACGCTCACCTTGAACAGTCGACACCAGACACTCATGGTCCCAGAAAGGATCACCTACTACTTCTAATTGGTTTTCCAGCCACGGGAACAAGGTTACAGCAGACTGACCCAGGTGCCGCGCAGGTGTCAGTTGCAAAATACGGCATAAGCATTAAACAACTGCAAGCGACCTTGGTCATCAAGCAGCAGAACCGGATGGGGTAGACAGTCCAAAACATCCTGTAAATTTAAATGCTGCTGCAGTTTCATTAGAGAAAAGCCCTCAGTCTCACGCTTATCATCCATGTACGTCTCCCTAAAAGAAATAGTTTTTAAGAACGCCGAATCAAGCTACTAGGTTCGCCAATTTGGAGCAAAATTCCTGCCAACGTGCAACCAAATTTGACAGCATTCGGCATTAGCAACAAAATACAAAAACCCGGGTGGCCTGTAGCCTCCCGGGCCAACAATTGTAGTATTGATCTTCCTAACTGCTCATAAGCCTAGCAACTCGATAACGGCAGCTGCCCCTCGTCGTGCCAACTCGACAAGGCACTCCTGCGTAGAACCGCCTAAATGCGGCGTTAGAATGACATTATCCATCCTAAGTAGGGGGTCATCAGTAGCAGGAGGCTCTGGATCAAACACATCAAGAGCAGCACCTGCTAAATGCCCACTCATTAGTGCTTTCCGCAGCGCTTCTTGCTCAATGATTGCGCCGCGAGCTGTATTAACTATGATGACACCCGGCTTGAGCAAAGCTAGGCGTTGTTTATTTAGCATATGCCGTGTGTCAGGAGTCAGGGGTACGTGGATGCTAACAATATCACTAGCAGCCAGCAGTTCTTCCAGGCTGACTAATTCATAGTCAAGACCGACTGCTGCAGGCACGCTACGATTGGTTACTAACAGACGCACGTTAAAGGGTTGTAAAAGGGCAGCCACCCTACGCCCAATTTGGCCAAAACCTATCAGGCCTACCGTTTTACCGCCTAGTTCCATACCAGGGAGGCGGCTAGTTTCCCAACCAGAGGAACGTAACAGCCGATCGGCCTGTGGAATTCGCCGTAAGCTCGCCAACATTAGGCCTAGCGTCAGCTCGGCAACCGCATTAGCGTTTGCTCCTGGCAAATTGATCACTTTGATTCCTAGACTCTCTGCAACACTCACGTCCACCTGATCTACCCCGGCACCGTGCGTTACGATACCCTGCAGGTTGTGACACCGCCTCAGCAAGGGCGCAGGAATGTTACCTGTACGGACAAAGAGAGCATGCGCCGTCTCTAATTGCTGCCAATAAGGCTCCAAGTCTTGGTTGCCATCAGAAAAAGGCAGGTCAACTTCTTGCACTATAGCTCTACCAGCTATTACCGAGCGAAAAACATCCGTTCTCACGGGAGTAGATGCTGTGGCTGTAACCACTATCTTAGGTAAATGCATTGTCACTACCCCCTTAATAGGTAATGCGGGTTTCTATTTTTCTAAACTTCAATTGCCTTCCATTTACCCTGGTAATAACGAATACCGAAAAGGACGGCCCGTGCTATTTGGTCGGCAGCCATGCCTACCCAAGCACCTACCAGACCCCAATTGAGCACGTTTACACAGAAATAGGCCAAGCTCAAACGAGCAACCCAAATACTTAAACCGGTGCCAAACATGACGAACTTGGTATCGCCTGCGCCACGGAGAGCGCCAGCTCCAACTCGGGCAACCGCCATAAAAGGCTGGACCAAAGCCATGATCCGCAAAACTTCAGCGCCAGCTTCGATTACCTCGGGTTCAGTAGTAAAGAAACCTACTAAGGGTTCAGCAAAAACGAACAAGATTACTCCCATAACACTCATGAACATTATTCCAAGTCTCATAGTCAGCCAGCCGGCTCGATTAGCGACTTCGGGCTGGCGTGCACCCAGGTTTTGACCAACCAAAGTAGTAGCGGCTACCGAAAAACCAAAGCCAGGCATGAAGGATACCGACTCTGCCCGGAGTGCAATCTGATGAGCAGCGTACATAAATGTGCCGAGACCAGTAATGATCATGGTAAAGAAGATCTGGGCTCCTCTTAGCATTATCTGTTCTCCAGCAGCTGGTAAACCAATATTGAGAACCCGCTTCATCATCGGCCAATCGAGGCTGTAATCACCCCTCACGTTAACTTGCACGCTAGCCTTACCTTTAACTAATACCCAACCCATTATCATTGCTCCCAGCACATAACCTAACATGGTAGAGAAACCAGCGCCAGCAGCCCCCATAGCTGGCATCCCTAAGTTGCCATAAATGAAGATCCAGTTAAAAACAATATTCGAGATATTAACAGTCGTATTGGCATACATGGTAGTAACTGTATCGCCACAACCACGCAAAATACCGGTGGCTGTCATGCAGAAAATGGCAGGAATCATCGATAAAGCTTTCCAACGCATATAGCCAATACCAACAGATACAACTTCTTCGTCAGCTCCGAGCAAGCGCATACCGGCAGCTGGGAATAAGACTCCGAAGCCGGCCAGTGCCAAGGCAATGACGACGGATAACAGCAAAGATTGCCGCGCCGCTTTACTGGCACCCTCTGTATCCCCAGCACCTACCAAGCGCGCTACCAAGACGGTAGTACCGGTACGTATAGCAGCAAAAACGGTCGTTGCTATCATATAAACCTGGTTAGATAGACCTACAGCGGCTATAGCCGCAGCACTGAGCCGCCCAACCATAGCCACGTCGGCAATCCCAACCGTCGATTGCAAAGCCATTTCAACAATTACAGGCCCAGCCAGTAGCAAAACAGCCTTTAGCAGGTTCTCTTGCGACTGACGGGCCAATTCCGATCTGCGATCAACTTTTCCCTCTGGCATAGCTGACAATAGTCCTCATCCCTTTCCTTGCTTGTCAATAAAATATATTTCGCTACTAGAACAAAATATCCTGCCGATAAGGTGAAGTTTACCTTCTCGAAACAAAATCTTAACTATTGGTGCAAATAAAGGAGTTTTAGCTCTAATGATGAATTAGATACAATACCCCGGCAAGGCATAGCTTGTGTAGTTACACTGCAACTATTTGCTTGTAGCCCTTAGCTGTGATTAGAGCGGTCGCGGTCATGCTCGCGCGCGTGTTATACAAGGAGGCATCGGAAGTGGAAAAAGCATATGCAACGGCCATTTTTGCTGGCGGTTGTTTTTGGTGCATGGTTTCGCCTTTTCATGCGCTCGACGGCATCATAGAAGTAGAGTCGGGCTATATAGGGGGGCACATACCCAATCCGACCTACGAGCAAGTAAAGTCGCAGCAATCGGGACACTATGAGGCCGTAAGGATCACTTATGATCCAAATATGGTCAGCTATGAAAAATTACTCCAGGCTTACTGGATGCAAATCGACCCGACTGATCCTGGTGGGCAATTCCACGACAGGGGGCCTTCCTACCGAACCGCTATTTTTTACACTACAGAGGAACAAAAAAGGCTAGCCGAGGCCTCGCGTCAGGCTTTAGCCGCTTCCGGTCGTTTTGACGCCCCTATTGTCACCGAAATAATTCCAGCCACTACCTTCTACCTGGCAGAAGAATATCACCAAGATTTCTATAAGAAGAACCCGGTGGAGTATCAGCAAGACCGCAAGATTTCCGGACGAGACGAGTTCATTAAGAAATACTGGGGTGACGAATACTGGCAGTTTTTCGAGAAAGATAAATGAATTGATATGATAGCTCTAAACACTTGCATGACCGCTGGGCTACAGGCATTTTGTCCTGCAACTATTAATATATCTTGGGAAAGGGGTTATCTCATGCAGAAGATTATCATGTTTGGTAGCCAACTGTGACCCGGATGCTCTCCCGTGAAAGAGTTTCTTTTACAAAACAATGTCGACTTTGTATATCAAGACATTACCGCTAGCATGCGGGCTCTGAGAGCATTCTTGCACTATCGTGATAAGCACCCGGCGTTTGCTTCTGTAAGAGAAGCTGGTCGCGTTGGCATACCCTGTATCGTGGTCAACGACGGTGAAAAGATCATTTTTGGCAAGCCTGATTTGACTGACTTGGTATAGAACCAACCACCAGAGCGCGAAAAATAGAACTGGACCGAGGGCTCTATCCCCTCGGTCCATTTTCTTAGGGTTCTATTTTAGCTTGGCGCAAGGCTTCCATGAGGGTGTCGTGGCGGAGGCCCTGACGCGCATATTTGCGAGAAATGTGCTCGCCCCATCCATATTGGTCATAGCCGACCTCATCTTCACCAGGCTCGGGTTTCTTGATTTTGGCGTTCAGGCGCGCATAATAGCCTTCGCGGATGAGGCCTGCGTCCATTACAGAAAGAGCCTCCTCCACATCGTCAGCGTCGAGATCGTAATATTCATCGCGATGTAATACAAATTTGGTGGGTATACGCGGCCGCGGTTTAGGCGATTCCGCTGGATAGCCTAGCACCATGCCAACTACCGGGAATGCCCTGTCGGGTAGGCAGAAAATCTCGCGCAATTCGCTATCTAATTGGGGAGCTGAGCCTAGGAAAACTGTACCCAGCCCTAGACTTTCGGCAGCTAGCACCATATTCTGAGCAAAGTAGGCTACGTCTTGGATGCCTAGGAAAAGCATCATGGCATCGCTGGCAGTATTCACCCGCCCCTTTGAGGCAATAAACGTCTCTAACTTACGATAGTCTAGGCAGAAAAGCATAAAGACAGGGCCGCGGGTCACGAGAGGCCCAAACAGCTGGCTAAGCCGCTCTCGCTTGGCTTGATCTTTGGTATAAATGCAAGCATACATCTGCCCCAGGGAGCCTGCTGCCCGGCACGGGCAATCTGCTCGATCAGCTCGTCGGGCACATCCTCGTTGGTAAACCTGCGAATGGAAGCGTGCGACAATATGGCATTAATTACTGGGTTCATCCGTCATACCTCCTTACTCATGAAGTCTGTTTCGCCCTAGTGGCAATAAAAACCTGCAAGGAGGCCTGGACTAAAAATGTCCGCTTAGCAATATGCTTCAGTTGTGACTCAAATAGGAGGATTTAGCCTTTACCTGTGGAAGTGATTAGACTATGGGTATCCAAAGCAATGCCAACCTTTCGCAACGCGTAGCATTGCGGGAAGAATACAAAGTGTAGGGAGGTCTGTCCTTGGCACAACCATCTTATCAGAAAA
>JAAYHE010000031.1 GCA_012735505.1 Bacillota bacterium
CATCTCTTTGGCGCAGGTATCGCAGTAGCGCCCCCTTTTGATGCCTGCACCACAGCGTTCGCAAGGGTAGCTGAGCTGGCTCCATTCGGCCGCATAAATGCGATCTTCCCGCAGGAAATTCAAGATACGTTCTTCAGGCACGCCCGTGCCGGCACTCACTTGTTGTAGCGTAGAATTAGGGTTATCGCGTAAGTACCTATATACCTTTTCGTACATTTCTTCATCTTCTCGGGCACAGTCGGGGCAAAGGTTTTTTATGGTCATAGCAAAAATTTTACCGCACCGGGGACAGTTAGCTACGTTTAAGCTCATTCTCATCACTCCTTGTAAGAATGGCGCATTATTGTAATTCTTTGTTGGTAATTGCCACCGTAACTACGCGCACCTCCCGACAACCTGCTCGCCGCAGGGTACGCGCACAGGCATCGAGGGTGCTGCCTGTAGTCAGCACATCGTCTACCAAGAGAATGCGCTTTTGCTGGACACGATGCCAGGCTTCTGGTGCTAGGCGGAAGGCTTTTTGCATGTTGAGACGCCGTTGTCTGCGGCTGAGGCCAGTTTGAGCCGGTGTCGGCTGCTGCCGTTCGAGCAAAAGCTGCATGGGGCAGCTGCTCAATAGGCTGAGCTCGTAGGCCAAGAGTTCCGCCTGATTGTATCCCCGCTGGCGGGCCCGATCGCGATGCAGAGGCACTGGCACAATGGCATCTAGCTGGGGCCACCACTCTGCCTCTATGGCCTGAAACATCAGCCGGGCTAATACGCGGGCGCTATCTTGTTGGTTGCGGAACTTGAGGCGGTGCACCGCTAGGCGCAGCTCGCCAGTGTAAGGGCCTACGCTGCGGGCTTGGGTAAAAGCCCAATCAGCACCTACGCAATGGGGGCAGTGGGTGGCTTTGTCGGTTAATGGCCTCCCGCAACGCCGACAGAGCGGGCCCGGCGGATGCGAGATGGCTTGCAGGCAAGAAAAACATACCTGCCCCTTTTGTGGCAAGGGCCGCTGACAGAAGAAGCAAGTCGGCGCCGGCGGGAAAAGCAAATCGAGGCAAAATCGCCAGAGAGACTGCAATTTTCTCCTCATCTTACCCTCTCAACCCTTATGGGAAATAATCTTAAAGCCCTGTTCCGGCCTAAGCACGGCTCAATGTTAGTGTAAGCGTTCAACAAAACTGTGTAAAACTTTATCCCCGATCTGCACCTGGAAGGACCTACCTGCAATCTCTTTGTTGATCACCTGCTGCATCCTGTAGAGTTGATCCACATAGGCTTTGGCCAGTTCCTGGGCTTCTGCGACCGTTACTGCCTGCCAGGTAATTTTTGTTCCCGGGCGGGCTTGGGCTAGGCGGACTATATCGGCAGTAATGACCGTGCCGATTTTAGGATAACCGCCGGTGGTTTGTCGGTCGGGTCCCATGACGATCGGCTGCCCGTCTCTAGGCACTTGCATAGAGCCGAGGGCGATAGCATCGGAAATGATGTCGGGCTTGAGGGGCACAATGCTCGGCCCCTGCAGGCGTAAGCCCATGCGATCGGAGGCTTGGCTAACGGTGTAAGTGCTAGCACAAAGCTTTTCTACAGCGTCGGGCTCGAAATGATCGGTTTGGGGGCCAGGAACGAAACGCAAGCAAATTTCATCGGCTACAATGGGCCAGAAGGCTTGTGGTAAGTAACGGTGGGTGTAGGGTGGATGCTCCGAGCTGACAGGGAGTTGATCGCCAGCCTGTAGCTGCCGCCCCTCCAGACCGCCAATGGCTGCCCGCACATAGGTAGAGCGGCTATCCATCACCACGGGCACCTGCCAGCCTTCGCCGCTAACAGCTAAATAGGCCCGAGCCCCGGCTGTAATGTTGCCTATGGCAAGAGTTTGGCCAGCTTGCCAGGTAAATGATTGCCACATAGGCACCGGCTTGCCATCAAGGGTTGCCTGTAGTTGCCCGCCGGTGATGGCCGCCTGCAGGGTAACTTCAGTGCGCAAAGTCGGGCCAGCAAAGGTAATTTCTAACACTGCCGCATCTCCCTTGTTGCCGACCAGCCAGTTGGCCACTTGGGCTGATACTGTATCGAAAACGCCAGCCACGGGCACGCCAAAACGTTGGTAACCCACACGGCCTAAGTCTTGTACGGTAGTAAAGAGGCCGGGCGTAATAACATGCACATGCTGCATACTGCATACCTCCTTGAAAACAGAATTCTGCGGGAAGGTCAGTTGGTCGCTTAGAGCGCCTGTGCAGGGCGGAAAAAGACCTTTCCCTTCAGGTATTGGTAATTTCGAGCCAATGGCGAATTGCAGAAGCACCTGCTTGCGCCCGTTAGGTGCTATCTCCAACCCGCAAGCTTATGACCCGGCTTGGTAGTCGGGCTCTATTGCGGTAAACTCATAGGTCCCGGCAGCAACGGCAGCAGCTATGCTATCGTATTCATTCTGATCTATAGCCCGGAAACGCAAGATATCACCAGCTGCCAAGAGAAAAGGCTCCTCCCGCTCTGGATCAAAGAGCTTAACCGGGGTGCGGCCGATCAACTGCCAGCCTCCTGGGCTAGTCAGGGGGTAAATACCGGTTTGGGCATCGGCGATACCTACCGACCCGGCTGGCACCTGGGTGCGCGGGGTGGCCAAACGGGGCGTAACTAAGCGCGGATCCAGACCACCCAGGTAAGGAAATCCTGGCAGGAATCCTAGCATATAGACCAAATAGTCGGGCTCCTGATGGAGAGCAATTATTTCATCGGGGCTAAGTTTGGTATGGGCCGCTACCGCATCTAAATCGGGGCCCATTTCACCGCCATACAAGACCGGGATGGTCACCCGGCGGCGGCTAACAGCCTGTTGCCCCCTTGCCATCTGGATACGATCATGCAGCCAAGCAGCTAACCCCTCATAGGGAGCTAACGATGGGTAGTAATGGATCATAATAGATCGATAGGTCGGCACCCATTCGCGAATGACAGGGTGACGTGCCTCCTCCAAAATTTGAGCGAGGGCGGCCACCTGAGCCTGTATTGCAGGATCAATGTCTTGTCCGAACTCAACTAGAATTGCCGCATCGCCGACAGGCACGATACGAGGACTAGACACGACTATCACCTCCACTAACACGAGTTATTTTAATTTGGGCAGCAGCTAAGGCTTGGCGCAAAGCCTTTAGATGAGCAAGGGCCTCGGGGGTGTCACCATGGACACATATGGTATCGGCTCTAAGCTGAATAATGCTACCGTCTTTAGCCTGCACAGTTCCTTCTTTCACCATGGTCAGCACGCGGCTGACCACTAGGTCTGGGTCATGCAAAACAGCTCCGGGCAAATGGCGGGGCATAAGAGCGCCGTTGGGCAAATAACCCCTATCAGCAAAAACTTCGCTGGCCACAGACAAGCCTAGCTTTTTAGCTTCGCTCAACAGATGGGAATTAGCTAAGCCTACCACGATTAAATCTTCATCGCAGGCAGCAATAGCCTCGGCAAAGGCGCGAGCCAAATTGGGGTCGGCAGCCGCCTGATTATACATGGCACCGTGCGCTTTAACGTGGTGGAGGCGACCACCGGCTGCTTTCACAAAAGCAGCCAGAGCCCCCACTTGGTATGTAACATAGTCCTTTAATTCGGCCGGAGTAAGGCTCAGGTTACGCCGGCCAAATCCCAGTAAATCGGGATAGCCTGGATGGGCACCGATGGCCACATCGTGTTCTAGAGCCAACTCGACGCTGCGACGCATGACGTGCGGGTCTCCGGCGTGCCAGCCGCAGGCGATATTGGCCGAAGAAATGAGGGGCATGATGTCAGCATCAGGAGCAATGGTGTAAACACCAAAAGCCTCTCCCATATCACAGTTGAGATCAACTTTCCACATGCTTACTTGCCTCCTTGGCAGCAGCAACGGCCACCTGCCGTGCCGCTAGGTTCAGTTGTTGAATTTGCTTTATGGCTTGCCGCATCTCGCGGCTAGGTCGCTCAGCCAGATAGTAGACCTTGCCGGTAGGGTAAGCTGCCGCTCTGCCGGCCCGGCCGGCAATTTGCATTAATACGGGGGTCGAGAAGATGGTGGCATGGTCGGCATACAAAACCACAATATTGACCCGCGGTATGGTAACAGCCCGTTCGAGCAAAGTGGTTGTCACTAAAATAGGGAATTCGCCGGCAAAAAAGCTTGCGCGTTTTACATCCCGCTGGGGATCCCGAGCATGTATATATTCTGCTTGTTGACTGCCAAAGTGGACCTTGAGGGCTTGCCCCACCTGCTCGGCCAATCGCACACTAGGTACATAGATTAGCAGCTGGCACGAGTCTTCCTCCAAGCTAGCGGTGATGATCTCGCTCAGTAAGGGAGGAATAGGCCACGCTGCCTGTCCTGGCCGTGGCAAACGCACCCGCTTGCTGACTGGCACCGGCAAGGGGTGGCCATGCCAGCGGAGGGGTAAAGTAACCTGTTGCGCTTGCCCCCGGCGCACCTGCTGCCGGAGCTGGGGGGTGGGTGTAGCCGTAAGATAGATGAGCTTGCCATCGGGCCGCAAGGCTCGTTGCACAGCTAGTTCCAACATCGGATTGGCGCTATAAGGAAAAGCATCTACTTCATCGAGAATGACTAAATCAAAAGCTGAGAAGAAACGGATGGCTTGGTGTGTAGTAGCAATCACTAAAGGGTCATCGCTAAAACGGACTGCAGCTTGCCCATGCAAGGCGGCTAGTGATATGTCAGGAAAGGCTGCTGTCAAACGGGGGGCTAACTCGGTTACCACATCGCGCCGGGGGGTAGCCCAAAGTACCCGACCTCCGGCAGCTAATACTTGCTGCACGGCGGGCATGGCTACCTCAGTTTTACCGGCACCACAAACGGCCCAAAAGAGACAGGTTTTGTGTTGAGTCTGCCTGACAAACTGCTGTAGTGACTGAGCGGCCAAAACTTGGGGTGCTGTTAAAGGGGCGGGTAACTGGCAATTCACCGAGCGAGGCTGGGCCGACCCAATCGTTGGACAAGCATATAATGGTACGCACGACTTAGCTTGCCCCATGTTGCCGCAGGCAGAACACACCCAGACATGAGGGGCGCCACATTCTAAACAGCTGCTAGGCTGTAGATCTACTTGGCCACAGCGCAAGCAACTGCGCCGCGGTTCTTCTGTTACGGCAGCCCGACATTCGAGTTTTTGGTCTAGGTGAAGATACTGGAGCAGATCTGCCAGCGGATAGGAAAAAATTAAGCGCCGCTCTGCCACAGCCTGCTCGACCTCGGCCAAGAGCAGAATCCGACCACTGAGCACTTTGTGCAGTTCCTTCGCCTCGTTGGCTCCTGTCCAGCCGGCTAAAGGCTGAACCGCCTCTAGCGGGGGCACCTGCTGTTGGCCGATTTGAGCCCAAAGCTCTTGAATTAAGCGCGACTCCTGCCGTGGTCTATCGATATTAGCGAGTAAGGCTTGGCACAAGGCCTCGGCCTGCGCTATGGATAAGGGCGGCGTCAGCACCTGCACTTGCCCTCCCCCCTGCTCTTGCCAATAGCTGGCATCCAGCCGCGGATTAGGGGTGTAATAGTAGCGACGGCGGCGGCTGGCACCTGTCAGCTTATAGACCCAAAACGGCAAACAGTGCATCGTCTCACCTCCGCTGTGCACCTGCTAGCGCCTTCTGCAAGCGCCACTGCAAGAGGGTATGGCGTTCTTCCACTTTGTTATTCTTAACCGCAAGGGCAATAGCCTTTTTGGTGCCCACCAAAACGACCAATTTTTTGGCGCGGGTAATAGCCGTGTACAGTAGGTTGCGCTGCAACATGATATAGTGCTGCACCGAAATAGGGAGCACTACTACCGGATATTCGCTACCCTGGCTTTTATGCACCGAAATAGCGTAAGCCAAGGTCAATTCATCTAGCTCGGAAAAGTCGTAGGTGACAAGGCGCTCGTAACGCCCTTCAGGAAAGACGACGCCCACTTCATTCTCCTCGAGGTCGATAGCTTGTACGCGGCCAATATCGCCATTGAAAACTTGCTTCTTATAGTTATTGCGGGTCTGCATTACCTTATCGCCTAGACGAAACAGCTGCCAACCTTGTTTGACTTCCGGCTTTTGTGCTGCCGGCGGGTTGAGCACCCGTTGTAGCTCGATATTTAAGTTGTCTACCCCGATGGGAGTGCGCCGCATAGGGGTAAGCACTTGAATATCTTCATACGGATGATAACCATAGGCGTTGGGCAGACGCTGTTGGCAGAGCTTGAGAACCGTATCGAGGATTTTCATGGGTTCTTCCTCTTGGATGAAGAAGAAATCTTTACCCTTGACGTTAAGATAAGGGAATTCACCGCTGTTAACCCGGTGAGCGTTAACAACGATAAGGCTTTTGCCGGCTTGGCGGAAAATAGTTTTTAGGCGCACAGTGGGCACAGCCTCCGAATCGATAATGTCACGGAGCACATTGCCCGGCCCTACCGAAGGCAGCTGATCGATGTCTCCCACTAAGACTAGCTGGCAGTCGGGAGGAAGGGCCTTGAGGAAATGATACATGAGTAAGATATCGATCATGGAAGCCTCGTCGAGGATGACCACGTCAGCCTCGAGGGGGTTATCTTCATTGCGCGCAAAAGCCATGCCCTGGCCTTCTACAAAGGCATATTCTAACAGACGATGGATAGTTTTCGCTTCACTGCCTGTAGTTTCCGACATGCGCTTAGCAGCCCGACCGGTAGGGGCTGCTAGCAAGACCTTGCGATTGCGATTGGCCATCAACTGGAGCAAGGAACGAACGATGGTAGTTTTACCGGTGCCGGGCCCGCCGGTAATGACGGTGACGCCGTTTTGGAGGGCCGTAACTAAAGCTTGCCGCTGCTCGGGAGCTAGGCGCAAGCGTTGCTCTTGCTCTAAGGCAGCTATCTCTGACTCCAGCCCCAGGTCTAACTCGAGCTGACGAGGCTGGCAACAGAGCTCCGCCAAACGGTTAGCCACCCCTTGCTCGGCATAAAAGAAGGGTGCTAAGTAAATTACTGTTTGGCCATCGATGTCAAGCAGAAAAACTTCCGTTTCAGCCTGTAAAATAGCGCAGGCCGCAGGTAGCAGGTCAGCATCGACTTCTAAGACTGCGGCGGCCTCCTGGTAAAATTCGGTTAGTGGGTAAGAAGTGTGGCCAGCGTCGGCCAGTTGCCCTAAAACATATTTGAGGCCAGCGATCAGCCGTGGAGCCGACTCGGGCATGAGCCCCAATGACTGGGCTAGTTTATCGGCAGTCTTGAAGCCAATGCCGAATACCTCATCGGCAAGGCGGTAAGGGTTGTCGCGAATCACTTGCGGCGCTTCGCTGCCATAGTGGCGATAAATGCGAGCAGCATAGCCTGGCGAGACTCCATAACCCTGGAGAAAGATCATCACATCGCGAATCTCTTTCTGTTCGGCAAAAGCTTGGCCGATGGAGGCTGCTTTGGCCGGCCCGATGCCTGGAACCTCTACCAGGCGTTCGGGCTGGTTTTCTAATATATCTAAGGCTTGATGCCCAAAATGCTCGACGATACGCTGGGCTGTGACCGGGCCCACCCCTTTCACCAAGCCCGAGCCGAGATACTTGGCCAGGCCATCCAGGGTGGCAGGCACCATGGCCACGTAACTAGCTACCTTAAACTGCCGCCCATATTCGGGGTGCACGCTCCATTCGCCCTGCATCCTCAGGGTTTCACCTACTGTGAGTTGGGGAAAGGTACCGACAGCGGTAACTAATCCTTGGTGATCGCGGCAGCGCAACCGCACTACCGAGTAAAAGGTTTCTTCGCTGCGAAAAGTAATGCGCTCGACGCTACCTTCTAGTTGTTCCATGGTTACCGCCCTCCTCTCAGCAACGCTGTTAGCGCTGCGGGTAATTATGATAATCAGCAAACGCTGATATTTCACTTGTTACACGTAAGTATATCAAAATCCTGCAAGCTAGAAGACGGTTCTCTATCGCTAGCAGGTGCGTTTGTTGACTTGAGGGCGGTGCGGCATCCGCGCCCCAGAACCCTTGCCTACGCCAAGAGCCCCGCGGGTGGGCGTGTTTCAAAATGCCCCGCGGGGCGCCATGTCCATAGACCGCCTACAACAAATAAATAGCCCTACTTGTGGGCCATAAGCAGGGCTAAATTTTGGAGCTGCTACGTGTGCCCCGACGTTAGCTTGGGGGGCTTGCCGGGATTAAAAGTGCTTGGCTGTCACAAGCGTAGCAGATACTCCAGATATGAAATTTTGGTTAGGGTGTTTGGGGTTGTTTATCTGGTGTTTGCTTTTCGGATTAACAGAATACCGCAAAAATCGACAATCGTACATAATTCTTTAGACTCAAATTGGCGATTTTCTGGTTTTTATGTAGGACTATTGACTAGGGCTACCGTCCCAGGCGGCATAGGCCCCGTCTGAGTTAACATCCGTTCTAAGACTTTTAGCGCGGTGATGGGCGTGTTGTGTTCAATCAAGTCTAACAGCCAGATAGCTTGCCCACGAGCGGCAGACAAGTAGGTGCCCACATCAGCCACCTCGGAACGAAAGCGCAGATAGGGATGGGTACGTTGTAAGCGATGCACAATGCTGCGCGCTTCCTCCCCGTCATCAACTGCTAAAATCCAAACCTCGACCAAAGCCAAATGATTTACCTGCTTAAACAGCCAGCAGACCGTCCGCAGGAAGGGGTCTAAATAATTTTCTGCCTGCTCTACTCTAAACACCAGACTGACGGTAACCCGCCCACTCTGCGTCGTTATGTATAACACCCACAGGATCCAGGCCATGAGCAGGCCTGCACCACCAAGTACCCACAATAACATAGTAGCACCACCTCTTCCTGGTCAGATTTGTGGTGCTACATAGTATGTAATTAGGCCGCAATGTGCGATTATTTCCTGCTAGCTAATGGTAACAAGTTTTAGTTTTACGCCTTTGACCACGGCTTGGGTACGGTCACTGACGTCGAGCTTGCGCAAAATGTTGCTGACGTGGTTCTTGACCGTCTTTTCGCTGATGAAGAGCTGGGCAGCAATTTCGCGGTTAGTATAGCCTCGGGCCATCAGCTGCAATACCTCTTGCTCACGGGCACTGATGATGTTGGTATCGCTGGGTAAGACGGTCGCTGCCGGCTGCTCAACCAAGCGGGCAAATTCCTGTACAAGCTTATCCCCTCAGCCAGGGTTGACTACCGCCCCTCCTAAAGCGACGGTACGAATCGCTTCACATAGCCGCAGCGGTTCGACATCTTTCAACAGATAGCCAGCAGCCCCGGCCCGCACTACTTCAAAAAGGTATTCGGTATCGTCGTGGATGGTGAGAACTAGGATGCTAATCTCCGGATACAATGATTTGATGTGCCGGGTAGCGTCGATGCCACTACAACCTGGCATATTTATATCCATCAGAACTACGTCTGGAGTAACTTGGCGCAAGACGGCTAACGCTTCTTCACAATTTCCTGCCTCACCTACAACGGTAAAATCCGATTCGAGCTCCAGAATGCGGCGAAGCCCTTTCCGAAATAGTTTGTGGTCGTCTACTAGTACTAAATCAATAGCCATCGTCTTCCACCTCCTGGAGGGGTATGCGTATCAGTAGTTTAGTACCTTGGTCAGGTGCCGAGTGGAGATGCCATGTGCCTTGCAACAGCTCTGTTCTCTCGCGCATACTCAACAAGCCAAAATGGTCGCCGTCGCGCTGCATAACCTCGTTTACATCAAAAACGCAACCATCATCCTTCACCAGCAGCCCCAAATTCGTGTCCCCGAAATCTAAGCGAACTAGAGCAGAGCTCGCTTGAGCATGTTGGCCTACGTTATTTAGTGCCTCTTGCACTATGCGAAAAAGGCCAACCTCCAGATGCGCTGGCAAGCGGCGCTCGCTTCCGGTTACAACAAAATCAGCTATTACCTTATATTGGTGCTGAAATTCGGTAACAAAGCGCCTCAGGGTAGGCACCAGGCCGAGATCGTCGAGAGTCATGGGACGCAGATCGTAAATAACCTTACGAATATCTTTTAAGCCAGCCCGCACCGATTCTTTTAGCTGACGCAATTCGCAACGAACCTGCTCCATGTCGGTTTCCAGCAGCTTTTCGCAAATTTCGGCCCGCAAGATCACGTTGGCTAAGGTTTGCGCCGGGCCATCATGGATGTCCCGAGCGATGCGTCGCCTTTCCTCCTCTTGCGCTTTGATCACGCGCACGCCAAGCAGATGGCGCTGTTTCATGCCACCCAGCTTGCCACCTAGGTCTTCCAGATTGCCACGCAAATATTCCATAGCCACGCCTACTTGCATGGTCAACCTTTCGGCCTTTTTGACGGTAGCCAGCAGGGTACGCAAAGAGCGTTCTAATTCGTCACGCTGCGACCGCAATTGAACTTCGCGCTCTCTCAGCACTACTAGTTCTAGCTGGACTGCCTGCGCCTCTTCATAAGCCTGTTTGATAGTTTCTTCGTCGTGACGGTCAAAATCGCGGCTGACTTGCATGAGCCGCACTCGGGCTAGGCGGAATTCGCGCTCTTTCTGATCTACTTGCTCGATCACCTTATTGGCTAGTGCTTTCATTTCTTCTAATTGTGCTTCCACCCGGGCATATTCAGCTCTAGACATCTCGGCAATTTCAAAGATTTCATTCTTGCTTTGCTCTATGACGCTGATAGTGTTATCAATAATTTCGTCGAGTTTTTTGCTGCTAAACAAAGAGCCTGCCCCTCCCTCCTTTTATCCTTCGTCTCGGGACGGTGGTAATCCTGCCCAACAAAAAAGAGCGGGAACTTTCCCGCCCTAAAATACACATATGGTTAACATTCGTTAACTATATGGAAGGTCACCAATCGTAAACACAACTGCGACCTTTGTATTTAATTCAGCCCCGCATCAGCCCGCAAGGCAGCTACTTTATCTAGGCGCTCCCACGGCAAGTCTAAATCGCTACGACCGAAATGGCCATAGGCGGCCACCTGCCGGTAAATCGGGCGGCGCAAGTCGAGATGTTTGATAATCGCTGCCGGCCGCAGGTCAAAGTGTTTCTTTATCAACTCAACGATCAATTCATCGCTCACCTTGCCTGTACCAAAGGTTTCAACCATGATGCTGACAGGTTGAGCTACCCCAATTGCATAAGCCAGCTGCAACTCACAACGGTCGGCAAGGCCAGCTGCCACTATGTTTTTGGCCACATAGCGGGCTGCATAGGCAGCAGAGCGGTCCACCTTAGTCGGATCCTTGCCCGAGAAGGCACCGCCGCCGTGGCGGGCTGCTCCGCCGTAGGTGTCGACAATAATCTTGCGCCCCGTCAGGCCAGCATCCCCTTGCGGGCCGCCGATCACAAAGCGCCCCGTTGGATTAATAAACATGCGGGTGCGGTCATCGAGCAATTCGGCCGGTACAACTGGCTTGATTACATGCTCGATAATGTCTGCCCGAATGGTGTCCAGCTCGATATCTGGCTTATGCTGGGCAGAAATGATGACAGTATCGACACGTATCGGCTTATAGCCTTCATACTCAATGGTAACTTGCGTTTTGCCATCGGGTCGTAGATATGGCAAAACGCGAGAACGGCGCACGTCGTCGAGGCGTTTAGCCAACTTATGGGCTAGCAACAGCGCCATAGGCATATATTCTTCGGTTTCGTTGCAGGCAAAACCGAACATCATCCCCTGATCGCCAGCGCCAATTAAGGCTGCCTCGTCTGACTCGGCGCCAATCTTGTGTTCTAAGGCGGCATCTACCCCCATAGCAATGTCGGGGGATTGTTCGTCAATAGAAGTGATGACCGCGCAGGTGTCGCCATCGAAGCCATATTTAGCCCGTGTATAGCCTATTTCTTTCACCGTATTACGGACTAATTTTGGGATATCTACGTAGCAGGTGGTGCTAATTTCACCTACTACTAGCACCATGCCGGTAGTGACAGTTGTTTCGCAGGCGACGCGAGCATCCGGGTCTTCAGCTAAGATAGCGTCGAGTATGGTATCAGATATCTGGTCGGCCACCTTATCCGGATGACCTGCCGTAACTGATTCAGAAGTAAAATAATGACGGCCCTTTTGCAGCACTTGCACAACCCTCCCAACCAATATTGCTTCTGGGGCGAAAATCTCCACCTCGCTGCACTTCAAGGTAATGGGGCCGCAATAGCATAGCTTGTCTGCAGCCCATTGGGTATATAATAAAGACATTTGGTCGGAGTGTCAATGTAAGTCGAAAAAAGCTTTGTGCTTATTTTGCCGTCATTATTAAATGTCTAATCACCGATTAAAGTGGTCGCTGGGAAGCACCTGAAGATGTTCAGTCCGCGCTTTCCCCCAGCAACCGCTGCAGCAAATCAATTACCGCCATATCGAGCAAAAGCAACAGGCGCACCTTGGCCTCTTGCCTACGGCAAGAGGCCCGCGGGCTACCCCTATAAGCATCATGTTAGCGAGATGCGTAGGGGCGCCATGAAAAATGAACAGCCCCCCCTGGGCCGGGCATTTTGAACCGTGCCCACCCCGGGAGGCCGTAGACCGACTGGGGAACAGCATATATGCAACTGTAACGAGCTTAGCTCGGCAACAGACGAGCCGGGAAATAGACGACGCCTAACATGCCCGGGCCGCCGTGCACACCTAGAGCGGCGCTCAGCTCGGTAATGTAACCACGGGCGATTTCGACGCGCGAGTGTAGCTTGGCGTAGAAATCTGCTGCAGCCTGCGGGGCATCAGTATGATGCACCGCCACCGCTAGAGGTTCTGCTGCAGCTGCCGCCTGCACTGCGTCTACCATGCGGGTGACTGCCCCCTGCCAGCTACGCACCTTGTCATGGGGTAGCACTTCTCCATTTTCGATGCTCAAGATAACTTTGATATTCAGCAAGCCACCCAACAAGGCTTGGGCTAAATTGACGCGCCCACTGCGTTGCAGATACTTTAGGGTTGGCAAGGCTACCCGCACCTGCGTGTGGGAGCGTATTGCTTCCAGCCGCGAGACTATTTCTGGCAGAGGTCTACCTGCTAGGGCAGCTTCGGCCGCGGCGATTGCCTGCCAACCGGTACCCATGCCGGTACTAGCGCTATCAAAAATCGTTACAGCCCCTTTAGGCAACATGTCGGCAGCAATACGGGCGCTGTCGCAAGTGCCACTAGCCTTGGAGGTCACCAAGATGGCTAGTACCTGCTTACCCTGCTCTACCAGGGGTTGAAAAATCTCCAGAAAATCGCCAGGAGCAGGTTGAGAAGTGGAAGGCAAAATTCCACGCCTAAATAAGTCGTAAAGGCCGGCACTATCAATATTTACTCCCTCTCGCAGGCTCTGCTTGTCTGCCTGCACGTACATAGGCACGATACTGATAGGCAGATGCTCGATAGCCGCGATGGGCAAGCTAGCAGCTGAGTCGGTTACTATATGTATCTGACTCAAGAAAATTCCCCCCTTTTGGCTAAGCAACAAAAGCGTTTACATGCTTTTTATTCTAGACGCAGGTCCAGATAGAAAGTGTTGCGCTTTCGGTTAGTAGTATTAGCCAAAAGAGGGGGAAGGATTTAGGCAAAATCATGAGTGTCTCCGGAATTATGCCCCAGTGTCAGCGCAGGCTACATCTCTAACTTGGTTGATCAACTGGGCTAAGTCTTTCAGCGCCTCATGTACTTCGGCAGTAGCAGTCGCTTGCGATTCGGCCACCCGATGCGATTCCACCACACCGTCGAGAATTTGTTTCACAGCGTCTAAAGTTTGCTGTAAGGAGCGGCTAATATTCTCGGCTGATTCGTTGCTAGTTTGGGCCAATTTACGCACCTCGCTAGCTACTACAGCAAATCCTTGCCCTTGCTCGCCCACACGGGCCGCTTCGATAGCGGCGTTGAGGCCGATCATGCGGGTTTTGTTGGCAACCTGCCTGATGAAGCCTAATACTTCTTCTACCTCCCCCAAGGAGGTCTCGGTCTGGGTAGCGGCCGTAGAAAGATGCTGGCCCGAAGCTGCCAGTTGTACCGAGGTCGCTTGTAGAGTCTCCATAGCGCTATTGATCCGCTGGCTCACCTCGATCGCTTGTTTGGACAAGTACTCTACCTCGGCCGCCCGCGTCTTGATGATGTTATTTAGTTCGTCACGAGACGTGACTAACTGCATCATAATATCGGCTGCCTCTGCCCCGACCAATTGGGTCGTCGGAGCCTTGACCTGCTCGAGGCGCTGTAAAACTTCGGGACGTCCGGTAGCCTCAATGATAACGTTTAGATCAGGCTGTGCCGCTAATGAGTAGGCATCATGGGTAGTCGGAATGTTAAGCTGGCGGGCTAAAACCATAGCTGGCGCCTCCGGCTGGATATCGGCCACCCCTACTACCTGCACCGATTCAAGATCAGCTAAAGCAGCTAAGATGGCATGTCCGCCTTTACCACCGCCTATGATGGCAACTTTACGCATTACAAATACCTCCCGAAATGACGGTCCCGCGCCTTTGCCACCGGCGTTGAACTTTTTCTGTTCTATTAGACAACTCCATATCTTTCTAAACATATTTCGGCAAGCAGCTGTTTTTTCCTTGTCGAATCCTGTAGGTAAGGAGAAAATATAAAGGCGCTCTCACGAGCGCCTTTAACATGTAAGTCCTTAGCTGTTAAGTAGTTCTTCCCACATCTGCAGGTAGCTTTCCTTGGTATAGACAGGCTCGAAGTCGGCTTGGCAGCCAGCAACCCCAGCGGCACCATCGGCCAGGAGATCTACTAGGCTCATAGCCATCAGCTTCGTGGGGACGATATATGCCAACTCTGGATCGGCAATGGCGTAGTCGCTCGCATGGCCACGACCACTGATACCGCCTACGTAAGGATGGATGGTAGGCATCAAGGCGCTCACGTCGCCAATGTCACTAGAACCACTGCCGTGCCCGCCGCGAGCAACTTCATCTTCGCCTACGAGCGCTACAGCGTTCTGATAGAAGATGTCATTGAGGGCTTCGGCGTTGTAGCGAGGTAAGTAACCAGGCAGCTGCACGATCTCCACTTCTGCACCAACAGCTTCAGCTCCGGCGCGCAGAGCCCGATCAACCTTCTTGCTAGCGTCGATAATAGCGTCCATTTCTGCTCCCCGCACGTAAGTTTCCATACGCACATCGGCAGGCACGATATTTACCAGATCGCCACCTTTGGTGATAATCGGGTGCACCCGAATATGATCACTATCTCGGAATGTTTCCCGCTGAGCATGAATGCCCATCAGGCCCAACATAGCCGCATTTAAGGCGTTGACGCCTAGATGCGGGGCACCGCCAGCGTGAGCTTCTTTGCCGATGTAGCGAATCAGCTTGCCGATGAAACCATTGCTGGTACCGCCGATACCGATTTTCTTCTCGGAGTTAGACGAATGGAACATCATGGTGACGTCGATATCGTCAAATTCGCCTAGGGCAATAAACTCTTGCTTACCGCCTAGGAACTTGATCTTGCCCTCGTTGCGCAGTTTGTTACGGTATTCTAGCTCAACAAATTCTTCGGCTGGAACAGCCATAAAAGCAACATCGCCATCTAACTCGGCCATCAAGCCGGTATCTTTCAGAGCCATAGCCACGCCCAACATGGCTGCAACCTGGACGTTGTGTCCACAGCTGTGGGCAGCGCCCGTTTGCGGATCGGCATGGGGGTGTTCGGGACACACGACGGCATCTAGCTCGCCTAAGACGGCTACTTTAGCCTTGCTCTCTCTGCCCTTCATTTCTGCCCTTACGCCGGTGATGGCAATTTCAGAGCGGTATTCTAGGCCGAGGTCAGCAAACACCTGCTGTACTAAACTAGAAGCATAGTGTTCTTTGTAGCCTAGCTCGGGTTTTTCAAATATCTTGGTGCCAATGGCGATAATATCGTCCCTACGAGCGTCGATAGCAGCACAGAGTTTTTCTTTCATAGCTTGTTTGTTCATACGTCTGCCTCCTCTTTTTAAATAGATATGAGTGGACTAGCACCAACGGGCAATTTCTATATGCCTCCGTCCGCTCCTACTCTGCCCACCTACCTCTAGCAGCTGGGCACGCCCTTTACCAGCTAAAGATAGCATATCTGCAGGCTCCACCAGTTTATCACAGCGAGTTTCAGGGCGAAAGTTGTGTTTCAGTTTGCCAGCTCGAATTAGACGGGCTGCCTGGGTGCGCGATATGCCGTAAGCAGCCGCCACTACCGCGTCTAAACGCAAGGTAGCCACCGTAGCCCGGTGCCTTCGAATTTGGGGCGAGGGTGGTTGCAGCTCGTCCCACCCTATGGGCCTCACGTCAACAGAAACACGCCCTACTGCTTGCCAGTTGGCGAGCACATAGTTGAGCATGTTTTCATGCAGCACCAGTTGGCAGCCATCTGGTTTGACCAAAATGTCTCCGATAGTATCGCGTTTCATCCCCAGGGCCATGAGCGAGCCTAAGTAGTCGCGGTGCGTCGCTGGAGCAAAGCTAAAATTGCCTTTGGCTTCGAGGGCAACTAAAGGATAATCGGCTTCAGGCACTGCTTCTTCCCCGGGATTAAAAGCAACCAAGCAGCGTTCTGCCTCGTCATAGCCACCCCAACTGTCTAAATTAACATCCCATAGGTAGGCGTACTGGTCTAGGAGGGCACGTTGCCCGGGGTCAAGGAA
The DNA here is from genome assembly GCA_012735505.1 of Bacillota bacterium. Taxonomy (GTDB): domain Bacteria; phylum Bacillota; class UBA994; order UBA5500; family UBA5500; genus JAAYHE01. Next base: position 16,544 of record JAAYHE010000031.1, read on the forward strand.
GCTAGTAAAGATAACCTGGTAGCGGCGTCGAGCCTGTTCTGCTTTATCCCAGGCCGCCGCCACCAGGCTGCGCTCATCTTTAGCTAAGCTATCTAGAATTGTTTTGCGTTTCATAGATCTCCCCAATCAATTTTCGCGCGTGATGACCCGCAGCCGCGGTCGCGACTGCAATTCTTCCATTTCTGCTGGCGTATAGCCAAGGTTCTGCCAGAGGCGTGTATGTTTATGGGTTTTCTCTAGTAAGGTTAAGAACTCGATGGCATTTGTAAAACTGGGCAATTTAATGCCCCTTTCCCATAAACGCTGTAAGAGACTAGGGATAGGTACATGGTTGTTAATGGCAAAAATGAGGAACATCAACTCTTCGGCCGCTTCTTCATCGTCCAAACCGTGTACTGCTTGCAGATAAGCGAAAAGCTCGCGATGGCAATCGGTCCAATCGATATACATCTGCTGGGCTGCCAGCAAGGCTTCTTCTAAGCTCACCGGCAAATAGCCATACTCTTGCTTAGCTATATGATGCCGCAATACCTCTTCGTAAAAAACTACCCGTTTGTCGCACAGGAAATCCCCAACATGGTCGAAATAGCCGTTGCCGACACCGATAGTGGTTACTAAGCGCGAGAAGTGGGGCTCGCTCGTCGGCAGGCCCATCTCCTGCAGCCTGTCGCGCATATCGGCTAGAGGCATGATACCGTAATAGGCCAAAAGGCCGCGACAAACTAGGAGCACCTTCTGGTTGGTAAAGATCGTCTGCCGCAGTTCTTCGCTTTTTAATAGTTCCTGACAGGGCGCTACTAATTCACGTGGCATGATGAGTATGAGGCCATGGTTTTCTAAAACGCCGGTGAAGCCTAGCCCCATTTTTCTTAACATGAGCAAGGTTTCGGGAGGAATATCTGTAGGGTTCTTAAGCAGGCCTTTCTTTTTTACTAAAGCCCGCAGATCATCAAAAGTGATTTCGTCTAATAACTGTAACTGGCTAGGCAGGGAGTCGATAATAGCGCCATGCAACACTTCAGCTAACTCCTGCTTGGGCAGGCTGCTAACGCCCTTGACGGCGAGCTGCCGTCGGATTTCGGTCAACTCTGCCTTGGTGAGCCGGTGTAAATGATAACTGAGGCTAGCGTCGGCCCGCATTGAACGCAGCAGGCCCGACTTTGCTAATTCTTGCCGAACTTCTTGATCAAGTAACTCCATTGTAGCCTCCTAACTAGATATCTATTTATAGTGTAATATTCACAACCAACCTTGTCTACAAGTGGCAAGGCCCCACTCCTAGCTCGGTAACAATAAATTACCAAACTAGAAATGGGGCCTATGAAAAGCCCTTCTGGGGGTGCACGCCTGGATGGTGAGGTCTGCAGGGCGTATATATCGGCCGGGGCTACCAGCGCGCAAGGATGACCGCAACGCCAGCGGCAAATAAAGCGCCCGAGCATGACTGCGACCTAGCCACTAACCTTTCTGTAAACCGACGATAAACATTTGCAGCAGCTCTTGTTCGCAGTCAGCTAAGCTGATATCGAGGCGGCCGTTGTTCAAGTTAGCTCCGATTTGGCTGAGGGCCCCGATCAGTGCCAGTGCAATTACATGGGGGTTATGCTGTCGCAGGTGACCTGAAGCTATGCCCTCTTCCAGAACCAAGGCAAAGAGGGCCTGATATTCGCGCACACGCTGCCCTAACTCGGGGCGCAATTCTTTCAGTTTGCCGGGTGTAAACTCCTGTATAATCATCCGCATGAGGGGATGGTTACGCTTAATAATTTGTAAATGCAGCTGAATGAGCATGCGGATTCGCTCTAAAGGATCATCGCTCTTGCTCAACACTTCCCGACTACTCTTCAGCATCCACTCGGAGCCTTCTAACAGTAAGGCATCGAAAAGGCCTTGCTTACTCTTAAAGTACAAATAGACAGTACCTTTACCTACGCCTGCTTTCTCGGCGATCTGTTCAATAGTAGCCCGATGGTATCCCTGAGTAGCAAAAACGTCCCCTGCAGCCGCTAGAATAAGTTGTCGTTTATCGAGTTGTTCCATAGCTTTAACCTCCTGCTATACCTGACTGACTGGTCAGTCAGGTATAGTGTTAGTATAACGCCTGCTGCTTAAACACGCAAGCGTTAGACTTATGCAGGCAGGAATTAGTGCTTTCTCTGGCTGCGGCGGCTCAGATAGCGACTACATGCTTCGCTACTTTTATCCATCGACTTGTCCTGCAATTCGCACCAGCTTTGCTGCCAAAATAGGCAGGCTTGACAAGTTAGGTTGCGGCCCCCACCAAAGTATTGCAGGTGAATAGTTCTTAGCCTCTCCTCTCGCATACTTAGTCTCCTTTCTCCCACACCGGGGCGTAAACAGGCAAAGGCCGGAAACGCCTGCTAGCTTTACCGCGGATAATGGGGCTCTCGGCTTGCAGGTAGACACCCTGTGGCGTTGACTCGACGGGAATGAAACCGCAGGCTAGACAGGTCTGCAGCGATGTTGTGTTGCGGGCGGGCACAAAACAACGCACAACCCGGCAGCCACGGGCTCCAGCTATGGTATCTAGGGTCAGTAGAGCTCGCACTACCAGGGTGGAAGAGCGGTACTCGGTATGGAGGAAGGCGATGTGAATAAAACAAACATCGCTAGCGACGGAAAAAACGAGGCAGCCGGCTAAAATATGCTGGGGTGCCTCTAGGATTAAGACTTCCGCATTGGCCAGGGAACGATGCCAAGGTTCTTCCCAAGCCTCTGTATACTGTTCCGCTAAATAGCACGAAAGGTAAGATCGCACTCCGGGCAGGATGTGGTCATACCCGAGGGAGATAGGCATGAGATGGCAGTGATACATGCGCCTACACCTCGCTGTTGCTAGTTTAGTTAATTATTAAGCCTTTTGCACGCCAATTAGAACGGAGGACAAATTGGCAAACAAGAAATCCCACCCAGAAAGATTCTGGGTGGGGTAAGCCGCTATGACACCATGCACTTTACGGATGATACGCACCGCTGCTTACGTTTAGGCGGTGTGTACCCTAGGTGTTCCATTGCGGGCGCTCCGTATCTGTTGAAGTGACACAGAAGATGCCACTATGGTAGATGAACCTTTAAAAAAGGTTTGGTCAGGCAAGGTGATGATGCTACTCGCGTGACTACCTTCTACATAGAAGGTCTTCAGAAATAGCAGCATGTTGGCGATATCGTAGGGGCGTCTTGAAAAATGCACAGCCTCCAGCAGGGCATTATGAAACACGCCCGTCCGGGAGGCAGCAAGATGCTACATGCACGCAGAGGATGGTCAGTTTTGCACCTTGTCAATGGGCACCGCCTCGAGCTGGCGGCTGAGCTGGCGGTAAAGCATGGCAGCCAAGCCAACATCCCCCGATTTGGCCATTTGCTCGGCTAGAGCTTCCCGCTGCATGTCTTCATAAATCTCACGTTGCATAGTCCGCGGAAAAACGCCGGTAGTAATGCTCGATTGCATTTGTCGGAGCAAGATCTGCAGGAAAACTTGCTCCATGTCCTGACAACTTTTCCACAGCTGCCGCTGCTCGGCAGTCATTTCCGCAGCTGCCGCTGCTCGGCAGTCATTTCCGCTACTTGCGGGCGCAAGGGGTTAATTCTCATCCCGCACCTCCCTCACTGCACCTAGCGCAATCTAAAGTCAGCGCCTACCGGCGCAGGTTGTTAGCTTGCGCTAGCATCTCGTCAGAAGCTTGAATAGCCTTGGAGCCAACCTCGTAAGCCCGCTGCGCTGTAATCAAATTGACCATCTCTTCTACTACCTGTACGTTGGCCATTTCGAGGAATCCCGGCATCAGCAAGGCCCGTTGGTTTTGACCAGGCGCCCCGATATCTAGGCTTTCATTGCTAATAAAGAGGTTGCCGCCGATGGCGACCATGGCGTGCTGGTTAGCAACCCTAGCCACACCTATTTGCCCTAGGGTGATCATATCGTCGCGATTCCCTCGCATACCTAACACGTAGCCCTTTTCGTCAATCTGGACATGGCTAATATCTCTATTGATCAGGATTTCGCGACCACGAGTATCTAAAACGGGGTGCCCCGCAGTAGTGACCAACCTACCGTTAGAAACCTGTAAAGAACCCGAGCGGGTGTAGGCAATGCCCCTGTCGGTAGATACGCCTAAAAAGCCGTTACCGTTTAAAGCTACGTCCAACATCTGATCGGTATGTAAAACAGCACCATCACTAAAGTCACGCACGGTAGCCGCTACCCGTACACCGCTGCCTAGCTGCAGCGTGGTGTGATCGGGCCCCGTTCTGGGTGCTGGCAAGCGCGTATATAACAGATCTTCAAAAGCAACCCGGGCCTTCTTATAGCCCGTGGTATTAACATTGCTGATGTTGTGAGCGATGTTATCCATGTTGATCTGCTGAGCAAACATACCAGTACTCGCCGTATAAAGCGACCGGATCATGTATAAGCCCTCCTTTGCTTGGGTTTAGCTACTACTGCCGCTGGCGGTTGGCAGTAGTTAGGGCCTCTGCTAAGCAGTCCAGCCCTAGATCAAAAACTAAACGCGCCCTGCTTCATTCACGGCTTTGTTTAAGGTTTCATCTTGAATTTGAATGATCTTGGCATGGGTTTCGTAGTTACGCATGGCGGCGATTAGGTTTACCATCTCTTTCACTACCTGCACGTTGGCTTGTTCGATGTAGCCTTGCTCTACGTGAGGATCAACTACGGCTTGCACCTGGCCGTCGATCTGCCAGAGACTATCTCCCCTGCGAGTTAATGTCGCATCGGCAGCAGGATTGACCAGATATAACTGCCCCAGCCTAGCGCCGCCTACGCTAAGGGTGCCGTCGGTAGCGATGCGCAGCTCGTCGGGGTTAGATACGCGCAAGCGCTCGGCCCCTCCAGCCCAAGTACGCCCTAGGACGTAAGCTCCAGCAATAGTGCGTAAATATCCATTGCCATCGACCAGCATCTGCCCGTTACGGGTATAGGCGCGCTGACCTTGGGCGTCTTCCACAGCTAAAAAGGTTGTTGCTTGTCCACTATCTATGAGGGCGATATCGAGAGGACTATCGGTACGCAAGGGCATGCCAGCGCTCATGTCGGGCGCGCCTAGAGTGTAGTTAACTCCAGCACCTATTAAGCCCAGATATGCCGGAGGTGCGCTGCTGCTATAACGGTAGATTTCTCGATCAAGCATGCTCTGAAAAAGAACTTGTTCGCGCTTGAAGCCAGCCGTGCCTACATTAGCCAGGTTGTGACTGATAGCATCTTGCCGCCTCAGCCCGGCGTCCATGCCGGTAGCTGCAGTATAAAGCCCGCGAATCATTTGTCGCTCACCTCCTTCCACCCCTGCGGAAAGCACCGCTTGGGTTAAGCACAGATAGGGCCTGCAGGCCACTATCTGTGCCGACTACTCTCCCTCCGGGGCTCGTCGAAAATAGTCATGCCTTTGAGCTGATCTAGAATCTCTAAAGCTCGCCCAGTACCTCGGGCAACACAGGTAATAGGGTCTTCTGCCAGTAATACCGGCACCTGCGTAATTTCGGCCAGAAGCTTGTCCAAGCCACAAACAAGGGCGCCTCCGCCGGTGAGGATGATCCCTTTATCCATAATATCGGCAGCTAGTTCGGGCGGGCAGTGTTCTAGCACGCTGCGTAACAAGGCTACGATAGCGTTTAAGGGTTCGGAGAAGGCTTCTAGAGTTTCCATAGAGCTAACGGTAATAGTCTTCGGGAGCCCCGAAAGCAGGTCGCGCCCGCGCACGTCCATGGTTTCGTTGCGCACTCCAGGATAAGCTACGCCGATGCGTAGCTTCATTTCTTCAGCGGTTCGTTCTCCGATCAACAAGTTATATTGTTGCTTCATATAGCGAATCAAAGCATCGTCGAAACGGTCGCCGCCCACTCGCACGCTATCTGCTAGCACGATGCCGCCTAGCGATAAAATAGCAACGTCGGTCGTACCGCCGCCGATATCAACTACTAAACTGCCCTCGGGCTTGGTAATATCGATGCCAGCGCCTAAAGCAGCTGCCACCGGTTCTTCAATGACAGTGATGTTCATGCCGCCGGCCCGCTCGGCTGCGTCGCGCACTGCTCGCCATTCGACCGGGGTCACCCCCGAGGGGACACAGACCATAATGCGCGGCCTCACCAGCCGTCGTTTCCCTAAAGCCCGCAGAATAAAATACTCGAGCATTTTTTGGGTCATATCAAAATCGGCGATAACACCTTCCCGCAGGGGACGAGTGGCCACGATATTGCCGGGAGTACGACCGATCATGCGGCGAGCCTCTTCGCCAATAGCCAAAACCGAGCGGGTGTTAGTATCAACCGCAACAACTGCTGGTTCGTTAATAACTACACCTTTGCCTTTTACAAATACCAAAACGGTAGCTGTACCTAAATCGATGCCGATATCCGATCCCTTGAACATTTCCCCACCCCATTTACCAAAGCTTGTCCACCAGATACCCCTAAGAGAAGGCAGTCTTGCTAGCTGCCTTCTGGTCTGATACGTATGTAAAGGCAAAACAAAGCATCAACTGCTCCGTAGCCCTAGTATGTAGCTCATAATACGCTAGAATAGCCAAAAAATAGCCCTAGCTGTATCATTGTTCGACATTAGCTTTGGTATCTCCTGTCTTATTTGAACGCAAAATTAACCTTTGTACTTGCGTCTTGTAGCGTCGCCTCCGCGCAGATGTCTAACTTCTTTGTTGTATTGCAATACTTCCTGCACTTCAGCGTAGAGTCCGGCATTAATGGCCTGCAGGCGTTCGGTAACATCCTTGTGCACCGTACTTTTGCTCACACCGAATTTCTCAGCTGCCGCGCGCACAGTGGCCTTAGTACTGGCGATGTAACGAGCAATGTCGAGCACCCGCTGATAGATATGATCGTTCACACTGCCGCCTCCCCCCGTAGCTACAAACTTCAGTAAATGTATATGAGACAGGGGAAGGGATATGCCCAAAAACAAGAAAGCTGCCCTTCTGGGCAGCCTACTTTTACAAAAATTTTAAAGGTTAACGCCATTTGCTGGTAGGATCGACAGCTTGCTCATTATGTAAAAGGATAAAGTGTAGGTGGAGCGGCTCGAGCATTTCTAGCGGCGGGTTTTCATGCAACCAGCCGATAAGTTGGCCAGCGCCCACCTGTTCACCTACCGCCACCTCGGGACTGCTAACATTGCTATAGCTGCTAGACCAGCCACCGCCATGGGCGATAACAACAATCGTTCCCCAATACGGATCGTCGGTCAAGATTTGACGCACCGTACCGGCAGCAGCAGCTTGCACCGAGGCCCCTGCATTAGCTGCAAAGTCGACGGCAAGGTGTGGCCGCCAATCGCCCAAGGTTAGCCATTTGGTGCTTAGGGTGTACCCGGTGGCAATGGTAGCTGCCGGCACCGGATATTCTAGGTGCTCTAATGTTATCGAAGCTACTGTCGGCCTTGACGGTTGGGGCGCCGCCCCAGCCTGCGACTCGTCGACCGGCGCTGTGCTGGCTTGGGACTCCGCAGGAGTGGTAATAGGCTCCTCTACGACCTGACTAGTCGGTTCGTCAGCAACGGTACCCGGCTCGGTTTCGTCAACGGCATCTAAACTATAGTCCCAGAGGGACCCCAGATAAGGCTTATCAAGGGCCGGCTCACCCCAAGTAGAATCGCTGTCGCCCGTGTAAGTAAAGGGGAAAGGGTCTTCTAGCCCCGATGACAAAGGCACTTGGCTGGGGCTACGATAGCGCATCACCCAAATCATGCCAACGGCTATAACGAATAGTATATATGCCCCTAGAAGCCGACGGCCTGTGTTAACAATGGGTTTACCGAATCTACCCCACCATTTTCTCCAATTATTCCATCTATCGCAGCTCCAAAGCGACAACTTCAGACGCAATCTATGAAACCTAGTTTTTAACATAGTTTCACCTCCAGGTAAGAGTCTAGCCAGATTAAGGCAGTCTATACCTGGAGGTAGAAATACGAATATTTAATCAACCTGGATGGCTTTAGCGGGGCAACGTTCGGCAGTTGCTTGGGCCTTTTGTTTTTGTTTCGGGTTCGGGGTCTCTAGTATCACCCTCGCCTTACCGTCAGACATAGTAAAAATCATAGGGCTGAGCTTAGCGCATACCCCACAGCCAGCGCAGCATTCAGCAGCAATCCGAACGCCTTTTCCTGTTTCCGCAGTTTCTTCCACCATAGGCATATCTTTTCGCTTCACCTGTTTAGCGACAATATAAGCCATGATAAAAATGGAAACAGTGGTGAGAGCCCACCGCGTGGCCATGAATTTCGGACCGAGGAATTTAGCTTCGTTGGCCAACATGGGAACCTTGACGACAGCCCAAGTGCTCAGCACAATCACCACATTGGCTATGCCGGCGCCCTTTGCCAACAGCATTTTGCACACGGGAAAAGCGGCATAGATAGGGCCGGCTGAAAAACTGCCAAGCAGAAAGGCTAGGATATTGCCTTTGATACCTGAACCTTCACCAAAGCCACTAATAATAGCTTTCTTGGGGATCCAGCCTTCGATAATAGAGGTGAGAATAAACACTACCGGCATGATCATTAACATTTCCATGACGTAGTACATGCTGTTTTGCACCGCTTCGATTGCTTTTCCCGGCAAGGTAATGAGCAAAACAATATAGATGGTAGCTACCAGTGACAACAACTTGTTCTTACGCAAAAAGCCAGCTAGCATTATTTCAACACCCCCATTATCCAAGCAATCACTAAAGCAAAGACAAAGCTGAGCCCGTTACGATATAGAGCAAATTTCTGGCCAAACTCCCGTTTTTCTAGCGGAAAGGTGACCAAACCTACCATCGTTAGTGTAGTCAGGAATGCTACTGCTGGTACGATGCTAGCACCAACATTAACTAACGATCCGACCAAAGGGAAAGCCACAAAAGCCGGTATTAGCGTCACACTGCCAGCAACAGCAGCTAAAATACTAGCTAATACCACGTTCGACTGCCCCAGACCGGCTTTAATCGTCTCTGGTGGAACAAAGGTCAATATTAAACCGATCAGAAATAAGATACCCGTTAGCTCACCCAATAGCCCGCCCATCATACCTTTTGTCATCTGCATGGAACCAAGGGTCCGCTTCCTATCTTTCGCCAAGAAAAACAACAAAGCAATAAGTGCGATAACCCAAAGAGACAAAGTAAAAGGATCCATTTTCGGTAGCCTCATTGTCAAGCCCCCTCCTACAAACATTCTAGGGCTATGATAAGCTAATCCATGGATCCATGCAGTTACCAAGGTAACACTTAGCGAAAGGAACTAACTATGAGCAAAAAAATAACCCCGGCACGCCAAATGTTAATACGTAAGATCTTATTCGGATGCTTAACACCTCAGGAAATCGATGATTTACTACTAGCCCAGGACTATCGCCTCAGCGAGCACGCTCGCGGCGCTATCGTATACTTACAAAACGAACGCTGCAATACGTTAGATCTAATCCTACAGGGTAACTTAGTGGTGCAAAACAGCGATGAAGAAGGTAATGTCTTGACTATGTCGGAGTTTGGCGCCGGCGATATCATTGGTGTGAATCTGCTCTTTTCCCAAAGGAACTACTATCCAATGGTTATCACTGCCAAAGCCAAGACAACTGTTTTGCATCTGCCCAAAGCCTGCGTTACCAAGCTATGCATGTCTAACGAATTTTTTTTGCAACGCTTATTGCAGTATCTTTCTGACCGCTCCGTATTCCTGACAGATAAAATCAAACTAATCGCGACCAAAACCATCCGCCAGTTGATTACCGAGTTTTTGATTCATGAGTACCATCAACAAGGCAGCACTGAGATTAAACTGGTGATGACTAAGAAAGAACTGGCGGAACGTTTTGGTATTTCCCGCACATCGTTATCGCGGGAGCTGCAAAAAATGCGCCAGGACGGCCTGCTTACCTACGACCGCGGCCATATTTACATTAGAGATCTTAGTTTAGTTAAGGGTAGATGACGCACTAGGTCTCACAATGTCCGCAATGACCTAGCGTCGCTGGGCTAAAGCCTGGTTTATATCATCACGCATAGCGATAGCAGCCGCGCGGGCTGCGTCGGCGTAACGCTCAGCCCCATACTGGGCATCCTTTTGGTAAGCAAAAATTATACCACGAGAGGAATTGACAACAGCACCCAAACCATCGGGATTAAAAGCAGGCAGCACATCTTCGGCGCTCCCGCCTTGGGCACCATAGCCGGGCACAAGAAAGATAGCCTGGGGCATTAACCGGCGCAATAGGGCAGCGTCTTCTGGATAAGTAGCCCCAACGACAGCGCCGATACTGGAGTAGCCTTGCTGGCCCACCAAGTCCTTTCCCCATGTATGCACCATGCGGGCCATAAGGGCATAGACCGGCTCACCGTCTACCTGCTGGTCTTGCAATTCGCCCGCCGACGGGTTAGATGTTTTCACTAACGCGAAGATACCGCCGCCCGTGGCGGCGCTGGCCTCTATAAAAGGCTTAATCCCATCGCTGCCAAGATAGGCGTTCACGGTAAGGGCATCAGCCTGGAGTGACCAACTAGGCTCGTCCTCCCCAGCCAAGCCCCCTAAGTAGGCTTGAGCATAAGCCGTAGCCGTGCTGCCAATATCACCTCGCTTGGCATCAGCTATAACTAGGAGCCCTTGTTCTCGGGCATATTCAATCGTCTGCACTAAGGCATGCATACCCCAAGGCCCGTATTGCTCGTAAAAGGCAAACTGGGGCTTAATCGCTACCGCGATATCGGCTACAGCATCGATGATTGCTCGTCCAAATTGAAAAAAGGCCAAAGCGGCAGCTTGGGGGCTGAAATCATTATGTTTGGTGGCCATGGCCTGCAGCTGGGGCGGCAAAGCCGACCAACGCGGGTCGAGACCAACCACAACGCAACTGTTCTTGGCCTTGACGGCAGCCAGCAAACGATCTGCAAAATTCATCGTTGAACCTCCTCATTGGCTAGCTAGGCGGTGTAGTATCAGTGTTAGCGTATCCTAAAACGTCACCCAATCCAAGACCAACCGTGGGGAAATCATGCTTCACATGCCGGAAAAGTTACCTGAACAAGGGTGCCTTGGTTGGGGGTTGAATCTATAGCCAGCTCTGCCCCATATGAGCGTGCGATATTGAGGCAATGGGGTAAACCGAGGCCGGTTCCCTGAGGTTTGGTGGTGACGAAAGGTGCATAGACCGCCTGCAATAGCTCAGCCGACATGCCACAGCCACTATCAACTACGCGCAGATAAGGTTGGTTTGCTGGAGTCGTGCCAGTAGCGATTGTTACTTGCCCGCCCGCCGGCGTAGCTTCAAGGGCATTCCGATAGAGATTAAGCAACAATTGCTGTATTTCATTGGCGTTTAACGAAAAACTAGGCACCGCTTCTAGCTCCAATTGCAGGCTAACCCCAGCTAGCTGCGCCTCACTCTCTAACATGGGCTGCAGCCTTCTTACAAGAGCAGTCAACGAGGCAGGTACTTTTGGCTCCGAGCCTTCTTTGGCTTTACCTAAGAAATCTTGCAACATGTTGTTCACTCGCTCTAACTGCTCGATCATCAGGGCAAACTGCTCACGGAAAGGCTCTTGTTGTTCATCCGCTTGCAAAAGCTGCAGATATCCCTTTACTAACGCTAGCGGATTGCGAATTTCATGGGTGAGACTAGCAGCCAGCTGCCCTACCCGCTGGGCTTTTTCCAGACTTTTTAGTTCCCGCTCCTGCTCGACCCGGTGGGTAACATCGACGAACAAGCAAACTGCCCCTAGCACCTCTCCCCTGGGCCCGGTCAAAGGGCTGTTGAAAGCCTCAAAGTAGCGCCCCAGCCGATAGCTAACTCGCCGCGATGCCGACCCATTATGTAAAGCCTCGAGCAAAGGCGAATCATGGGCCGGTGCGTTGGGAAAACGATAAAAGGCGCTGATGTGCTGGCCCAACAAGCTGTCTGGCTCGCAGCCCAATTCGTCAAAGGCAGGGCAGTTGAGAATGATTATATTTTCGTTGCGATCGATTACAATGAACCCGCCGAAGATGTTATGCATCACCCAATTCACATAGCTTTCTTCTAACTGGGTCTCGAGAACAGAAGCGCAAGCCACGTCGAACCCCCAGTTATGGCCGGCGGGCAGCCCTGTTTTCTCTTGGGGTTCTTCTATCTGGTTTGGAAAGGTTCGCTTGAGTAGAACATAGCTTCCGGCCAAACTCAGTACGGCATAGACAGTTGCTGGCAACCGATGGCGTTTGAGATAGCTGCTAAGATCGGCAACTGCCACTTCCATGCCTAGCGCCGACCGAGTAATATTGACTATCATGCTGACGATAATTGGCAAAGCCAACAGTGATAGAATCGTTTTCGCTAATAGTGTCCGCCACCGCCAATGTGCTTGCATTGAATTATCACCTCATGCTAGTCATAATAGTCCGGCAAATTGAGCTAACCATGGTAATTATATACCATTCGACATGATTCGACCATAAAAGCAATATTAGCGGATTTCGGTGATCTGGGTTCCTTGGTAATAGTATTGTAAAATGGCGCGATAATCGTACCCCGCTTGCCCCATCCCGTCGGCCCCATACTGGCACAATCCAACTCCATGTCCATAGCCTTGCACCGTAAACACAATTTGGTCACCTTCGATTTTATGAACGAACCGAGTTGAATTTAAGCCCAGGGCAGAACGTAAAGTGGTGGCCTTGATATTTCTGCCGCCGATGCTAATTGAACTAACCCTCCCAGTTGCTGTCTTTTCAGCTATCGTTAAGTTAGGAGACGTAGTGCGCAGACTTTGGGCGGTGACAGTGATAGCACCGTCTAATTCGCGCATAGCACCGACGAAGGCAGTAAGACTATAGCGTTGCTCGGTTTGCAGTTTGGGCGAGTGCTGGCAATAGCTGCACTTAACCGGCACGAGGTAGGGTACCGATTGCTGCCAAACGGCACCAGCATCTTCTGTCTGGCCGCCACAAGTGGAGTGAAATACGGGATCAATGATAATACCTTGGTAGGTAATAATCTCCCTAGCGGTCATAGCCACCGCTTCACTGATCTTGGTCCAATAGTTCTGGTATTCGAGCATGCCCCATTTTTGCTGTAGCTGGGAGACTGGAACCCAGGCCTGGCAGTGGGCAGGGTTATCACATAAATCTGCTTGCGGGTGGGCATCACAGCCTCTGCCACCTAAAGAGCGAATCCGTTTTGCTGCGTAAGTACGGGCTGCCACTGCTTGCGCGCGCAAGGCTGCCGGATGGAAGGATGCAGGCATTTCGGCAGCGACTACGCCACGCACATAATCCTCTAGACCGATCTTTACTAGTTGTTTGCTACTGCTGACATAGAGTTGCAGTGTAATGTCGGATGACGGTACCGGGGGATCGATAGCTGGAGACTTCCAACTTCCTACGATGATGGCGGGCATAACGAGAATAACGACTGCTATACCGACAAAAAGTCCTACTACAGGTCGCACTAGGCTTTGCCCCCTTGGTTCAAGTTTGGCCTCACCTATAATTATTGGACGTGCCCTTAGAATATAACTTGCCTTGGCCAGCTTAGGAGGCAGAAAAAAGAGCTCGGTCGCTAAGCAGCTCATCCGGCCGAAAAGCTGATATTTGCGGTCAGAATGTGCTTGGCGATGGCAGAGCTCTTTGTCTATTGTTTTACTTGGGGCAAACAAGGCGTCTCCTTAATCTGCTTCTGGTACTTGTTCAACATCTGCGCCTAGAGCCTGCAGCTTGTCTACTATCTTTACGTAGCCCCGATTGATATGGTAGGTTTCGGTAACGTAAGTTTCTCCCTCGGCCACTAAACCGGCTAGAATTAGAGCTGCTCCCGCTCGCAAGTCGGTGGCAGCAACGGTGGTTCCCGTCAACCTTGCCGGCCCTCGCACCAATGCCCGACGCTCGATAACCTTGATTTCAGCTCCCATACGACAGAGTTCGGGCACATGGAGAAAGCGATTCTCAAACACCGTCTCGGTGATCAAGCTGGCGCCATGCGCTTGGGTCAGGAGAGCCATCAGTTGGGGTTGTAAGTCAGTAGGAAAGCCCGGATAAGGTAAGGTTTGCACGTCTATAGAGCGCAACGGCCCTGCCGGACGAACGATGAGCTGATCCTCGCCTGTTTCTATATCGGCCCCGGCCTCCCGCAGTTTGGCTATGGCGGAATGGAGGTAGCAGCTATCGATGGGGCCGATCGTCACCTGTCCTTGCGTCATGATTGCCGCCATCAGATAGGTGGCTGCTTCGATACGGTCGGGAATGATGGTTTGGGTAGCTCCTTTTAAGTGCTCCATACCGCGGATCTCGATGCGGTCGGTGCCACAACCCCTAATGTCTACCCCCATATTATTTAAATACATGCCTAAGTTGGTTATCTCAGGCTCGGCTGCGGCATTTTCGATAATGGTTGTGCCTGTGGCTAACGATGCAGCCATCATGATATTTTCGGTTGCCCCAACTGAGGGGTAGTCGAGGTAAATATGCGCGCCCCGCAATTGGGGTGCTTCAGCTTCTACGAAACCATGGCCGACGGTTACATCTGCTCCCAGGGCGGTAAAACCCTTTAGATGCAAATCGATGGGACGGCTGCCGATGGCGCACCCTCCAGGTAGTGAAATGCGCGCCCGCCCCAAGCGAGCCAAGAGGGGCCCCATAATCAAGACAGAAGCGCGCATCCGATTTACTAACTCATAGGGTGCCTCACAACCACTTAGATTCCCCGCCCGCAGATAGACGGTGTTAGCCCCGTCGGTCTCGATTTCCACGCCTAGCGTTTGCAGCAGGTCTAACATGACGACGACATCATTGAGCCAGGGGACTGAAAGGAGACGGCTCTCACCGTCTCCCGCCAATAAGGAGGCTGCCAAGATAGGTAAGGCCGCGTTTTTGGCACCGCTGACGGGAACATGCCCGACGAGCGGCCGCCCTCCGCGAATACGTAATTTGGTCATCGGCAATCACCTAAATCGGCTCCCAAATGCTGGGACTGCCCAAGTAGATCCATGTGTTATTCCCAACAGCGTCATAGCGCATAGCTAAATTGACATTGACAATGCCGCTAATGTTACTCGTGCTGGTGTCTAAACGCCGCGAATAGCCGCTCACGGAAACAAGGGCTTCGTCTTGGTAGATATTTTTCATTTCAGCTTCGGTGCCAGTCATTACTTGTGATATGATTTCTGCCACCTCATCCGGCGTTAATTTACCTTCTAGAATACCTACTAACTGGGTAGCATGTTCGGGGCGAGCACCCAAGGCAGCCGTACCTCGGGTAAGCAAGTCATACATCATGGGCAAATTCGGCGTAGACGTTCGGTCATAAAGGCTGAGCATTAAATAGGTATCTTGCTTCCCCTCATAATCGGTAGATTGTACCGCAGCTAAGAGAACGACGCCGGAAGGCAACTCGGCTTGCACCCTAGCTTCGCGCATGGTAATTTGCCCAAACTCTTCAGCGCTATCCATGCTCTCGAGCTGGATGGGACCGACATCGGCTAGGCCCATCCCAGCCAAAGCCTTCTCTAGAATTTTGCCAGCATCTTCGGGCGAGTGCACCGGTTCTTTTACCTCGCACCAGGCATCCACAGTGGCTTCTATGAGGGTGGCACCTGTACCTGTCACCACTTGAGCTAGGTCTATAACTGGCCGAAAGGCCTGCATAGCGACAGTGCTGCCGTAAAGCAACATGCCTGCAAATAGGACGGCCGCAAACTTACGCATATTATTTCTCCTCCGTACTTATTATTTCCAGCTACCAGTATGGCCATTTGACGGAGAATTAAACCTATAAGATGGATCTATCTTAGGACACAAAAAAGCCGAGGGCTATTCCCTCGGCTTGATAAATACATCTTCTTTATCATGAGGCTCGGAAGTGGTCAGCACGATAGCGGTGTCATTGCGAAATTCGGGAGAATGAACGACGGTAACAGGGAGATCGCACTTTTTAGCTGCCTGCAGCAAGGGCCGAGCCTGTTGTATTAGGGCAGCCTTGATAAAAAGACGCTGACAACGCTGATCGCTTACGGCTTGGACGATTCTCTGCACTGAAGGCCGCTCGCGTAGAGCAGCCTCGGTGGCCGCATAGAGCACCTGCTCTGGGAACTGGCCTAGAAATTGGCTTCGCTCCCAGCGCCGTAACTGGGGTGCCCCGCCCAAACTAACAGCGGTAGTTTGGGCTAGCTCATCTTTCTCTAAGAAAGCTCTAGCCGCCGTCGTTTCAATCTGCTGTCTTACTTCTTTTGACATTATGGATCTTCAGCACCTGTTGCCTGCAAGCGCGCTTTGGCTCGCCGCAAGGCAGCTTCTGCCCGTTTAATATCTACCGAATCATCGGCCGCCGCCAAACGTTCCTCAGCCCGCTGTTTGGCACTGAGCGCCCTTTCCACATCAATCTCCTCGGCGCGCTCCGCCGTCTGCGCTAATACAGTCAGCTTATTGTCCGAACTCATTTCCATGAATCCGCCACTTACCGCTAACCTAACCTCTTCTTTTTCGGCTGTGCGCACCCGCATGACACCCGTCTCCAGCACTGTTACCAGCGGGATATGGCCAGCAAGCACACCGATTTGGCCGTCGAGCGTTTGGGCTGTTACCGACTCGACATCGCTGCTGAAGACAGTCCCCGCCGGCGTTACTATTTCAAGCCGGAAAGCACTCATTGCTGAGCCTCTCGCAGTTCCTCAGCCCGCTTAACTACATCGTCGATGGTACCCGCCATCAGAAATGCTTCTTCTGGCAGGTCATCATGCTTGCCGTCGAGAATTTCTCGGAAGCCGCGCACCGTTTCTTGGATTGGCACATAACGGCCTTCCCTGCCAGTAAAGGCTTCGGCGACGAACATCGGCTGAGTTAAGAAGCGTTGAATTTTACGGGCACGCATCACCGTGACTTTATCTTCTTCGGAAAGCTCGTCCATACCCAAGATAGCAATAATATCTTGTAGCTCGCGATACCGCTGCAGTACGGCCTGCACTCCGCGGGCTACATCATAGTGTTCTTGTCCCACATAGCGCGGGTCTAAAATACGCGACGAAGAGTCGAGGGGGTCCACAGCTGGATACAGACCTAGCTCAGCAATCTGCCGCGACAGAACCGTAGTTGCATCTAAGTGAGCAAAGGTAGTCGCTGGTGCCGGGTCAGTCAGGTCGTCAGCCGGCACATAGATGGCCTGCACCGAAGTGATAGAGCCTTTCTTGGTAGTTGTGATCCGCTCCTGCAAAGCACCAACGTCGGTAGCCAGCGTCGGTTGATAACCAACAGCTCCCGGCATGCGGCCTAACAGGGCCGAAACTTCTGATCCGGCCTGCACAAAACGGAAAATGTTATCGATAAAGAGCAATACGTCTTGCCCTTCCTCATCCCGGAAATATTCCGCCATAGTCAGAGCCGTAAGGCCTACGCGCATACGGGCCCCTGGCGGCTCGTTCATCTGACCAAAAACCAGGGCTGTTCTGTCGATAACGCCAGACTCGTGCATCTCCAGCCAAAGCTCGTTACCTTCACGGGTGCGCTCGCCTACCCCGGCAAAGACGGAGAAGCCACCGTGTTCA
Source organism: Bacillota bacterium (assembly GCA_012735505.1). GTDB lineage: Bacteria > Bacillota > UBA994 > UBA5500 > UBA5500 > JAAYHE01. Next base: position 34,073 of record JAAYHE010000031.1, read on the forward strand.
GTAGCAATATTACGGATGAATTCCATAATTAAAATTGTCTTGCCGACGCCGGCTCCTCCAAATAGACCGATCTTGCCACCACGGGCATAGGGGCAAAGTAGGTCTATCACCTTGATTCCCGTTTCCAGCATTTCGGTTGTCGGTTCCATTTCTTCTAGGGTAGGAGCTGGCCGGTGAATGGGTAGTTTAGTTGTGGCGTTTACTGGGCCTTTTTCGTCGATGGGTTCCCCCAGCACGTTAAACATGCGACCCAAAGTTTCCCGCCCGACAGGAACAGAGATAGGGCCACCCAAAGGCTTCACTGGCATGCCTCGCACCAATCCATCGGTCGAAGACATGGCGACGCAACGCACAACGTTATCGCCTAAGTGGTGCAAAACTTCTATAGTCAGATCTTTCTTGTCACCGCTGGGCGTCGTCTCTTCTATGCGCAGTCCATCCAGTATTTTGGGGAGCTCGCCTGCGGGGAATCTAACATCGACTACAGGCCCAATAACCTGGCTAATCACCCCGTTTTTCATGGCTTGACCTCCTTATTTCAAGGCCTCGGCTCCAGCTACAATTTCACTAATCTCGTTCGTGATGCTGGCTTGCCGGGCGCGGTTAAAGCTTACTGTTAATGTCCTAATCATCTCTTCTGCGTTGTCGGTAGCGGCTTCCATAGCCGCCATGCGAGCTCCATGCTCGCTAGCCTTTGCCTCTAGCAGGGCCCGATAAACTAGCGTAATGATATAATGGGGCAACAGGTTATCGAGCACCTCTTGGGGCGACGGCTCGAACAAATATTCGCTCACTATTTCATTTGCAGCAGCAGTGCTAGCTGCAGGCGGTGCTAAAGGTAACAGGCGAGTTACCGTTGGCCGCTGGGTCAGGGTATTAACAAATTGGGGATAAACTAAATAGATCTCATCTAATATCTCACTCAAATAAAACTCGGTGATGGTATTTGCGATGAGGCGTGCCTGAGAAAAAGATACATCATCCCCAAGACCCACAAAATCGCCCACAATTTCATAATCCCGTCGGCGAAAATAGTCGCGTCCTTTACTACCAACGGTAATCAGCCGCACTGTATCTGGTTCATATTTTTGCATTTCCTGTACCCCAGCCCGAATGATGTTAGCATTAAAGCCGCCCGCCAAGCCGCGGTCGGATGTAACAATGACAAACCCCCGTTGCTTGACTTCGCGCTGTGCTAAAAGGGGATGGAGTGTAGTATCTATGAGAGATCCGAGGCGAGAGAGTACTTCTTCCATTTTGATAGCATACGGACGTCCAGCAAACAGAGCTTGTTGCGCCCGGCGCAATTTGGCCGCAGCCACCATTCTCATAGCCCGGGTAATCTGCTGCGTGCTCTTCACAGATCTGATTCGCCGCCGGATATCTTGCATAGTAGCCAATTTACCTCACCTCACCTTCCTCGGCTCTAGGGTTCTAGGAAAACATGCGTTTGAATTCAGTTATGGCCTCCTCTAAGGCTCTAACGGTATCTTCCTTGAGTTCTTGCTCGGTCCGAATTTTCTTCAAAATCTCGGGCCTCGACTCGCGCAAGTAGCGCAAGAACTCGTCATTAAACCGGGTTACGCGCTCTAGGGCTATGTCATCCAAATGGCCGTTAACGCCTACATAAAGCACAGCCACTTGTTCTTCTACTGGCATAGGTGATGCCTCAGGCTGTTTTAGCAATTCTTGCAGACGTTCACCCCGGTTTAAACGAGCTTGGGTAGCCCGGTCGAGTTCGGATCCGAATTGGGCAAAGGCAGCTAGCTCGCGATATTGGGCCAACTCTAGACGCAAACGGCCAGCAACTTGCCGCATGGCTCTAACCTGCGCGTTGCCACCAACACGCGATACCGATAAGCCCGCGTTAATCGCAGGCCGGATACCAGCATAGAAAAGATCGCTCTCTAGGTAGATCTGCCCGTCGGTAATAGAGATGACGTTAGTAGGTATGTAAGCTGAAACGTCCCCAGCCTGGGTTTCGATGATAGGCAAAGCTGTGAGAGACCCACCACCATACTCGGGGGCAAGTTTCGCAGCCCGCTCGAGCAAACGGGAATGCAAGTAGAATACGTCACCTGGGTAAGCCTCACGACCTGGTGGACGTCGGGTCAACAAAGACATGGCACGGTAAGCGACCGCATGCTTCGACAGATCATCGTAGACAACCAGTACATCCTTGCCCTGGTGCATGAATTCTTCACCTATAGCACACCCGGCATAAGGTGCCAAGTATTGTAGCGGCGCTGCTTCTGCCGCAGTAGCCGCTACAATCAAGCTATAGTCTAAAGCTCCATGCTCGGCAAGGGTGTTATGAATACGAGCTACTGTAGATGCCTTTTGGCCAATAGCTACATAGATACAAATAACGTCTTTGCCTTTTTGGTTGATGATAGTATCCACAGCAATAGCTGTTTTTCCGGTACCCCGATCACCAATGATCAACTCGCGCTGCCCACGTCCGATCGGAATCATGGAGTCAATGGCCTTAATCCCAGTTTGCAAAGGGGTAGTTACCGGCTCTCGGGCGATTACGCCCGGTGCAATAACTTCGACTGGACGACTTTTGTCTGACTGGATAGGACCTTTCCCATCGAGGGGTTGCCCTAAGGGGTTGATTACCCGGCCAATCAAAGCCTCCCCTACCGGCACCTCCATAATGCGACCGGTACGGCGCGCTACATCGCCCTCTTTAATATCAATGTCGCTGCCCATAATTGCACAAGCAACGTTATCTTCTTCTAGGTTAAGTACCATGCCAAAGGTACCATTAGCAAACTCTATGAGTTCGCCGGACATGGCTTTCGACAAGCCGTGCAAGCGGGCGATCCCGTCACCTACTTGTAGTACGGTGCCGACTTCATCGTAAGCAACCTTTGGCTCAAACTGTTCTATTTGCTGTTTCAGAATTGAACTGATTTCTTCGGGTCCAAGTCGCATCAACTACTCACCCCTGACTGATTAACTTGTGCCTGCAGTAATTTCTGGCGTAGCTGCTGCAAGCGGCGGGCTAGACTACCATCATAAACCTTGTCGCCAATTCTAAGCACCAAGCCTCCCAGTATAGACCTGTCGACTTTTGTCTGCAGCTCAACGGTTTGGCAACCAGTTAGCAATTTGACCTGTTTACTTAGCTGCTGCAGCTCGCTTTCACTCAGTTGTCGAATCGCGATTACCTCAGCAACAAGCTCCCCCCTCGCTTGGCGCCAAGCAGCTTGGTAACAAGCAACAGCATCTGGCAATATTTTCTCTCTTCTTTTCTGCCACAATAGAGAAATAAAATTGCAGGTGATTTGTTCCTGCAACAACTGTTGCAAAACAGGCATAAGTATTGCCTGTTTCCTAGCTGGCATTAGTAGCCGATGAAAAAAAAGCTGATCAAACTCGGGGCTGGCAGCCAAGGCCTGCTGAAGGGCTGCCAAATCTTCAGCCACGGATTCAATTCGGTCTTGCTCGCGGGCAACGTCAAAAAGAGCGCGAGCGTAGCGCTCAGCAATCACTCTATTGGACATAAGTCTTATCCAGCTCCGTAATAAATTCTTGCACTAGACGCTGATCGGTTTCAGGGTCCATTTTCTGTTCCAGCAAGTGACCTGCTGCTAACAGCGACAATTCGCCAATTTCATCCCGCAGGGCAGCAAGTGCCTTGTCGCGCTCTAGGCTAATTGCTCTTTCTGCCCGCTTGAGCATTAGTTCAGCCTGCTCACGTGCCTCGGCCTCAATTTGGGCCCGGGTGCTAGCAGCTTGCTGACTAGCCTCTTCAATAATGCGCCGCGCCTCCTCTTTAGCATGCCGCAATTTTTCCTCATATTCTTCGACTAGCTGGGCAGCCTCTGCCCGACTTTGTTCTGCCGCTGCTATTTCATTCTTTACGTGTGCCTCTCGCTTGCTTAAGAATTCTTGTACTGGGCGAAAGAAGAACCGATACATAGCTGCATATAGAATCACTACGTTGACAATAACAAAAAAAATCTGGGGAATGTTTATATTCACAGCTCAGTCCACGCCTCCTTGAATTAAAGGCTAGGGTAGCCATTCACCACTCAGTAAGGATTAGGGCTATTCTAGAGCAAGAATAGCCCTGATAAAAATACGGTTAGCCGACTAGTTGTCGCGCCAATCCCACCAGCAAGAAGCAAATAACTAGTGCGTAAATACCAGTAGTTTCGGCGATAGCCTGACCAATAACCATAGTGGTCATGATCTTACCGTGGGCCTCTGGCTGGCGGCCAACCGCCTCGACTCCTTTACCTGCGGCATATCCCTGACCGAGAGCTGGCCCCAGGCCTGTGAGAATACCGATACCTGCACCTAGCACGGCAAAACATGCCACAGCGAAAGTATTCCATTCCATGCTTTGCACCTCCTTTCCCTACCCGCAACGCTTCGCGTTTGCTAACAGGTTATATTCTAATCCATTGCCATGGCTATAAAAACCATAGTCAACATGGTAAAAACCAACGTTTGTATTGCTCCGGAAAACAGATCGAAATAGATGTGTATGGGAATCGGGATAAGGAATGGGGCTGCGTTGTAAATTAACGCGCCGATGACTACGCCGCTTAACACGTTACCGAACAAACGCACACCTAGTGAAACTGGCTTAGCCAATTCACCAACTATGTTAAGGGGCGCAAGTAGGAAGATCGGGCTGAAAAACCCCTTTATATAGCCCCACAAACCGTGGGACTTGATGGCATAACCATTGATTAGCAGAAAGGAGAAAATTCCTAGCCCTAACGTCATGTTAATGTCTGCTGTCGGCGGATCTAGTATCCCGAAAGACCATAAGCCGGCCGTGTTAGCTAAAAAAAGCAATACTATCAGCGTAGCAATGAGGGGAGTAAAGAAGCGCCGGGATTCACCCATAACAAAAGACACAGCAGAATCAATAGCTTCTACGAAGGCCTCCACTGCGTTTTGCCGCCCTGTGGGAAGCCATTTGAAATTCCGGGACAAAATAATACCAGCAACTATCATGATTCCGCCAATTACCCACAGTGCTACTATAGTCTCGTCAACAGCAAACGGCCCCAACTGAAAATAGATTTTAGGGGTTTCCATAATACTATCCATATTTTTCTCCCTCCCTTCGTCGTCGCTCCTGCATTAGCTGTCGCAAATGGGCTGCTCCACCATCGCGCAAAACCTGTCGTACCGCACATGCGAGGATGAAAATCTTTACCAAAAACAACCCTAAAATGGTGGCAGCAAAGTTAACTTCTGGAGTGAAGTAGACGGTTGCCAAAACTGCTGCCACTATCAAGTAGCGCCCTACATACCCCAGACTGGCGCGGGCCTGCCCAGTTTCCCTGGCCTGTTGCACCAGTCGTGTGACACATTTGGCGATGTGCCCAAATTGCCAAAGTGAAAGCACTGCCCCTATGGCCACACCGAAAGCACTGGCTAGATCTCCAGCTAACAGGGCTAGGGCGATCATAACGCTAGCAATTCTAATTACACCTAAACGCACGTCTCTAAGTAGCACAGGCACGCTAGTCCACCTATCCATCCTCAAAACCTCCATCTACTAAGGCTCGCCTCAGCAATTGGTAAGCGATGCTCAGGCCACTGATAAGACCAAGCACTAGCCCGATAAGAGAGAAAAACATATTCCTACCAAAACGTGCATCTAGCCATAGACCAATCCACCAACCCAGACCTGCGTTCACTGCGGTTGATAATCCTAACTGAGTTACCAAACTTAAGGCATATATGATTCGGCGCCACATCAGATCACCCTGCTTATTATTACCACCTAAGTGCGAAATAGCATAAAAAGTCTGCGCCCCTATGTATACTGTATACAATGCCTCTTTCCCGCCTCAAGCTTTATTCCATCTCAAACTGCAACTTCCTGCATTGTGAAAAAGTTAACGGCGAGTGACGGCACTTTACACAGGCTCCGCGGCCCCCTTACCCTAGCAAGGTTTTCCCCATAGCATCTGCTTGTAAGCAACACTAGAGATAGTCTGCGGGGCGCGCATCACGCAAACCAAAATAATATTCGATAGCCTGTACTATCCGCTCGGAGGCAAAGCCGTCCCCATACGGATTCTTAGCTTGGGCCATCTGCTGATAAGCCGTCTGATCAGTAAGTAAGTTTAAGGTCTCATTATAGATATTCTCTTCTTCTACGCCTACTAAGCGTACCGTGCCTGCGGCAACTGCCTCGGGCCGTTCGGTAACTGTGCGCACCACTAATACTGGCTTACCTAAGGAAGGTGCCTCTTCTTGAACCCCGCCCGAATCAGACAGCACCAAATAGGACCGCGCCACCAGATTATGATAATCGGTAGCTATTAATGGATCTACCAAGAGAACGCGCTCGAGTCCTCCCAGAATTGCATAGACCGTTTCCCTCACTACCGGGTTGAGATGCACGGCAAAGACAACCTGGGTATCAGGCACGTCCTGCAACAGGCGCTTGATAGCACGACAAGCAGCTGCAATCGGTTCTCCCCAGTTTTCGCGTCTATGTAAAGTAACCACGATGGTGCGCAAGGCAGGGTCTAGCTGGCGCAGCTCGGGACAAACAAAGCTATAGTCGTCCTTGACTGTCGTGCGCAAGGCATCTATAACCGTATTGCCGGTGACATAAATAATGTCAGGAGAAACGCCTTCAGCTATTAGATGATCACGAGCCACGCTGGTGGGTGCAAAGTGTAAATCGGCCAGCACCCCTGTCAGGCGCCGGTTGATTTCTTCTGGATAAGGCAAGTATTTGTCAAAGGTACGCAAGCCCGCCTCAACGTGGCCGATAGGCGTTTTTTGATAAAAGGCTGCAAGAGCACCTGCAAATGTAGTGAGAGTATCGCCATGGACTAGTACTAAGTCAGGACGCTCCTCGGCAAACACTGTCTCTAACCCTGCTAAGGCCCGACGCAAAGTGCCATTGAGGCTTTGACGTTGACGCATAATGTCTAAGTCATGGTCGGGAGTGATAGCAAACAAGTCTAATACCTGATCCAGCATCTCACGGTGCTGCGCAGTCACACAGGTGACAGTGCGCAAATGCTGGCTGGCTTGCAGCGCCTTGACCAAAGGGGCCATCTTGATAGCCTCTGGTCTTGTCCCAAAGATAGTCATCACTTTAGGGGGCAAATTCATATTCTCCCTTCTTGTCGTCTCCTGCCCCTCATTATGACAAAAGGGGCAAACGATCGTCAAATCTCTGTAGTTTCTGGTATATGCCTTACCAGCTCGATGCCTGCTTCCTGCAATAAAGCATGGGATAAGGCATCGGGATAATCGGCTGAATAAACTATTCGCTGTATGCGGCTGTTAATCAGCATCTTAGCACAGAGGGAGCAGGGGAACAAATTGACGTACAGGGTAGCGCCTTTAATAGATACCCCAGAGACGGCCGCCTGAATAATGGCGTTTTGTTCCGCATGCAGGGCACGGCACAGTTCATGCCTCTCTCCGGAAGCTATCCCCTGCTGCTCCCGCAAACAACCTACTTCAGAACAGTGGGCTAACCCGCGGGGGGCCCCGTTATAGCCGGTAGCGACAATGTGCCGGTCCTTAACGAGAATGGCACCTACCTGGCGCCGCAAGCAGGTGGAACGTGAAGCCACGACCCGAGTAATTTGCATAAAGTATTCATCCCAACTAACGCGCATCTTGCCACCTACTTCGTTCCAAATAGCCGATCGCCGGCGTCACCGAGACCGGGCACGATATAGGCTTGTTCGTTGAGACATTCATCTACCGCTGCAGTATAAATATCCACATCGGGATGGGCAGCTGTCAACTTGGCTACACCTTCTGGGGCCGCAATCAGGCACACAAACTGGATGTTGGTGGCCCCTTCCCGTTTCAAATAGTCGATAGCTGCTACAGCCGAACCGCCAGTCGCCAGCATGGGGTCCACTACGATGAGATCCCTTTCGGCAATGTCAGTTGGTAGTTTAGCATAATATTCAACGGGCTGCAGGGTTTCCGGATCCCGATAAAGGCCGATATGACCCACTTTAGCTGCCGGTATGAGAGCTAGCATGCCGTTCACCATACCCAAGCCGGCGCGCAAAATAGGGATAATGCCTAGTTTTTTTCCGGCGATGACCCGCGCCCGCGTAGTAGTCACCGGCGTTTCTATTATTTGCTCCTCTAGAGGCAAACTGCGGGTGACCTCGTAGGCCATCAACATCGCCAGTTCCTCTACCAGTTCCCGAAATTCCTTAGAACCTGTTCGCTTATCCCGGACAAAGGTTAATTTATGCTGGATGAGAGGGTGGTCCAAAATATGCACCTTGGCCACCGCTACCGCCCCCTTAACTGTTATTTTAGCAGGAAGCGCATGCTACCCGAGGGCAGCATGCGCTTGTTTGTCTATAACAAGACTACTTGTATAGTGGGTAGGCCTCGCAAATCTCTGCCACGCCTTTGCGCACCTTGGCCAAGACAACCTTATCGTTCGGATTCTCTAGGGCATCCGCGATCAGGTTAGCGACAGTGCCCATGGCTTCTTCAGTTAAGCCACGGGAAGTCATGGCTGGAGTACCGATACGTATGCCGCTGGTGACAAAGGGGCTCTCGGGATCATAAGGGATCGTATTCTTGTTAACGGTGATCCTGACGCTATCGAGCACCTTTTCTGCATCTTTTCCTGTGAGATTCTTGCTTCTGAGGTCAACTAGCAAGAGGTGATTGTCGGTGCCGCCAGAGACGAGGTCAAAACCGCGCGCTAACAGCCCCTCGGCCAAGGCTTTAGCATTTTTCACCACTTGTTCTTGGTATGTTTTAAATTCATCGCTGAGCGCTTCTTTAAAAGCGACTGCTTTCGCCGCAATAATATGCATTAGTGGACCGCCCTGCATGCCAGGGAAGACGGACTTATCGATGGCCTTGGCGTATTTTTTCTGGCAGAGAATCATGCCGCCGCGAGGGCCACGCAGAGTTTTATGTGTTGTCGTGGTCACAAAATGGGCATGGGGTACTGGATTCGGGTGTAAGCCTGTAGCTACCAAACCAGCTATGTGCGCCATATCTACCATCAGGAGGGCACCAACCGAATCGGCAATCTCCCTGAATTTAGCGAAATCTATGGTGCGAGGATAGGCACTGGCGCCGGCTACAATCAGCTTGGGCGTATGTTCTTCTGCTAAACGCTGGACTTCGTCGTAGTCAATCAGACCTGTTTCCTTGTCGACGCCATAAGGGACGATGTTGTAGAGGATGCCCGAGAAGTTGACCGGGCTACCATGGGTTAAATGGCCACCCATGGACAAATTCATGCCTAGAATAGTGTCGCCTGGGTTGAGGACTGTGAAATAGACAGCCATGTTAGCCATAGCACCAGCATGGGGCTGCACGTTAGCATGATCTGCACCGAATAGCTTACAGGCTCGTTCGCGAGCTAGATTCTCGGCAATGTCAACAACCTCGCAACCGCCGTAGTAGCGCCGCCCTGGGTAACCCTCTGCGTACTTGTTGGTCAGCACAGAGCCAGCTGCCTCTAATACAGCCTTGCTAACAAAGTTTTCTGAAGCGATAAGCTCTAAGTTGTTTTGCTGGCGAGTTAATTCTTGGTCGATAACAGCCTGAATTTCTGGATCAACCAATCTCAAAGACATGTTTTCAACACTCCTTCTGCTTGCTTATACACAGCACGTTCGCCACCAATCAGTTTCGGACGGGTGCGAGCGGCAGTTACGTGAGCCTTACCTAGCTGATTCATGCTCAAGCGCAAGGGGACAACGACAGGCCGCAGATGCATGCCAATTAGGGTATCTCCTATGTCGATAGCGGCATGCCCCTGCACAGCTTCAACTAATACAGCATCTTCCATATTAGCATAAGCTACTGCTGCCATAGACCCGCCAGCCTGTGGCTGGGGAATTGCGCTCACTTCAGTCAGCTGGTAGCGCTCTAAGCATGAACGCGAGACGACGAGAGCGCGATTAAGATGTTCGCAACATTGTACGGCTAAATAGATATTAGCTTGCTCAGCTAGTTGCTTTAGCGGCGGAAAAATGGCTCTAGCCACTTCGACATTGGAGTTAGCACCTATATGGTGCCCCAAAATTTCACTCGTGCTACAGCCAATTACTAAAATTTGTCCGGCCTTGAGGCCTGACCTGGAGAAAAACTCATTTAAGAGAGCGGCCATTTCCTCACGCAAGTGATTCATATTCATTGCCCCAAAACCCTCTGTTCTATAGCACTGATCTTGTCGACACGACGCTGGTGGCGACCACCAGCAAATTCCGTATGCAGCCACACCCTGACAATTTCCTCTGCCAGTCCGCTGCCTATGACCCGCGCACCGAGACAAAGCACATTGCTATCGTTATGCTCCCGCGTCGCTCGGGCTGAAAACAGGTCGTGACAGAGAGCAGCCCGGATACCAGGATATTTGTTAGCCGCTATAGACATACCAATGCCTGTCCCACAAACTAGTATAGCCCGATCGCATTCTTGCTCCTCTAAGGCTCCTACTGCCCCGCTAGCATAATCTACGTAGTCGACCGACTCCAAGGAATGACAGCCGGCGTCATAAGTCTCGATACCCCAGTCGGCCAACCACTCTTTGATTTGCTCCTTTAAGGCATAGCCGGCGTGATCGCTAGCCAAAGCAACTTTCATCTTCTTCATCTCCCGCGTTAATTCTACTGACTCGTATCTCAGCCAACGGTAGCGTTAGGGTTGTGAAACTGCGAGGCTAATTGCCTCGCAGTTTCACAACACCTTGTTTATTATATAGTACCGTTTCGTCATTATACAAGCGCACCCGACATCTAGATTAGGAAGCGCTAATATCTCCTCCGAGCACGCCAATAACGTCTCCCGCATTGCCCCTAATGGGGAAGGCCAAAGTCACACAGGGCTGGTCATTCAAGGTAGAAATATAGGGATCGGTGACAACTTCACGCCCTTGCATAGCTTCTTGGAACCAAGGACGCTCTAAGCGCTCAGCTACTCCGCGTACCGATTGTCTGATGTCATAAGCTATGCTAGCAATTTGTTCAGCCGAGCGAGACGATTCCTCCGATAGCTGGCGCACTTCCTCTGCTACCACGGCAAAACCACGCCCGTGTTCGCCTGCCCGGGCAGCCTCAATGGAAGCATTAAGGGCCAATAAGTTGGTTTGCTCAGCTATATCACTGACTGCATTGACGATCCCTTAGATGGCTTGTGCCTGGTCTGCCAAATGGCGAGCAGCCTCGGCAGCGATGAGGTTTTCGTCAGCGAGTTGTTTCATCAGGTCGATCAGATCATGTAGGACCTGCCCCATAGTTTCTGCCTGCTCCGCCATCAGCTTAGAGGCCGACAGGGATGCACCCGATTCTTCCGCAATGGCTTGCGCTTGTGACAAAACATTTTGCATACTCACCAGGCCCTGTTCGGCAGCAACCGATTGTTCTTCTGCTCCGCCTGCTATTTGGCTGACGGTAGCAGCAATCTCCCGCGCTGCTGCAGCCGATTCTGCGGCTGCCCTGTTCAAAGCAGTCGCCGCTCCACTCGTTTGCTGCGAAACCGACCCCATCTCCTTGATCATATCTCGCAAGCTAGCAAATAGGTCGTTGATTAAGCCACCAAGTTCCTGCAACTCATTGTTGGCCTTAATATCTATAGACTGGGCCAAGTCGCCTTGGGCGCCTAAGCGTAGAACCCTGGCCATCTTCTCTATCGGCCCCAACAACTGAGACGACAGCCGGCGTGTAACAAAGACAAGCAAAATGCAACTAGGAATTGTGGTCATCCAAAATAGGTGCAAAATAGATTTGGCGTCGAAATAGCGCATCAGGAAAAAGGTATAAGATGCAAAGGGCACAAGCCCCGCTAAGAGGACCATTCCTAGCACCTGCGTTCGTAAATTTTTGCGTCGCACCTACATCGCCCTCCCGATATTTTGCTAGTAACTTTCCTTCCTATAGTTCGCCATTTTTCGCCGTCTTCCTGCCTGTTTTATCATTTGCGCCAAATGTGAGACATTAAAATAATGCAATAAACTACAAAAAAAAGCCGGTCGGCCGCGGACATGCGTGCGCGCTATGGTTGATACACAACGGCGTTGCGGTCATCCTGCGCGCTGGTAGCCAACGACTGTAGGTAAGAGCTCCGTCGCCAAGGGGAGCGGCCAGAAGTCTGAGAAGCCGCAACCTACTGCTGGCTGCTCCTTTATCCTTGGCTCCTTCGCTCTTGGGATTTATGGCTCCCAGGCACTTTACGGATGACGCGCAACGCCCTGTTTAGCCAGGCCTGGAGCACAATTTACAACCGACTGACTAGCATGACCCGACCTTCCCGCACCAAAGAAGGACTTTAGTTCCACCGCATGGCGGTTCATTTTTCACTTCCAGTTCTTACCTGCTCGATTAAACGCATTAATACCGACTTGAGCTCGTCACGAGTTTGACGATAAACCGCTAAAGGCTGGCCAAAGGGGTCGAGAACATCAATGGCGTTGGCAGAACGCTCGAGGCGGTCTATTTCTTCTCGCTCAACCCGGGTTCGCTCCCACAGCTCAGCTTGCCGTTCTGCTAGCAACTGCTCTACATCGGCCAATTCCTGCAGCAGCATCGCCCGCCGTGCCCTTAACTCACTGATATTGGGATGTACCTCTGCCGCGAAGGCTTCCCTCTTTGCGGCCATTGCCTGATGCAATTCGAACAGCTTTTGTTCTCGGGCCTCGTTATCTGCCTCGCTGATCAGGAACTCTTTTAGAACATATACCTTGGCCTCGGCCTCAGGAAAAGAGCGAAGCACGGCTTCCTTATGACGACGAGTCATAGTCAGAATTAGATCAGCCCAAGCTACAAGGTCAGCATTAATGTTCTGTGCCCGGTGGTGCGATAGATCGATGTCCAACTCTTGCAGGGCCTTTTCGGCATGAACAGCCGCTTTCGCACCAGGATCTGCAGCCAAACCTGCCGATCTTACTTCTAGCTGTGTTAGGCCTTGTTCTTTAGCTAAGTGTTCTAAAAGAGCCTGCGCCATGCTGCTACGGCAGGTATTGCCAGTGCAGACAAAGAGTATCTTCAAGCCGACACCTCCTTGGAAATCTCGGCCAGGCTAGACCCAAACTAAACGGAAACCTGCAGCCTTGATTAGTCGATTTTGCAGAGCTAACCCTAAACCGGCCTCGCTCGGGTAACCATGAGCCAAAATGACATCTACATTCAGTTCATCAAATCGGCGCAATTGCTGATAGAGCTTTTGCGCCGCCTGGGCTGGCTCGTCATACTGCCCCAACGACAGGGGGGTGTAGGCAGAAAACTTAGCGGCAAACTGATCATAGGTCAGGATGCCAACCCGTTGGTTCTGCGAGGCCAGCTCAGCCGCCTTACCTAGTTGGGCTTGTACCACAGTGCTAGGCTCGCCTAGATAGAGATAGAGGGGAGCCTGCGGGGCGTAATGGGCATATTTCATGCCCGGCGAACGCACCGGTTGTTCTGGTGCATAGCCCGCCCTAGATACGGGGCCAACTATCTTGGTCAAGTCTTCTATAGTCACTGCCCCGGGCCGTAGCAAAATGGGCTCGGAGCCAGTCATATCAACAACCGTAGACTCTAAACCGATGGCCACCATACCTGCATCTATGATAAGATCAACAGCTTCACCCAAGTCTGCGGCGACATGCTGGGCTAAGGTCGGACTAGGGCGCCCTGATCGGTTAGCGCTCGGGGCTGCCACCGGCACCTGGGCCTGTCTAATCAGAGCTTCAGCTACAGGATGGTTGGGCCAGCGCACTGCCACAGTATCCAAACCTGCTGTAACAATGGCAGGAACTTGCTTTTTCTTGGGCAACACCAAGGAAAGAGGTCCTGGCCAGAAAGCCTGCATCAAGGCACAAGCTGCAGGCGGAATATGGTCGACCACCTGATCCAAAGTTGCATAATCAGCGATATGAACTATTAAGGGGTTATCTGCCGGTCGTCCCTTAGCTGCAAAAATCTGCCTTACGGCTGCTGCATCCCACGCGTTAGCACCGAGGCCGTAAACTGTTTCCGTAGGAAAAGCAACTAGCCGCCCCTGGCGCAAGTATTCTGCCCCTAAAGCTATTTGACGTTGATTCAAAACAATTACACTCCTATGCTTGCTGCCTCTTATATTCCTTATTGTACCACCCGATTGCCATCCTTAACAACTAAGGCTAACTAAGGAAAAGCACGCCTAGGAAAACCAAGGCCGCTCCTAATACCCGCCCCGGTGTCAACCTTTCTCCCAAGCAGATGGCTGCTAGCAGGCAAGCAAACAGAGGATAAGAACCGGCTATAGGGGCCACCCGCCCCACATCGCCCATACGCAAAGCCGCGAAATAGAACACCTGCGCTAGCAGCACGCCGACAATTCCGCTCATCATGATTGCTAGCCATGTTTTGAGCGTCCAGTTCGCCAGCGGCGTCCAGCCATCTCGAGTTGTGAGAGTAATACCGGTAAAAACTGCGGTGATTAAGGCACGCACAAACACTGCAGCTGTCGGTTGCGCTTGCTGCAATCCTATTTTCTCGAAAACTGGGGCGATACCATAGCAGAGGGCAGCTAATAATGCCCATAGAGCTGACTCGTTCACAGCTCTCACCTCCGCTACAACATATGCAGTATTGGACTACCCCTAGAATAAAAACAAAAAAGAGGCGCGTTGCGCCTCCCGCAGTAGAGGTAAATTATTTGATAATAATACTACCATCTACCTTCCATTTTCCTTTCTCATTAGGGAGAGTTATCCTCTTTTCTTCCTGGGTATCGCTGCCATCCTTAGACCAGGTCAAGGTGACATTGACCAGGGCTGTTTGGCTACCTACCAGTTCGGTCTTACCAATTTCAACTTGTTTTAGCTCTCCCTTTTCCTCAAAAAGTTTTTTTACTGCTTCTTCAAAGGCTTCATAATTAGTATTCTGTTGGAAGAAGCTACTTGTAAGATCATAGGCTGCCTTGTAATCGTTTTTCTGCAATGCTTCGTAGACCTCTTGCACCACATCTCGAGGCCTAACACTAGAACAAGCAGACAAAACGATTAAACAAGCACAAACAGCAGCTATCAACGTTAGTGTAGACTTCCTGCGCATGACAACACCTCCTCTAATATTGAAATGGTCAGTTTATTACTAAGTCTTATTTGACCCACACCAAGCTGATTCCTGCCTTTTGAAAAAAATTTTTTTCGAAATATCCAACAACTCTTACGGTGGGCGTATATTACTATATCCGGAATTTTGTGTCTCCAGCATATGATATAATATACAAAACAGATGTTCGGGGAGGTGGGCTGATGCCTCAGAATAGGACTATTTTGCATGTCGACTTAGATGCATTTTTCGCCAGTATAGAGCAACGCGATCACCCCCACTTGCGCGGGTTACCTGTCATTATTGGGGGCAAACCTGACCAACGAGGCGTTGTCTCGACCTGCTCCTATGAGGCCAGAAGGTTCGGGGTTCGTTCTGCTATGCCTCTAACGGAGGCCTACCGCCGCTGCCCGCATGGTGTGTTCCTGCCTGGTGATATGGCTAAATATCGAGCAGCTTCCCGCCAGGTATTTGCTATTTTCCATCGTTTCACCCCGGCGGTAGAACCCATTTCTATTGATGAAGCTTTCTTAGATCTGACAGGATGCACAGGACTTTTTGGCGACCCAGAAACTATCGCCCGGAAGATTAAGGAACTCATTGTTAAGGAAGTAGGGATTACCGCTTCGGCGGGAATTGCTCACAACAAGTTCTTGGCGAAAATCGCTTCCGATCTGCAAAAGCCCGACGGCTTGGTATGGATCAAACCAGAGCAGGTAGAGGAAGTATTGCACCCCTTGCCTATTGAACGCCTATGGGGAGTAGGCCCCAAGACAGCTGCTAAGCTTAATAACCTCGGTATCCGGACTATCGGTGACCTTGCGCGTTTTGACCAACAGCTGCTAGCGCGAGCCCTCGGTGCGGTTACTGCCCAGCAGCTGCATCAGCTAGCCAACGGGATAGACCAACGCCCCGTGCTAACCCAAGACGAAATCAAATCTATGGGGCACGAACACACCTTTGCCGAGGACACAGCAGACTTAGATCAGGTGTTAGCAGTGCTACTGCGCTTGTCGGAAAAAGTAGGCAGACGATTGCGGCGGGAAAAACTACAAGGCAGGACGGTGGCGTTGAAGTTGCGCTACCACGACTTCACTACCCTCACACGGCATGCTAGCCTGCGGGAGGCAACTTCTCTAGATCAAGATATTTATCAAGCCAGTAGAAAGTTACTACTAAAGGTTTATAACGGGCAACCCATTCGCCTTATCGGTGTATCTGTGCAAAACCTAAGCCGTGGCGCCATACGCCAGCTTTCTTTCTTAGATGATGCGACCCATGCTAAGCAAAAAAAAATGGCCCAAGCCATGGACCAAATCAAAAATCGTTACGGTGAAAATAGCATCACCTACGCCAGCGGCATCGATCTCATATCCAACCGGCCCGACAATGAGCCTTAGCGCTTATATGTTTCGGCCTGGGGCAACTATTCCCTGGTCGGCCTGCGGCCTCCCGGGTGGGCGCAATTCGAAATGCCCAGCCCAGGGGGGCTGTTCATTTTTCTTGGCGCCCCTCTACAATAGCAATATGCCAGCTGTACCGCCTAACGCCCCCAGCTAGCGGCGCGTCATCTGAAAAGCGCATAGGGAGCCATAAATCAAGAGAGTGAAGTAGCCAAAGATAAAGAAGCAGCCAGCAATAAAGCAGGGCTCCCCTGACTTCTGGCCGCTCCTTTGGCGACGAAGCTCTTACCTACAGCCGCTGGCTACCAGCGCGCGAGGATGGCCGCAGCGCCGCGGCAAACAAAGCGCGCAGCACGATGCACTAGTCTTCAGCCACTTCTTCTATCTCAATATCGAGGCTGATATCTAGCACCGTGACACTGTGGGTAATAGCACCGATAGAGATATAGTCGACTCCTGTCTTAGCCACTTCGACAATATTTTCTTCAGTAATTCCACCCGACGCTTCTAAGATAGCCTTGCCGTGGGCCAGCTTAACTGCTTCCTTCATCATTTCGACAGGCATATTGTCTAACATGATAATATCGGCCCGACTTTCTAAGGCCTCCTGTAACTGCTCGAGGGTCTCTACCTCTACCTCGATTTTGACGGTATGCCCAACCCGCCTTCTCACGGCAGCAACAGCTTCTTTAATGCCGCCAGCAACTGCAATGTGATTATCTTTGATCAAGACGGCATCGTACAAACCAAAACGGTGGTTAAAGCCGCCCCCTACACGCACAGCATATTTCTCCAACAGGCGTAAGCCTGGTGTAGTCTTGCGCGTGTCCACGATTCTGCTCTGATAAAACTTAATGGGCTCGGTTAAACGCGAGGTGCGAGTAGCGATGCCCGACAGACGTTGCAGGAAGTTTAAAGCGAGTCGTTCTCCCATTAAGATAGAACGCGCCGGCCCGCTCACTCGGGCTAAGGTAGTCCCGGCAGTGGCCACATAGCCATCTTGCACCAATAGCTCAACCTGAAGTGTAGGATCGACCTGTTTATAAACTAGCTCTAACACAGGTAGCCCCGCAATAATTCCATCTACTTTAGTCCACACCCGGGCAACAGCTTGACGCTCTGCGGGTATGATGGCTTCGCTCGTGATATCACCCGTGCCTATGTCCTCAATTAGTGCACGGCTGATCAAGTCTTGAATTATAGGACTTTGCCAATTCACCCTATTACCCCCCTTGTTCTATAAAACAGTTTATATGAGGCCCACCTAGTAATCAAATTAGGGACACTCGTGTCCCAAGTCCTCCTTTTGGATATTAACCGCTTCCCAATCTTTTAAACCCGGTCGGACTGTGGCCTCCGGGCAGGCGCGATTCAAAAGCCCACATGGCTGTTCATGGCGCCCCTACAAGATATTGCATAATGTTTCGCACACCACGGCTGCTTGCAATATCTGTAGGGGCGCCCTGCCAGCTAAATTGCTATAAGCAATTTAGCCAAGGTGCGCCCGCAATGGAACACCTAGGGTTTGCACCGTCCAAACGCAGCAGGCATAACCGCGTCCGAGCTTTTTCCAGCAAGGCCCTCCCCTATTTTATCGCCAGCATGCGGTCTAAGGCCTGCACCGCTTTGCGCCGAATCTCTTCTGGCACTGCAATTTTAGGTTCCATCGTTTCTAAAGCCCGCACTGTTTTCTCTAGGGTGTTAGCCTTCATATTGGGGCAAATCAGATCTGGCGATGCCAAATAAAATCGTTTATCGGGGTTTTGCTTCTGCATTAGGTGTAAAATGCCGCCTTCGGTACCGATTATAAATTCCTTGGCATCCGATTCCCTAACAAACTTCAGCATGCCGGCCGTGCTAGCAACATGGTCAGCAGCAGCGCTTACCTCTGGCCGGCACTCGGGATGTACCACGGTCAAAGCTTGCGGATGTTCGCGCTTCTTCTGCTCGAACTGCTCCAGGGTCAGATGATCGTGGGTATGGCAATAGCCCTCCCAGACAATTACCTCTTTATCAGTGTTTCGAGCTATGTAACGACCTAGGTTGCGGTCTGGTGTAAATATAATTCGCTTTGCATCTAAAGAGTTTACTACCTTAATTGCATTAGAGGAGGTGCAACAAATATCGCTTTCCGCTTTAACGGCCGCAGAAGTATTGACATAGCTAACAACTGCAGCATCTGGGTTTTGGGCTTTGAAGGCACGTAATGCTTCCGCGTCAATCATATCAGCCATAGGACAGCCAGCCCGTGGTTCTGGCAGAAGCACAGTCTTTTCTGGTGATAAAATTGCCGCGCTTTCAGCCATAAAATGCACACCGCAAAAGACAATGACTTCTGCATCAGTAGCTGCCGCCTGCTGGCTAAGCCCGAAAGAATCACCTACAAAATCGGCTACGTCTTGAATCTCGGCTCGTTGATAATAATGAGCTAAAATAATAGCCCGGCGTTCTTGCTTGAGCTCCTGCAGTCGACGTGCTAAATTATCTAACGTTGACATACTAACCCGACAACTCCTTTGTAGCATATTCTCGCTAGCAATTTATTACTTGCCTTTTTCCTGCTTAATAGACTTTTTTGAGTGTGAAATTTGTCACCCACAATTCTATACTTCGCCCTAAGTCATGTCAATTATAGCCCCTGTAGGTAAATTACTAACATGCAGTATACGATTAGCAACAAGCAGGATTTGTGGCAGGAGGCGTGGAAAAAGTGGAGGATGACAAACGCATAAAGGAGATGCACTATGCTACCCCTTAACCGTTCTTTTCAGAACCCACTACTTCTATGGCTCTGTCTGTTGGCTGCAATAGTTGGTTTAGCCCTCGTCGGCATGACCCTATTGTCTTTAGCACCTAACAGCCTAGGAGAAACAGCGACCGACTACGACATAATTAACGCTTTTCATTTCGACGAATGGGAAATTTGCACCCGGCATGGACAGCTAGTTTATCCTAATGGCGGAATGGCGGTAGAGGCGTACGCAAAAGAAAAGCTAGTGGCTTGGGTCATTTGGGGAGAGGCAAACTTCCATGTCGAGACACCCGATCCAGACCATGTTATCGAACTGGAGAACATCCAGCTATCTACTTTATTTTTGTCCGAGGCAGAATTGTTGGCTGCACGCAACAAGGTCTTTATGCGCGGTACCGAGGCTCCCGCCTCCTGCGCACAGGCAGCTGCCTTGCTTAAGCAAATCCAAGCAACTCTACCAGGCTTGCAGATATTTGGCACCGACAGAATCTACCCTTTTACTCCTGGCACGGCCAAGCTGATTCTGTATGACGAGGCTGGGCAAGAGTTCGTTTATCAAGAAGGGTTATGGAGCCAACTACGGGGCCCTGATATCAACCATAGATTCTGGTCTGGCGGTTGGAAATCGCATCCTTCCCTTTTACAGGGAATTTGCGCCATCGTCCTTTATGCTTGTTTTATTTTATTGTTGTTAGCCGCTACCTACTTTGCTACTTTGGGATGGGAGGAGGAAACCCCCACAGCTAAGAGTCTACCGCAAATTAGACTGCTTTTGCTCATAGCTGTGGCTTATATGCTGGTCAGGGGTGTGATCAACCGCTTAGGTTTGAATCCGTTAGTTAGAGCCACCGCCGACGGACTATTGTTGGCTAGCTTGGTGTATCTGTCAGGCTGGCAACTGACCGGTAAGAATCTTGTGCGCAAATTAGCCCTCGGCTTAGGTTTAGGCGGGTTAGCTACTTGTTTAGGCAGCTTGTCTTTCCCTACAGGCTTCTCCCACTTACCTTGGCAGGAGCTAATATCCATAACCGCTTTCGGCCTCATAGCTGCTTGGGCGCAAGAAAAACTGTGGCGCGGATTAATTCTGACAGGCTTGCAGCAGCACTACGGGATTGGGCGGGCCGTAATACTTGCCGCTGCCGTGCAAGGGGCTTACGCCCTTGGCGTTTGGTTACTACACCCTCAGCCGGCCTTAGGATTTCTACATGCTCTCATAATAGTCCCCCTACAAGGACTGTGGCTAAACTTCACCTATTTGCGCAGTGGCGATTTAGTGGTGCCTGTCACTATTGCTGCTAGTCTAGCCATACTACCGCAACTATTGCTATTTTAGTATTGCAAAAACCAAAGGGCGTGTCGCAAAACGTTTTTTATAAACGTGGCGCGACGCGCCCTTTTTCTGCTCTGGTAAGTCCAAAAGCGCCAGGTATTCGGCATTTTTGTTAATAACAAGGGTGTTTTTCGGTACAACAA
>JAAYHE010000032.1 GCA_012735505.1 Bacillota bacterium
ATGACCTACGTTGCCGGACTACAGCTAAAAGAGAATACCTATATTCGGCGTCAGCGTGTGCTCATTTTCCCGGGCACGGTGCAGGCCAGCGTTGGGCAGGAGGTGCAGCCCGACACCATCTTAGCCAAAACCGAACTCTTGCCGGGTGTCCCTGTCGCCGTAGATTTGGCAAGTTACTTTCAAATCGACCCTGCCCACGTACCGGCAGTGATGCAAAAACAGACAGGTGATTATGTCCTTCCAGGTGAAGTCTTAGCCGTAGTAGAAAATAGTTTGCTGGCCGGAGGCAAGAAGGTTTACACTAGCCCCTTCCGCGGCTTAATAGAACACATTTCTGCTAGTCGTGGCATAGTGCTCATCCGGGAAGAAGCGAAAGAAGATGAGCCGGTGGTAGTAGTTGACGCTGCCAAAGCCCTGAACATTAGCCCGCGTTTTCTGCGTGCCTTTGTCCATGTGCAAGAAGGTGACGAGGTGCTCTATGGTAGTGTCTTAGCCTCTAGCGATGGCTATGGTGCCGATGCGGTGCGTGCACCTATTCGTGGCATAGTAGCTAGTATCGATACCCGTTCGGGTACTATAAGCTTAATGAAACCCTATTCGCCGTCATATGCTCGTGCCTACTTAGCCGGACGGGTAGTAGAAATCATACCCGAACGGGGGGCGGTTGTGGAGGCCACCGGTTCCTATCTAGAAGGCGTTTTTGGTGTCGGTGGAGAGCGCTACGGTATTCTCACAAAACTCGCAGCTGAGCGGTATGATAATTTAGATGCCCACCATTTTAGCGAAGAACATGAAGGCTGTGTCGTCTGGGGTGGGGCAGGTATTACTCTGGCGGGCATGCAGGCAGCTCTTAAACATAAAGTTGCCGGCGTAATTGTCGGTGGTCTAAAGAGCTCCAACCTAGTGCAGCTCTTAGGGCAGGAAATTTCCATCGGCATTACCGGGCAAGAAGATATTCATACCACCTTTATTGCTACCGAAGGCTTTGGTGATGTCCCTATGCTCGATCTCACCTATGATCTGCTCGCGCGCCATGTAGGCTGCATGACTTCCCTCAACGGGCGTACGCAGATCAGGGCCGGGGTGCAACGGCCTGAGATCATTATTTCCCACCCTGTTGCCGGCACCGAAGCACAAGTGGCGCCCGAGGCACCGACACGCTTAGCCGTTGGTATGAGGGTGCGAGCCATTGTGGCTCCCTACTTTGGGCAGACAGGAGAGGTTATGGCCATTCTGCCTCCAAAAGAACTACCAACCGAAGTGAAGATGAGTTTGCTGCAAGTCCGCTTGTCTGATGGTCGAGTGGTTGAACTGTTGCCAAACAACGTAGAGGGCCTACGCGGGTCCTAAAGTACAAACTGTTAGAAGCTGTTCCTCGACGCCATACAATAAAAGGAGGGACTTAAGAGTGAACAAGCTTAACAGGCAGGAAATGGGTTTTGCAACTAAGGCCATCCATGGAGGGCATGTAGCTAATGCCGCCGGCGCATTAGTTACTCCTATTCATCAAGCATCGACTTTTGTGTTTGACTCGGCAGAGCAGGGGGGAAGGCGTTTTGCGTTAGAGGAGGACGGCTACATCTATACTAGGCTCGGTAATCCAAACTCTACCGAACTTGAAGCTAAGATAGCCCTCTTAGAAGGCACCGAGGCAGCTATGTCTACCAGCTCTGGTATGGGAGCCATTACTTCTGCTCTCTGGACAGCTCTTAAAGCAGGAGACCATGTGATTGCAGCCGAGACCCTATATGGTTGCACCTTTGCTTTCTTGAACCATGGTCTACGCCGTTACGGTGTAGAGGTTAGCTTTGTAGACATGAAAGACCCCGACAACGTCAGGCGCGCCCTGCGGCCGAATACTAAAGTGGTCTACTTAGAGTCGCCAGCAAATCCTACTATGGACATTGCTGATATTGAAGCGATCAGCCAGATTGCGCACACCCAAGAGGGCTGTTTAGTCTTCGTCGATAACACCTACTGCACCCCATATCTGCAGCGACCTTGCGAATTAGGGGCCGACGTGGTTGTTCATTCGGCTACCAAGTATCTAAACGGCCATGGCGATGTCATCGCTGGCATAGTGGCCGGTAAGAAAGAATTTATCGACCAGGTTCGCTTATTTGGGGTAAAAGACATGACAGGTTCTGTCCTCAGCCCCTTTGATGCCTTTCTAATTTGCCGGGGCCTTAAGACCTTGGCCATTAGAATGGAAAAACACTGTGCCAACGCCCAAAGGGTTGCCGAGTTTCTCGAGCAACATCCGGCCGTAGAAAAAATATATTATCCTGGCCTCAAGAGCTTCCCCCAATACGAACTGGCCAAGAAACAAATGAAATTACCGGGAGCCATGATCGCTTTTGAAGTTAGAGGCGGGGTAGAGGCAGGTAAGCGGCTAATGAACAATGTGCAGCTCTGCACCTTAGCGGTTAGCCTTGGCGATACAGAAACGCTCATCCAGCATCCGGCTTCCATGACCCATTCTCCTTATACAAAGGAAGAAAGGGAGGCCGCTGGCATCAGCGATGGGCTGGTAAGACTCTCTGTCGGCCTGGAAGATGTGGAAGATATCATTGCTGAC
>JAAYHE010000033.1 GCA_012735505.1 Bacillota bacterium
CCCTACCGATATAGCGCTATGTTGCGTGTAAGCACCCACGAGCGAGGGCGCATGTCATGCGTAAAGCGCATTGGGGCCCTAATCAGAGAGCGAAGGAAGCAAGAATAAAATCGGCCAGCAGTTAATCTCGGCATCTTCGACTTCTGGCCGATTTCTTGCTGACTGAGCTCATTCTGTCAGCAACGCGCAAGCGTTGCGTGGGGCATACGCGCGCGAGCATGACTGCGACCGAGCATGCTGGGGATATGGTGTTGGCAATCGGCGCGACAAAGGCATCGCTGGCTACCAGCGCGTCAGAGCAATGCCCAGTTGTGACAAAATTATCTTTCTAAACCTATTGACCTTAATAATAATCATTACTATAATGTAGATACGAGAAACCAAAAGGGGGAAGCGAAATGACTCAACTGAGGCAGGTTTACAAGTGTAACTTATGCGGTAATATCGTAGAGGTCATACATGCTGGGGGTGGGACCCTGGTCTGCTGCGGCCAGCCTATGGAACTGATGCTACCGCAGACAGCCGATAGCGCTTATGAGAAGCATGTGCCTGTGATCGAGCCAGCAGAAGAAGGTACTCTGGTTAAGGTAGGCAGCGTCAATCATCCGATGACCGAGCAACACTGGATCGAATGGATCGAGCTCGTCGCCGCTGGCAAGGTTTATCGCCAGTATTTAGAGCCGGGCCAGCCACCGGTAGCCACATTCTGTGCTCCGTTTGACAAGGTAGAAGAAGCGCGCGCTTACTGTAATCTACACGGCTTGTGGAGAGATAAGTAAATAGAGATAGATTGGACCGGGGGGGGGAAACCCCCCGGTCCATTGCTTTAGCGCCTGGTGTGCGACTTAGCAACCGCTGGCAAACCAGGCTGGTTTTAACGTGGTTGAAAAAGCTCAGCTTGGGCGAACAGGGCCGGGCCGCCACCGGTGTGGAAGACGCAGACCGGCTCGGTGTCGGGAATGATGCCGCGGGCTATCAGATCACGTAAACCCCAGACGGATTTGCTAGTATACACATTTTCTAGCAAAATACCCTCGGTGCGCGCCAGATCATAGACCGTTTGTATCGATTGGGGCGTAGGCTGGGCATAGCCAGGGCCCAAATAGTCTTCATAGACAGTAGCGACATCTGCCAGCTTAGCGGTAGGTTCTTGCTCGAGCAAGCGACCTACATTAGCAAAGTTATTCTCTAAGATAGACCAGAGCTGGGCTTTGGGATATTCGACACTGATAACATGCACATGGAAGGGGCGCCCCAGCAAGGCTGTCCCAAACAAGAAGCCGCTGGCAGTGCCGCCCATGGCCCCCACAATCACCACATGCTGGAGATCAATATCTTGTGCGAGTGCCTGTTGATGTAACTCTAGAGCTGCATTTACGTAACCCAGGGTTCCTAAAGCCACATCCCCGATGAGGTAAGGTTTGCGTCCCTCACGCTTTAGTTCTTCTACAAGAGCTAAAGCTTGCTGATGGCGGTCATCCTCGTCGGTTTCTCCGATATATATAGAACGGGCACCAAAGATATGACTCAAAAGAATATTACCTTGCAACATGGTCGGCGGTTCGGTATTATGCACCAGTATACAATCTAGGCCTAGTTTGGCAGCTGCAGCCGCTGTCAAGCGACATTGGTTCGATTCGGGGCGACCACAGGCCACAATCACGTCGGCCCCTTGCTGGTAGGCGGCGCCTAGCCAGAATTCCAGGTGACGCAGTTTGTTGCCGCCCATGCCTAGAGCCAAGAAATCGTCTCTCTTAATGTATAGTTCAGGATGACCAGACAAATTGCCGTAGCGGGGCAGGTGTTGCAGAGGAGTGGGCAATTCTGTTAGTCGTACCCGGGGAAAACGCGAAAAAAGCATAGGCTCATTCCTTTCTTGTATGAAACTTTCTATCATTCATTTCACTCTTACTGGCTGTTTACCTGCCGGCTTCGGGCTAACAAAAGGCAAAGATAGCTTTTCTTGAACAGGAAAACTCGCCTTAGATGACGAATTCTTGGAGCAGCACATAATATAGAAAGGAATGATATGAGCTTGTCTACGATGCTTCCTTCTGACAGAAAATGGCCACTTTTCGAGTTCGCGTACTGCAAGGATTTTGAAGGCATGTTAGACGAACTGGCCGAATTAGCTGCCGAAGAAGATTGGCTTTTTGAGAATCCGACCCCAGAACAACAACAATACAAGCATCCTATACTTTATAATTACATACACCACACCTTTAAAAGGTTGAAAGAAGAATATGATAGCCTCACTGATCCGGCTGCAAAGCAGAGCAAGATAGCTATCGTAGGCGACAAAGCTTGTTTTAATACAGGCCTGTACACCTCTAATTACGAGCAGATTTTTGGCTACTTTACGCGAAACCGAAACGACAACATGCAACCCTGGTATATGATGGGTTTTGTCCGCGAGAGCGACCTCGAACTTAACGATTTTGTGCCTTTGCCCGGTCGAGCAGAATACTTCCGCGATATTTCGGAATTAGTTTTTGACTACCGTTTAGAGATCCGTATTAATACCGATCATATCTTGAACAACCCTAATAACGTTGCAAGGTTACCCCAAATGTTCCAAGATCCATCTAATCGCGAACTACTAATGAATGTTTTTAGCGGCGCTGTCAGTGTGGCAAAGAAAAAAGTGGCGGCCAACTACCGCCTGGCGATTCCCCAATATTATGAAGGCAGAGTGCAACTCTTACTGCCTTTGTGTCTCGAGAGTAGCACTCCCGATGCAGCCCTCGTAATCTATAAGGAAGGTTCAATCTATCGGGGCCGCACTTGCCTGACCATCGATATGGCTTATAACAATGCCCGTTTAATTGCTAAACCCGATAGTGACTGGTTAAAGCCTTAATAAAATTGAGGCCTGCCTAGCGAATGGGGGTGAGACTGATGGCTAAACGAGCCAACACGATTTACTTAGGTTTGATGTTGATCGCCTTTGGTGGCCTAGGGCTGGCGATCAACCTAGGTTACTTGCAGCTGGGGGCAGAATTGATCTCTCTCTTGCTTTTGGCTCTCGGCGGTTATTTTCTTATCAGCTACTTCTCTGGTATCCGCTCTGCCTTATTCCCAGCCCTGCTCTTTATCTTCTTGAGCATTCCCATGTGGCTCACTTTAGCCGGTTTTGATGGCTATGCGTGGGTGCCGCCGCTGTGGGTCTTAGCTCCAGGGCTAGCTTTTTTGATTACCAGCCTGCAAGGCGGGTCTTACACCGTCTTTGCTATTCCCGGTGGCATCATTTCGACCGTAGCCGTTTTCCTTTTGGTGGAGGAGCAATGGGGCATCTCTTTCGAAACGGTATTAGCTGCTTCTTTGATAGTTATCGGCTTAGTTATCCTCACGCGGAGCCGCCGCTCCGCCTAAGGTTATGGCTCCGTTACCTCTAACGCGGTGGGCGTGGTCCGTAATACTGATAATATTGGCATTCTAGATCACCGTTATAGAGCTTGCGCCGCCGGTCGGCGCGGCGGCCGAAAGCCTGTTCAAAACGATCGAAGGCAGTCAGCACGTAAACAGACCATGTGTCTAAAGGTTCTAAGGCTGCTGCTAGTTCTTCATATAGCTGAAAGACGGCTTTCTGATCGCTCAGGCGCTCTCCATAGGGTGGGTTAGTAATAACAACTCCATAACGCCTGCTTGTCCGCACATCACGCACCGGCATCTGCTGAAAATGGATGTCGTTGAGCACATCAGCTCTAGCGGCGTTTTGGCGGGCAGCCTTAAGTATTTGGGCATCGATATCGGTGCCCATAATTTCTACCTCTTGTTGGCGGTCGATAGCTGCTTGGGCTTCTTCCCGCAGGTCCTGCCAAATCTTCTTGGGTATTCGTGGCCATTGTTCGGCGGTAAAAGTGCGCTTGAGGCCGGGAGCGATGTTGCGCGCTATCAGTGCTGCTTCGATGGGCAAAGTGCCCGATCCACAAAAGGGGTCTAAGAAGGGCCGGTCGGGCTTCCAGAAGCTAAGGGCAATCAAACCGGCAGCCATAGTCTCCCTGAGGGGGGCTTGACTCACTAGTTGTCGGTAACCTCGTTTATGCAAGGCTTCGCCGCTCGTATCTATAGTTAAGGTCGCTGTATCTTTCAGGAGCGCCACTTCCACGGGGAATAAGGGGCCGTCTTCTGGGAACCAGCGCCTTTTATATTTTTGCTTCAGCCTTTCTACAATAGCTTTCTTCACGATAGCCTGACAGTCAGAGACGCTAAACAGCTGCGATTTCACCGACTTCCCCTGTACTGGAAAACAAGCCTTGGCAGGCAACCAAGCCTCCCAAGGCAAACTCTTGGTGCCAGCAAACAGTTCTTCGAAAGTAGTGGCTGGAAAGCGGCCTATCACCAGCTTGAGGCGATCGGCTACGCGCAACCAGAGGTTGCAGTGGGCAATCGCCCTTTCATCGGCTTGAAAGCTGACTTGGTTGTTGGCCACTGTCAGGTCTGTATAGCCTAATTCTTTTAACTCGCGCGCCACAACCCCTTCCATAGCGAACGTAGCTGTGGCTATTAGCTCTAGCTTTGCCATTGTTTCCTCCTAGGTTATGTACTGCCTTGATTATATCAAGTCCGCTATGGCAATTTTACCGCAGGCGCCCCTGCGATATCCCTAATAGGCGGCAAAACGCCCACAAATAGAGAAGCACCTGGGGACATTGCGAAAAAGCACCGTCGGTCGTGGTCATGCTCGCGCGTGCCTCCTTCGCCATATGTGTACCCGGCCTGGGGCAACTGCTTGGGCCCTGGAGCAGGCTCCAACGGGCCTACGCAGTAACCCCAGGCCTGCACTGATTGAAAGTCGGTCTATCCGCAAACACAGCTGGTCAGTCGTGGCTGCACTCCAATACAAGCGGCGGTGCGTGTCATCCGTAAAGCGCATGGGAGCCATAATCAAAAGAGCGAAGGAGCCAAGGAAAAAGGAGCGGCCAGCAGTAAATTAGGGCTTCCTGACTTCTGGCCGCTCCCCTTGGCGACGAAGCTCTTACCGACAGCCGCTGGCTACCAGCGCGCGAGGATGGCCGCGCCGCAGCGGCGAACAAAGTGCGCGAGCATGACCACGCCCGCCCGGGAGGCCGGTAGGTCGACCGGGAATAGTTGCCCCAGGCTGATACATAGCCTAGGTGCCCTGATTTTACAGATTTCTTGTTCTAATTGTTTTAAAACGGACATAATATGATATAATATACCGTACCTGTCTGGTAAGACATAATAAACAAAAGCAATGATGGGGAAGAGTATCTGCTCGGAAGGTCGCAGAGAGTTGGGGGAAGGTGCGAGCCCAATGGCCGGAACAGCAGGGAAAATCACCCCGGAGCTGCCCTGGGGAACATTCTGTTAGAATCAGTACTCGGTGGTCGCTGGCGCCCGTTACGCGCGAACGACTTTTGCCAACTGCTTTAGTCGTTCTTGAGGCCTGCTTGTTGCAGGCGAATTAGGGTGGTACCACGAGCTTAACCCCTCGTCCCTTACTAGGGACGAGGGGTTTAATTTTGATAAGGAAGGTGAATTTGAATGGTAGATTACGGCAAGACCCTGAATTTGCCCCGCACCGATTTTCCTATGCGGGCCAACTTGCCTACCAAAGAGGTTGAAATTCAGGCTAAGTGGGATGAAATGAATCTTTACCAGTTAGTGCAAGAAGCGCGCGCCGGTGCACCCCAATATATTTTGCACGACGGGCCACCTTATGCCAACGGCCCTATCCACATCGGCACGGCTATGAACAAGATTCTCAAAGATATCGTTGTCAAGTATAAGACTATGCAAGGCTATGATGCTCCCTACGTGCCCGGTTGGGATACCCATGGCCTACCGATTGAACATGCTATTGCTAGAAAACTGGGGCCAAAACGCCACGAGCTTTCGCCAGTAGAGTTGAGGGATATGTGTGCTGCTTCGGCTCTCGAGTGGCTCGACAAACAGCGCACGGCTTTCAGGCGCCTCGGTGTAAGGGGCGATTGGGAAAATCCTTATATCACTTTAAAGCCCGAATATGAAGCAAAACAGCTCGAGGTTTTCGGCGCCATGGTGGAAAAAGGCCTGATTTATAAGGGGCTGCGGCCAGTGCATTGGTGCCCCACCTGTGAGACGGCTTTGGCCGAGGCCGAGATTGAATATAAAGATAAGACTTCTGATTCTATCTATGTTCGTTTCCAGTTGCTCGAAGATCCGCAGCAAGTATTCCCCGACATGGGAAAACCCATCTATTTTGCTATCTGGACCACCACACCCTGGACTCTGCCAGCCAACGTGGCCATTGCTGTGCATGCCGATTTCGAGTACGTCTTAGTTGACGTTAACGATTATCTTTTGGTTATGGCTAAAGATCTAGTAGAGGAGGTCGCCCAGGCAGTCGGGCTGACAGATTTCGAGCTAGGTGCTACTTTCACTGGGGCAGAGCTCGAAGGTATGGTCTGCCAGCATCCCTTTATCGCCGACCGTCGCTCCTTAGTAATTCTGGGTGAACATGTCACCTTAGATGCTGGTACCGGTTGTGTGCATACAGCTCCTGGACACGGGCAAGAGGACTTCGAGGTCGGTGCAGATTATAACTTGCCAGTAATCAACCCGATCAACGACTCGGGTGTGTTTACCGATGAAGCTGGACAGTTTGCTGGTATGTATTATGACAAGGCTAACAAGGCTATCATTCAAGAGCTGGTAGAGCGGGGAGCCTTATTGAACGCTGACAGCATTGTACACCAGTTCCCCCACTGCTGGCGTTGCAAACGGCCTGTCATGTTCCGGACGACCGAGCAGTGGTTCGTTTCGGTAGACAATATTCGGCAACAGGCCCTTGCAGCGATCGAAGAAGTGAAGTGGGTGCCCAAGTGGGGCGAAGACCGCATCGCCAACATGGTGCGCGACCGGGGTGACTGGTGCATTTCGCGGCAGCGTGCCTGGGGCGTGCCCATCCCTGTGTTTTACTGCAAAGCTTGTGGGAAAGAGCTTATCAACCGGGAGACTATCAAGTGCGTGCAGAAGTTGTTTGCCGAAAAAGGTTCCAACGCCTGGTACGAAACCGATGCTGCTGATATCTTGCCTGCAGGTACTACTTGTCCGGCTTGTGGGCATAGCGAGTTTGAAAAGGAAAAAGACATCATGGACGTTTGGTTCGACTCGGGTTCTAGCCATGTGGCTGTCTTAGAGACGCGCGAGGAGCTCCGCTGGCCGGCCGACCTCTATCTCGAAGGTAGCGACCAGCACCGCGGTTGGTTCCAGTCTTCCTTGTGGACTGCGGTTGCTGCTCGGGCTAGTGCGCCTTACAAGTCGGTTTTGACCCATGGTTTTGTGCTCGATGGCGAAGGGCATAAGATGTCTAAGTCCCTCGGCAATGTTATCGACCCAGCCGACGTTTGCAAGCAATTCGGTGCCGATATTCTGCGGCTATGGGTGGCTTCGTCCGACTTTAAGAACGATGTTCGTATTTCTAATGACTTACTGAAGCAAATGTCGGAAGTCTATCGTAAGATCCGCAACACGGCTCGCTACATGATCTCTAATCTTTACGATTTTGATCCGACTACCGATAAGGTGTCCTATGACGAGCTGACAGAGCTCGATCGCTGGGCCCTCATGCGGCTGACCCAGCTGATCAGCCGTGTGACTGAGGCCTATGAAGATTTTGATCTGCACGTTTTCTACCATGCCGTGCACAATTTCTGTGCGGTAGACATGAGCGCCTTCTATTTTGACGTCATCAAAGACCGCATTTATGCTTCCTTGGCGGATAGCAAGGCCCGGCGGGCGGCTCAGACCGTCTTGTGGGAAGTTTTGAATACTCTTGTGCGGCTGATTGCCCCAGTATTAACTCATACAGCAGAAGAAATTTGGCAGGCCATGCCGGGTGAGGCTCCGGTTGTCACCGTACAATTGGCTGACTGGCCAGAAGCTAAACCCGAGTATCTAGATAGCGATTTAGAAGCACGTTGGAATAAGATTCTGACCGTGCGCGATGAAGTGGCTAAAGTGCTAGAACAAGCGCGGCGGGCGAAAGAGATTCGTAGCTCCCTCGATGCCCGCGTGGAGCTGTATCCATCGTCCGAGTGGCGCGGTTTTGTAGAAGATCTGGCCAGCGAGTGGCCAATGCTGCTCATCGTGTCGCAGGTTACGGTGGCTGGAGCGGATGTTGCACCGGCAGCCGGGGCGATAGAATCGGAAGAGCTTCCCGGTTTTTACGTACATGTTAGCCCTGCAGCCGGCGAAAAATGCGAGCGTTGCTGGAACTATAGTGAACAAGTGGTTCATGATGCAGAAGAACATCCTCTCTGCCCACGCTGTGCCTCTGTCTTAGCCGAGCAGCATAAAGAGTAGTAGGCTGTCGCCTTTGGCTTCTAGTGGCGACCTAGGACAACTCTGGTCCCTGGTCGGCTTCCGCCTCCCGGATGGGCATGATTCACATGCCCCCGGGAGGCGGTTCATTTTTCATGACGCCCCTGATAGGGAAGGGCCGTGTCAAGAGCGCCGGTTGCTGCTGTTCCCCTTGACGATCAAGCTCTCACCAACAATCGCTGGCTACCAGCGCGCGAGGATGACCGCAGCGCCAGCGGTAAACATAGCGCGCGAGCATGGCCGCGACCGACCGCGCTTGCCCCTTTAACTTATTGCCCGAGGATGGCAAAAGACTTAAACAGGCCGAGGGTTCTTACGGTTGCTCTTGCTTCTACCAGAAACTCAACCGTCGGATAAATATTGAGCCAGTCGCTTTCAATTTCCCGCCACAACTTGGGGTTCTGTTTATGGATGCGTGAGCCGATATTAACCGAGTCCAAGCCGAGATCTTGCAGTTTTGCAAATAGATCTTCAACGCGACGGCGAATATCTGCCTCGACGGCAGCTTTGATAGGATCAGTCCCTTGGGTCTGGGGGTCATAACCGCCCTGAATTTCGGTTAGACGAACCTCAACTTTTATCAGAGTGTGCACCTGTAGTTGTCCATTGGTTTGCTGCACCTTGTGGCTGGGATGTATCTTTTCATATCGGGGCGCGATCTTACCCTGTGGGTTGACCGGGTTGGGCATAGTGCTAACGCCTTGCTTAGCTTCACCAAGCAAAGCCACCAGCGTCTGTGTTTCTCGCACATCCAGCTCAGCTACCCAGCGATCCCGATCGAAAAGAGCAGTACCACTGAGGTAAATTTCCATGAATTGCTCGCCTTCCTGACCAACCCCTGTGGCTGGGGTTTCGTCAGCCGAGCTGAGAGCCAGCGGCGTTAAGCCTAGTATTGGCAGCGTGAGCGTAGTGCTACCTGCTGGAGTAAGAGCGTTGACCATATCATTTAGTGTCATTTTGCGTGCTACCGGGGTAGTGCTGACGTTGCGGATGATGTCAGAAATATCGTCGCCTGGGTTGCCGCCAATGCCCGAATGGGCATGCAATACTGCCTCGGCCGTATCTTGGGCCACAAATACTAACGTAGAGCCGCGGATCTGCGGCCACCCCTGCATGCCCGCGGTGACTGCGCCTAGTCCGCTTCTAGCTAGGTCGGCACCAAAAACGATATAGCCCAGGTGCAGGAAAAAATGGCGGCGGCGCGTGCGACTTTGCATCATGGCAAAGGCTGACACCAGCGATTCTCCTTCGGCGGTAATTACGCGGAGACGGTTGGAGGCAGGGCTACCCGTGCTGCTCTGCCCCTTAGCCGCCAGAGTCAGTTGGACTGAAACCCGTATGTGTCCGGGCTCGCTGCCAAGGTCGATGCCAATGGCAGCGACGGGTGCTAGCGACGTAATCTCTTCTAGGTCCCAACATCCAACTAAACAGAAACTAGTCAGCAAAATCAATGCGACAATCTTTTGTGTAGCCTTACTCCGCATTCTCTTTACCCCACTTTTTAGCTCCTACCCAGATGGCAATACCCGGGATGGTAATAACGAGAGGCAAGCCAAGATAGAAGTCATTCATCCGCAAGAAGCGTACAACCATTCCCAAACTCGGTGGCATCATAGCTACGACGATGACGATAAGACCTAAACCGAGAGCTCGCCAAGGTTGTGCAATTGGCAGCAACGATCTTACTATGGTTGAGGCCATGACGAAAGCTAAAGCACTTTTTATATAACCCGAAAGTACCCACAGGGGATACACAAACACGTCTACAC
>JAAYHE010000034.1 GCA_012735505.1 Bacillota bacterium
CCGTCACCCTTGCTGGCATGATATAGTTTAATGATGAAAGAATGTAGCTGGTAAGGAAGTGAAAAACATGATCGTCGTTATAGATGGCCAAGGCGGTAAGATAGGCAGAATGTTGGTAGAGCAACTGAAGGCACGTTTGCCGCAGGTGCCTCTTATCGCTATCGGCACCAACAGCATAGCCACCTCTACTATGCTCAAGGCAGGGGCAGATGCCGGTGCCACTGGCGAAAACCCCGTGATCGTCAATGCCAAACAGGCTGATATCATAATAGGTCCGTTAGGGATTATTATTGCCGATGCCTTGCTGGGCGAGATTACACCTGCCATGGCGCAAGCTGTTTGCCAAAGTAAAGCACAGAAGGTGTTGCTCCCAGTCAACAAGTGTCATACTACCATCGTTGGCCTGCAGGATATCTCCCTCAGCGAAGCTGTGGCCCTAGCAGTAGCTCAGGTTGAACAGCTTATAGGGAGAGAATAAGATCGGCTTGCTCGGCGATGCGAAAGGCAGCGAAATATTTATTTTCTAAGGGTATCCACTCGCTGAGAAAGCGACGATGCAGCTGGGCCCCACTTCTCTGTAGAATACGCTCGCTTTGAATCTGCGGATCAACCTGCATAAAGACCTTGAGTTGATAGGGGTCATTAAATATAGGATGCATGCTATAGACACCTTCTATGATATTGAGCTGTTTTTTGGGCAAACGTCTTTGCTCCACTATTTTGCCCTGAGAGCAGTCATAAATGCCATAGCAAAAATCGTCGCCCTCTTGGAGCCCTGCTAACACTTCAGTCTTAAACCTGTCATAATCTACGTTACCGCCAGGCTCAGCTAGCCTGGCTTCGGTTTTCATGGCTGAAGGTAAGAAAAAGTGGTCCATGTGGATGACGTTACAGTTATAAATTTGCGCCAGCAGGCGAGCCAGAGAAGTCTTGCCAGCACCGCTATGACCGTCGATAGCAACAAGTAGCTGTTCATGCCTGACAGTTAGCCTATCAATCTCGACCAAGAGCTGGAAACACGGCTGAAATTCGCTGCCAATTACCCGATAAGCCGGGGCATAGGTGGAACGATAGATCTCACTATGGGAAACAGCAGGATAGCCTTGCGCTTCATAAGCCGCCAAATAGGCATCCAGCTCAGAGCTTGTCCACGGAAACAAGCCGTCAGCACACCACTGGCGAAATGCGGCCAGTTTCCCTGCGAAACTATTGGCGTCGCCCCGATGCCTATTAGCACTAAGCACAAAGAGACGATTCACCGTCGCGGGTGCGATACCGAGCTTAATAATCGGTTCTAAATTTAGTCTACAAAGCCCACCGCTCAGGTTCTCAAAAATAGGCTTCTGGGTCGGCTCGCCTCTAGCAGCAACTAACGCCCACTCGTCCTGCAGCCGCCGCAATGATGCTTGCTCGTCGCTGATCATATGCCCGCCAGCAAACTCGCTTTGGTAAATAAGCTTCACGGCATCAACAAGTTGCATGTGTGGATAAAGGGCATACTGCTCCTGCAGTACGCCCTTTAGCTCTGAATAGCAATTAGGCATTTTCCATCAACCCTGCCCGCTGTAGTGCCATCACTAATAATGGTATCAGAACAATCTGCAGCATGATGCCTGGTAGCGACCCTAGCAAGACGGAAGAAATGAATATCTCCCAGCTAAAGGCCGTTCCGGTGAGCAGCATGACATATCTAACCGCGCCCCAGACAATGCGGCCACCCACCATGGCTGCTATTAAAGACACGTAAATGGAGCTGGGGCGCTTGGGCAACATTTTATATAGCAGACCAGTTAGCAAGCCATAAGCTGCCAATTCAAAAGCCATAGGCACTGCTGCTATAGGGAAGGGCGGCGCACTAAACAAAAAGCTGCGCAGGAGCGGGGCAACAAAACCTACCAGCAACCCCATGCCGCTCCCGCAAACAAAGCCACAGAGCAAAACGGGGTAATGCATGGGTAACAGGATGCTGCCGAGCTGGGGTATCTGTACCGTGATAAAAGGTAAATAGAGAGCTAGAGCGAGAAAGAAAGCCGCCAAAACCATCTTTTTAGTGGACATATACAACTACCTCCTAAAAAACAAAATACCATAAGGGTAACTCTTTCTTCAGAAAGATGAATACCTTCATGGTATCAGTCTAAAACAAAACATATTGATCTATAAGACCGGCTACAGCTCGGTCGCTAAGCATGATATTATCATGCGGACCTATTTCATGCAAGGTAGAGAAATTGCTTAGCTTCTTGCATCTAATATAAACACGTCAGTCAAGAATAGCAAAATCGTGCAGTAATCAAAAGGGCAGCCCGATTTTACATGAATCGAGCTGCCTAGCACCTTGACGCTTATTGCTGCTTTGCCCCGCAATGGCCGCAAAACTTTGTTCCCGGCGGGTTTTCCTCACCGCAGGAGGGGCATTTGCCACTAACCGGCGCAGTCATGGACGTTCCGCACTGATTGCAGAAACGCACGCCGTGTGCGTTCTCCGCCCCACACTGGGGGCAAGTAGGCATGGCAAGGGAAGAACCGCAATTGTTGCAGAAGGAGCCGCTACCAGCCGGCTTGCCA
>JAAYHE010000035.1 GCA_012735505.1 Bacillota bacterium
CAGAATGGCAAACAAGAGCATCAAAGAGATTTTCGCAACTATGGTATTCAACGACTCGGTAATGAGGGAGCGTTTGCCACAGGATACTTATAATGCACTAAGAAAGACCATCGCCGACGGCACGCGCCTTGAACTCAATGTGGCCAATGTGGTGGCAAGTGCCATGAAGGATTGGGCCATAGAAAAGGGTGCCACCCATTTTACCCATTGGTTCCAGCCCATGACGGGCATAACTGCCGAAAAACATGATAGTTTTATCGTGCCCGACGGCGAGGGACGGGCAATAATGGAGTTCTCCGGTAAAGCTCTGGTTAAAGGCGAGCCCGATGCTTCCAGTTTTCCTTCGGGAGGCTTGCGCTCCACCTTTGAAGCCAGGGGGTATACCGCCTGGGATCCAACCTCCTACGCCTTCATTAAAGACAACACCTTATGTATCCCCACCGCCTTCTGTTCCTATAGCGGAGAAGCCCTTGATAAGAAAACGCCTCTTTTGCGCTCCATGCAGGCCCTTAATAAACAGGCGCTGCGAGTCCTTAGGCTATTCGGCGTCACCGATGCCAAGCGGGTAATACCAGCAGTGGGGGCGGAGCAGGAATACTTTTTGATCGACCGTAGCGTGTACTTAAAACGCCCAGACCTTATGTACTGTGGCAGAACCTTATTCGGCGCCCCTCCTCCCAAAGGTCAGGAAATGGAGGACCATTACTACGGGGCCATAAAGCACCGGGTTTCCGCCTTTATGCGGGAGCTGGACGAGGAACTTTGGAAGCTGGGGATTTACGCCAAGACAGAGCATAATGAAGCGGCTCCTGGACAGCATGAATTTGCTCCTGTTTACTGCGAAGCGAATATAGCCACCGACCATAATCAGTTGGTTATGGAGCTGATGAAGAAAGTGGCCTCTAGGCATGATATGGTTTGCCTCTTGCATGAGAAACCCTTGCATGCCAGGTTCCGCCTTTTCCATAGCCGGCCTGATCATAGTGCTCAATACCATAGTGGCAGAGGTGCTGGGTCAGTTTGCCGACATACTGGAACAGAGCACCGACTTCCAGGCCGACTTAAGCCGGCTGATTAAGAGAACGATTAGCAATCATAAGCGCATCATTTTCAACGGTAACGGATATGACTGTGCTTGGATAAAGGAAGCGGAGAGCAGGGGCCTAACCAACTTGAAAACCACGCCTGAAGCCCTGTCGGCCTTTATTGCGCCCAAGAACGTAGAAGTGTTTACCCGTCACAAAGTTTTAACGGAACACGAGATCTATTCCCGTTATGAAATATGGCTGGAAAACTACTCTAAAACCATCAAGAAGTCCTGACAATGATGGATATGGTCAATAAACAGGTGGTTCCAGCCGTTCTTGCGTATCAACGAGAACTGGCAGAGCTCATTCTTCAAAAACGGGCCATTGGCGCCCACCTTTCAACCAGTCTAGAAGAAGGTTTGCT
Organism: Bacillota bacterium; assembly: GCA_012735505.1. GTDB lineage: Bacteria > Bacillota > UBA994 > UBA5500 > UBA5500 > JAAYHE01. Next base: position 1,453 of record JAAYHE010000035.1, read on the forward strand.
CCGTCAGTTGGCCGAGCTGTCCGATAGCCTCAATGACCGCTTGCATAACCTCTCCCAGCAAACCAAAGCCGTCAGGAAGATCGAAGACAAGCTGGGGCAGGCCGCCGCGTGGCGGGAGAAGGTGCTCACGGCAATGGCGGAGCTGAGAATGATAGTGGATGAGTTGGAAACACTGGTTAGCAGCAAACATTGGCAGATCCCAACCTATGCCGAAATCCTAAACAGCGTGGTGTAAATCACAAAATCTTAGAGCCCACCTCTTTCTTGCAGGTGGGTTCTTCTTTTGGTACCAAGGACTGGATCAGTCTTAACGCTAGATTAACATTAGATAGTGTATGCTAACTTTGGGAGAGGTGACGATTATGCGTTTGCTGATTGTTGAAGATGATAAAGAACTGGTCCAGGTCATGAAAGAAGGCCTAGAAAAGCGCGGATTTATTGTTGACATATCTAATACCGGTGTTGAGGGTGAAGAGAAAGCGCTGGTGAATAGTTACGATACTATTTTGCTCGATCTGAACCTGCCAGATAAAGATGGGCTGGATATCTTGACTTTTCTACGGGAACAGGAGTTACAGACTCCGATAGTGATACTCACGGTTGTGTTGTTAATGCAGGGCGTAATATTCTATTGGGGATTATCATGCTTGTCCTCATCACAATATCCGTCGTGTCTTTATGCAGAGTATAAATGTCCCACCTGTGGTGAAGTATATCATCCATGTAAATTGATATAGACTAATAAGGGAGTGGATTATTCTTCATCGCAGGTGGACGTTAAGGCATAGTTGTGTTTAGAGTGGAGCCGGTAGATATGTCGCGCCTTGAACAAATAAACCCTCTTGGAGGTTTTATCCGTCCAAGAGGGTTGCTCTTTGTCCGCAACTCCTGTTTCTTATATTAGGGCCCCGCCAGAAGCAGCAAAGCCTTCGTACCTTCCACATCTTTATCATCCAGAAACGCCTCAAACTGCTCAATAACCTCATTTAATCTTGCTTCCGCCTCCACACTATTAGAGCAAGTTCGGCAGTCATTGTATTCCAGCGAGACCACTCTATCTCCATCCCAGCCATATTCCCAGCCTGCGGGCAAATCCCCTAGTATTGCAAAGTTCGGTTGCGTATCTAAGACAATAGACATGCTGAGGTTGAAAGTAGTGGCAGTCGTATTAGCGAAGTGGAAAGTTGCCATCGCAGGTTTTAACCCCAAGTCAGAGAGCCTACCGGCAACTCCTGCCAAGGTAGCATCCAACAACACGCGGTGTTTTATCGGGCATTCGTGGTCATCGTCGACCAGCTGTCTGCATCTAGTGCAAAAGACCTTTAACTGTTGAACCGCCAACACGCTCATAGTTATCCCCCCGTAAGCAGAAGCATAGCCTTCACTGCTTCTCTGTCCCGTTTATCTAAAAACTTCTCAAATTCGTTAGCCACGGTATAAACTCGTTCTTTGGCTTTCATAACTCCAACATAACACTTGTAATCCATATAGCCCAGCATGCAAATTTTGTCTTCATCATGGTCCCAGTAATAATTCCAGCCTGCAGGCAAATCTCCCAGAACTGCACAATTCAGATGCTGTTTTAAGTGGATGTTTAGTTTAATGCAGTACATTTTAGACTGTCTATCAAAGCAGTTCAGGTCAAAAGACGCCGATTCAGGCACAATGCCTAGATGATAAAGCCTGTCAACGATACCTCGCAGAGCTCCATCAATCCAGATAGTGTGTTTTGTCGGACATTTATGGGAACCTATGTAACCAGTCCATTGCTTACAATTCAAACAATAAGACTCGCTGATAAAGACTTTCTCTAAAACTTCAAAAGACGTCTCCTTCCGACTCACCCCCTAACCCCCCTCTACCAGTTTGTCAATAACAGGAGAGACTTCACAGCTTCTTTATCTCGTGTATCAAGAAATGCCTCAAACTCTTTTACCAGCTCTCCGATTTTGTTCTCTAAGCTCTTACCTGCAAAGCCGCAGTCAAACCATTGTGCTTCACAAGTAATCTTGCTTAGCTCGGTTTTATCGGAGGCATCCTTTTTCCAGTGATATTCCCAGCCTGCAGGCAGATCTCCCAGAACTGGCTCACAAACTCGACTACCAATATCTATTTGTAATGTCAGGACGTACTCTGTATCCTCTATATCACCCTGCTTAATCGACGTCCACACCGCAACCATCGGCCTAATTCCCATCCCATATAGTCCGTCAACAATTCCCACCATCTCTTTATCGACAGCTGCGATGTCCTGGGACGGACAGGGATGTTCATCTCGTAGATGTAAAGTAAAGGCACAAAGTCTCGGCACTTCATGCAATATAGCCTAGATACTGACACTCTTAACATCCTCCCCTAATCTCTTGTTGGCCTTCATCGATAATCTTTGTAGTTAGGAGCAGTCTACCTGCTAATCCCACATACACGAGCCAGTTCAGCAAGTGCAAATCACCAATTCTTACCCATGTCATGACTCTATCCGACCTTCAAACCTTTAGTCAATAGTTATTTTTGAGTTTTATCCGACTCATAGGGCTGTCGCACTAACAGTTTGTAAAAGAATAAAAGACAGCTCTTTGTGTTGATGTCAGGAGCCGTCTTTTGTTGTAAGATTAAGTTATGAAGAAATTCACCTTACAGCCAAAGTGCCTGCCAACGAGGGTGGATAAATAGAAGGCGAAAAGTTTGCTAATTGAGCAGTTTCCAAGACTGCGTACAAGCCTGTTAAGGCGAGGAGGCATACGACCTGACAGATGCACCACTTATAATAGTCCATCTCCAGAACATTCCTTTAACAAGTGGCAAGGAAGGAGGCTGATGGCCCTACATGCCAGATAAAACAATGATTCTGTATTTTACCGGGACAGGCAACAGCCGTTACGTCGCACAGAAGATTGCGGACGAAACAAAGGGCCGATTGCTAAATCTAAATGACCGGATAAAAAAGAACGAGGCCATTGCTGTGCAGGCTGAAAATGTAATACTCGTAACGCCTACTTACGCCTGGAGAATCCCGAGAATCGTACGGGACTGGATTCGGAAAGCCGACCTTTCAGCAGTAAAAAAAGCCTGGTTTGTGATGACATGCGGCAGCGAAATCGGAAAAGCCTCTGCATACAACCAAAGACTATGCAGTAAAAAGGGCTGCGAGTATATGGGAACGGCAGAGGTTGTTATGCCTGAAAACTATATTGCCATGTTTGCTGTGCCTGACAGGGATGAGGCCAGAATGATTATTGCCAAAGCTGACCCTGTGATTGAGCAAGTGGCTCAAACAATTGTCGCAGGGAACCAGCTTCCCGCTGCCAGGGACCGTCTGTACTACAGGTTATTGAGCGGTGTGGTTAATCCGGTGTTTTATCGTTACATTGTGAAGGCAAACGCATTCACGACCGATGACAAATGCATCAGCTGCGGCAAATGTGCAGAAAAGTGTCCGCTGAACAATATTAGCATCGCAGAAGGGAAGCCCGTCTGGGGCCAAAACTGCACCCATTGCATGGCGTGTATCTGCTATTGCCCCACCGAGGCTATCGAATATGGCAAAAAAAGCAAAGGCAAGCCTCGCTATCAGCTGGAAGACCTAGAGCTTGACATGTAGGTGGCAGCAAGCAGGCCTTCTAATGCCTGGGAATGCGTTGCCTTGATGTAGAGTGTAGCTTTGATTTTTTGTGGGCTGGAGGTGCTGCTATGAATGCGGCCAAAATACTACTTAGTCTTTATCTAGTGTTTGCGATCATACTGGCTCAGTTTTCTTCTGCCTATTTCTTCTCCAAAGGCAAGGCCAGCTATCGCAAGGCCTTTTCAGCCTTGGTTTTCTGCATTAGCATCTATTTGTTTGGTTATCTGATGATCATCAACAGCAACAATCTGCAAGAGATGATATTTTGGAATCGCGTTCAATATCTGGGCTTGCCCTTTATCTCTGTGCTCTGGCTGACAGTGGCCCTTCTTTATACCAGAACCATCTATTCGCTAAAACCCCGCATGGCTCTTTTGCTTTTTGCTGTGCCTATATTAACCCTTCTTATACGACACACCAACTCCTGGCACCATTTATTCTATACAACTTGGGAAGCAAGGCAGTATTATGGCTATTCTTCCTTGTATATGGGAAGGGGTTTCTGGTACTATATCAACATTTCTTACACCATTCTGTGCCTACTACTTACCGTTATCACATATTTCATAGGCTACCTGCGGAACAAAGCCGGCTATAGCAAATCTCACTTTTTGATTTTCTTTTTTGCCTCTTTACTGCCTCTTATTGGTATTGCGTTGATTCTGTTGTTTTTTGGTGAGCGGAGCATTGACTATTCGGCTTTAATAATGCCCGTTTCTCTACTCATAATTAGTTATGGCATTTTAAGACACGATTTTTTGGAAATGAGAACTCTGGCTCGGGAAGCTATCTTTGAAGATAATTCTGCCGGTATGGTGGTATTGGGCCCAGGGAAAAGGATAGTAGACTATAATAGGGCTGCCGAGCAGTTCTTTGCCACCATGCATATTGAATTGAGCAATAATCCCATAGAGCGGGTTCTTAAGCGGGAACCAAAGCTGCTGGAAATATTTCAAAGCGAAAGTGATCGGGAGTTTTCTATGATGGTAGATGGGGAAGAACGCTTCTTTGAGATTGACGCGGTGCCTTTAGGAGACCTCCAAGATGAAAGTGAGAGAATGCTAAAATCTATCCGCGATGTTACAGAGGAAAAGAAGCTACAGGACAAGCTCAGGTTCTTGGCTACCACCGATTCCCTGAGTGGCCTCTACAATCGAGCCGAGTTTATGCATCTGGCAAAGAAAGAACTTGTCTCGGCCCAAAGCAATGACGAGGAGCTGGCCTTGTTGATTATGGATCTAGATAACTTCAAGACCATTAACGATACTTTTGGGCATGCGGCAGGGGATGAGGTTATCCGGGAAATTAGTAGCATTATTAAGAGCAGTTTCCGAAAAACCGATATTGCTGGGCGCATCGGTGGAGAAGAGTTTGCAGTGGTTTTGAAGAACGCTTCTTTGGAGGACGCGAAAAAGGTGGCCGAAAAGTTCCGAGACACTGTAGCCCAGAGAAAAGTGATTTATGGGGACCAGGAAATTGGTATTACGGCAAGTATTGGAGTAGCTGCAATGGATGGGAACACCGATGATATCAATGACGTTGAAGACATTCTAAAAAGAGCAGATGCGGCCCTATACAGGGCAAAAGCTATGGGGCGTAATTGTGTAGCAACTTAACTCATATCTGCCATGCAGTACTTCATTTATACGTAACATTTACTTAGCACTCGGGAGTAATCTGATATTATTCTTTGTAGAGCTACAGGAGATTTGGCTAGCAGTTTCGATGAAGTAAGCAATATTAGGTTAGACTACCATAAGTTAAATGGATATAAAACAGGAGGTAGACAGTTGATCTTTATTTCATGGAACATTGATTCGTTAAACGCTGCCTTAACAGGTAGTTCCACTAGGGCATTATTATCTCAAGAAGTATTAAGGACTATTGCAGAGCATGAGCCAGAGGCTATTGCCTTGCAAGAAACAAAGCTGCCGAGTAATGGCCCCACTAAGAAACACTTAGAAATCTTGGGGGATATGTTTCCAGATCATGCAATTGTTTGGAATAGCTCGGTAGAACCAGCCCGCAAGGGGTATGCTGGCACCATGTTTTTGTACAGAAATGATTTGTCCCCAGAGGTTATTTTCCCTAAAATTGGCGCACCGGATACCATGGATTATGAGGGTAGGATCATAACTTTGGAATTCGAGCATTTTTATTTAACACAAGTATATACCCCTAATGCAGGAGAGAGATTGAATCGTCTAGCAGATCGCCAAATATGGGATAAGAAATATGCTGATTATCTAGCGGAACTGGATAAGGAGAAGCCTATTATTGCAGCAGGTGATTTCAATGTGGCGCATAAGGAAATAGATCTGGCCCACCCAGACAGGAACCGGCAAACAGCTGGTTTCACTGATGAAGAACGTCAAGGCTTTACTAATCTACTGGCAAAGGGCTTTACAGATACCTTCAGGTATCTTCATGGTGATGTAACCGGTGTTTATAGCTGGTGGGCTCAACGTGCCAGAACAAGTAAGATTAACAATTCTGGCTGGAGAATTGACTATTGGCTGGTAAGCAATCGTATTGCTGATAGGGTTATTAGATCTGAGATGATTGATTCGGGCCCCAGGCAAGACCATACACCCATATTACTGGAAATCGATCTGGTTTGAGAGACAGAAGCTAGATTACAAGCAGAAATGCTGCTTACTATTTCGGTTTAACGAATCATTAGCAAGACTTGTTAGGCTCGACTAATATGGTCTCGGGAGGGGGGTGCTTGGGAGGCTGATGGGAAGTGATAATAAGACTCGTATTATTACTGCCATTGTTATGTTAATAACCCTACTTTTGCCCGGCAGGACACTTGCCATGAATTCTGAGCCTCGGGGTACCCTGGTTTTACTTGGAAATGAAAACTTAGCTCCTATCGTATTCAACGACAACGGAGTAGCTAAAGGCGTGGCAGTAGATATCGCTAAGGCTATCGGCAATAGAATTGGATACGATATTGAAGTTGTGCCAGTAGATTGGCAGCAGGCACAAGCTAAGGTGCTCAATGGTGAGGCTGACGGGTTGCTGCAAATCAACCCGAGCCCTGAAAGAAACATACTATACGACTTCTCGGCGCCCCTGTTAAGATCTGACTTTTCGTTGTTCGTGCGAAGCGGGAATACAACTTTAAGGAACATTGATGACTTACGGGGTAAATTGGTCGGGGTAGAAGCCGGCGGTTATCCAAGCACCTTGCTACGAAATTACGAAGGAATAGACACTGTAGTAATTGATGATTGGAAAACTTCCTTTCGAGACTTAAGCAATGGCGGTTTAGATGCGATTATTGTCGATCGCTGGATCGGCGAATACGAGCTCGCTCAAAGCCGGATAGTCGGTATAACGGTAGTGACAACCCCCATTGAAACGCAACATTCAAGAATTGCTGTCAGAAAAGGTGACGCCGACACCTTGGCCTTGCTAAATTCCGGCCTTATAGGGATTACTGAGGATGGCACTGTTGATGAAATATTGAAGCAGTGGCAAGGTAAAAGAGTGGTCTATATAACCGAAGATTATTATCAGATTTTGTGGCTGCGTTTGGCCAGCCTTTTTCTGTTATTAGTGTCTACGACTGCAATCTACATGGTAAGTAAATATCGGAAATTGAGTCAACAGCTTAAAGCTAGCGTGAAAGAAAGAACAGAGGAACTTCATCGCAGCAATGAAATGCTAAAAGCAGCGAATCTAAAGCTTGAGCGACTTTCAATGATCGATGGTCTAACCGCCATCGAGAATAGGAGAGCTTTTGATATTGCATTTAATAGAGGTTATGAATCTAGCTTGCGGGAAGGGATGCCGTTGGCTCTGATTATGATAGACATTGATCACTTCAAGGTCTTCAATGATACATATGGGCATATAGCAGGTGACCAAGCATTGATAAAAATTGCAGGGGTTATAAAAGATGTTATAAAAAGACCAGGTGACCTCGCAGCCCGTTATGGTGGTGAGGAGTTTGTGGTAATGCTCATGAACACCACCACAGAGGGAGCGGCAATTGTTGCCGAAGAAATTCGCAGAAGGATTGAAGCATTAGGAGTAGAAAACGAGAAAGTGCAAGCCGTTATAACTGTCAGCCTCGGCGTAGCAGCAGTTGTCCCGAACGAAAAGATGGCACCTGAAGAGCTAATTGACGCAGCCGACAGAGCATTATATAGGGCTAAAGAATACGGCGGTAACAAAGTTATAGTTTGGGAGAAGGAGCAGCGCAACTAAAACCGTTGACATCCTTTGGCTATACAAATGACCATTTCTCACAGATTCTTGCTACCTAGAGGGTTGCCAGGGCATTATACCTAGCAAAAAAGGCGGGAAAGAATAGGGTCAACTTTTCAGCTGACTAGCTTGCGTTACCGCCAGCGGGCTAGTAGCCTCGGCAGAGGTTCTACAAGCGTTTCCCCTGCATGGGGGGCGTATGCAATTGCTCGGGCTAAATTTTGTTGCGACTTTGGAGAACATTAGCCATAAAGTCTCAGCCAGGGGGAATTACGGGTATGGGAATACAAGCAGGTAGTACAAGCGAGACTTTAAGAAAGGTATTAAGGAAAGCTCTAGGGCAGGAAGTTCTTGCAGTGAGCTATAAAGCAGACCAGCTTCAGGGTGGGTCTGTTGGAGAGGTAATGCTCGTGTCTGGGACTGCCAGAACATTAGCGGGTAGGGACCTGCCCTTCAACGTTGTCTATAAGAGACAAAAGCAGTGGGAGCGCTACGGTGACCCCCATTCCTGGCGTCGGGAGTATGATCTTTACGGGGAACAGCTTGATACAGTATTCTCGGATTCGTTCCGTTGGCCGCAATGCTATCATGCCGAACTAATAGGGGATGAGACGCACATCTGGATGGAATATCTCGAGGGGGTATCAGGGTTAGAACTTACTGGTGCAACGCTGGAGCATATAGCGGAGGAATTAGGTCGATGGCAAGGCAGGCTATATGCCCAACAGCCAGTGCTACTAAGTAAGCTTTCGAACCTTAGTAGCAAGGACTATATTAAAAACTATTATTTGCATTATCGATCATGGAAGGAAGTCTACGATTACATTCGGTCAGCAGATTGTGAAATACCCAAGCATCTATGCGATATGCTCATCGACCTAGATGAACGCTCAGATGAGATATGGGAAACCATAGAGCAGCTACCGGTCGTGCTTTGTCATAGGGATTTTTGGGTGGCAAATATATTTTATTCGGATCAGAAAGTTCGAGTGATCGATTGGGACACCGCTGGA
>JAAYHE010000036.1 GCA_012735505.1 Bacillota bacterium
ATTCTGGTGGCAATGGCGGAGGGGTCACACCCGTTCCCATCCCGAACACGGAAGTTAAGCCCTCCAGCGCCGATGGTACTTGGGCATCAGCCCTGGGAGAGTAGGTCGCTGCCAGAACCTATTTTAAGATTTGGGATGTACCTTGTTTGCAAGGTACTCCCAAAACCAAATTCCTCAGTAGCTCAACGGTAGAGCAACCGGCTGTTAACCGGTAGGTTGTAGGTTCGAATCCTACCTGAGGAGCCAAGTTTATGATAGGCTGTTTTACCAAACGGTAAAGCAGCCTTTGTTTATATATTTGCCTGATGGCAAGGACTTCTTTAGTGACTCGAATTGTACTTGTCCTGAACATATGCTATGATATAACATAATTTTTCAGCTCTAAAGGAGAGGTTATGATGGGCACGGACATGGATTACCGCGAGAAGTTTGGCCAGGAAGGATTAACCTTTGATGATGTGTTGTTGGTGCCGGCTTACTCAGAGGTTTTACCTGCCGATGTTGATACTGCAACTCAGCTTACAAAACGTATTCGTCTGAACATACCTATCCTCAGTGCCGGCATGGATACCGTGACTGAGGCTCGTCTAGCTATTGCCATTGCCCGTGAGGGTGGGCTTGGGGTCATCCATAAGAACATGACTATCGAGCAACAAGCGTCAGAAGTTGACCGAGTGAAACGCTCGGAACATGGTGTAATCACCGATCCTATATCTTTGACTAAAGATCATACCATTTATGATGCCATGAAGCTTATGGAGCGCTACCATATTTCCGGGGTGCCGATTGTTGAGAATGGCTATTTGATCGGCATTATCACCAACCGTGATATCCGTTTTGAAACCGATCTGAATCGGCCAATTTACGAGGCCATGACCAAAGACAACTTGGTTACTGCCCCCGTAGGCACTACCTTAGAGGAAGCAAAAAGTATCTTGCGGGCGCATAAGATTGAGAAATTACCTTTAGTAGACTCTGATTTCAGGTTGCGTGGTTTGATCACCATCAAGGACATCGAGAAAGCACGCCAGTTTCCGCAAGCGACCAAGGATGAAAAGGGGCGTTTGCGCGTTGGTGCTGCCGTCGGTGTTGGCAAAGGATCGATGGAGCGAGCTGAGGCGCTGGTACAGGCGGGTGTAGACGTTCTTGTAATAGATACGGCTCACGGACACTCGGCTGGTGTACTGCGGGCAGTGAAGGAAATGTGTGATCGTTTCGCTTCCAACGGAGTAGAGATTATTGCTGGCAATGTTGCTACTGCCGAAGCTACAGTAGCTTTGATTGAAGCTGGAGCTAGCGCTGTTAAGGTGGGGATCGGCCCCGGCTCGATCTGTACGACGCGGGTGGTGGCCGGCATCGGTGTGCCGCAAGTGACGGCAATCTATGATTGTGCTAGAGCTGCCAAACCTTATGGTGTGCCGATTATCGCTGATGGCGGTATAAAATATTCTGGGGATATTACCAAGGCTATTGCTAGTGGCGCCAATGCGGTTATGCTAGGTAACTTGCTAGCCGGAACAGAAGAAAGCCCTGGCGAAACCGAAATTTATCAGGGGCGTACTTATAAAGTTTATCGGGGCATGGGTTCCCTTGGAGCTATGGAGAAGGGCAGCAAGGATCGCTATTTTCAGGAAAACTCTAAGAAGCTTGTGCCCGAGGGTATCGAAGGGCGTGTGCCTTATCGAGGCCCCTTATCCGAAACTATCTATCAGCTAGTTGGCGGTTTGCGAGCTGGCATGGGCTACTGTGGGGCCAAAGATGTCCCGGCTTTGCAGCAGGCTCGTTTTATCCGCATCACCGGGGCAGGGTTACGGGAAGGTCATCCACATGACGTCACCATCACTAAGGAAGCCCCTAACTATACTAGGTAAATACATGCAATAACTATTTGCCTAGACAAAAAAGCAGGAAAAAGAATCGCCTATAGCGAAGATGAATGACTTGTGCATACCCTAGCAACGCGAAGCGTTGCGGGTAAATCAAGTGATGGTTGCGTAGCAACTATCAGCATGTTCCTACTTACTCCTACTGCGTTGCGAGCAATAAGGACAGCACGTAGCTAGCGGTGCTGTAGGGCGGAGTCTATTCGCTTATGGCGATGCGAGTTTACATTGCCTACTGGACGAGTATAGAGGCTTCTGTTACGCCTAGGGCCGGCTTCTGAGGCGGTATAATGACAGTTGCAGCTTCTGGGATCTAGTGGGCACGAGCGAGCTGAAAAGGAGGAGAAATTATTGAAACAATATCCAATTGATAAACTGCGGAATGTCAGTTTAGTTGCCCATGGCGGGGTGGGTAAAACCTCTTTGACCGAAGCCCTGCTTTATACCAGCAAGGCAATAGACCGCCTCGGCAACGTCATGGAAGGAAACACTGTCTCTGACTATGATCCGGAAGAAGTCAACCGTTCAGTTTCTATTAGTGCTAGTTTAGCTCCAGTAGAATGGAAAGGCCATAAGATTAATCTTATCGATACTCCTGGCTATTTCGACTTCGTTGGTGAAGTACGTGGTGCCCTGCGTGTCTCGGATGCTGCCGTAGTTATGGTTTGCGCCGTTTCGGGCGTCGAAGTAGGCACCGAAAAAGTCTGGAACTATTGCAATGAGCGGGAGATACCGCGGGCTTTCTTTATCAATAAAATGGATAGAGAAAATGCTAACTTCGATCGAACTCTAGAACAGTTGCGGCAAAGTTTCGGCCTGAGTGTGGCACCAGTGACCCTGCCTATCGGGGCAGAGGCTAACTTTAGCGGCATTGTTGATCTGGTGACCATGAAGGCCTACAACTTCACCGATAACGGTCGTAAATTAGAGGAGCGAGAAATTCCTGCCGAGTTAAACGCTAAGGTGGAGGAATATCGTACAGCCCTAATCGAGGTCGTTGCTGAAACCGACGACGAGCTCTTGATGAAATATTTAGAAGGCGAACCTCTTACCGACGAGGAAATTACCAATGGCGTACGGGAGAGTGTCGCCAGCGGTCAACTAGTTCCTGTCTTCTGCGGTTCGGCCGTTAAAAATATTGGTTCTCAAATGTTGTTAGACATGATTGTTAGCTCCTTCCCGTCTCCAGCACAAGCCGGGTCGGTGACAGGTGTTAACCCGAAAACGGACGAGGAAGTGACTCGCAATATCGCCGTAGACGAGCCCTTCTCGGCTTTGGTGTTTAAGACTATGGCAGACCCCTATGTGGGTAAACTGTCCTTGTTTAAGGTCTACTCAGGGGTGCTGAAGTCTGATTCCCAGGTTTATAACGTCAATAAAGACGTAACCGAACGTATCGGCCAGCTGTTTGTGATACGCGGGAAGAACCAAGAACCGGTGCCCCAGATTGCTGCTGGCGATATTGGCGCTGTAGCCAAGCTCAATGAGACCACTACTGCAGATACCTTAGCAGAAAAGGATAAACCCATCCGCTATGCCCCTATCAGTTTCCCAGATCCGGTGATGTCTTTAGCGGTGGAAGCTGCGGCTAAGGGCGACGAGGACCGGATTGGCACAGGTCTGGCCCGTCTAGTCGAAGAAGATCCAACCTTAAGGGTACGCCGCGATGCAGAAACGAATCAGTTGCTCATTTCGGGTATGGGTGACCTGCATCTGGATGTTATCACCAGTAAGCTATCTAAGAAATATGGCGCTAACGTAGACTTGGTCACGCCGAAAGTACCTTACAGGGAGACAATCCGTGGTAATACCCGCGTAGAAGGCAGACACAAGAAACAATCTGGTGGTAAGGGCCAGTATGGTCACGTGTGGCTTGAAATGGGCCCATCGGAGCCTGGCGCTGGTCTTGTTTTCGAAGACAAGATTTTCGGCGGAGCAGTGCCGCGGCAATATATCCCGGCCGTGGAAAAAGGTGTCCGGGAAACGATGGACGAGGGCGTTCTGGCCGGTTATCCGGTAGTAGACGTACGTGTAGCCCTGGTGGATGGTTCTTATCATACAGTTGACTCGTCTGAAATGGCGTTTAAGATTGCTGCCTCTATGGCCTTCAAGAAGGGCTTTATGGAGTGCCGGCCTGTATTGCTAGAGCCGATCATGAACGTTGAGGTTACTGTGCCGGAGCAGTACATGGGCGACATCATTGGCGACTTGAACAAGAAGCGGGGCCGCGTGTTGGGTATGGAACCACAGGGCAACTTCCAAGTGGTCCGTGCTATGGTGCCGCTAGCAGAGATGTTCCGCTATGCCACCGACTTGCGGTCTATCACTCAAGGTCGCGCCTCGTTTACGATGTCCATGGCGGCCTACGAAGAAGTGCCGGCCCATATTGCTGAAGCCATTATTGCCGAGTCCAAGAAAGAGGATTAGGCTAAATCGCATACAAGCAAAGAGCTGTTCCCAGCGGGGAGCAGCTCTTTTTGTTTTGGGTAAATTACAGAAGTGAGATTAGGTTTATGGCTCCCATGCGCTTTACGGGTGCCCGTACCACCGCTTCTGCCGGGCTTTATGCATGCAAGCGACGTTCTCACTGTTGTTATCGGTCCATGCGGGCGCGCCTTGGAGGAAATTGCCGTACGACAATTCCCTCTGCGGCTATCGCAAACGCCCGTGGAAACCTAAAACATCGTGCTATATCCGGTAGGGGCGTCTTGAAAAATGAACCGCCTTTTGGGCGGGGCATTTTGAAACACGCCCGCTCGGGAGGCGGCAGGCCGACCGGGAAAGAGTTCCCCGGACCGATATAGGTATGTGTCGGGGCGAAGGTCAAGGAAGGTCAAAAACGACGCCAGCACTAGTAAGACGACGCTAGGGCGTTAGAGGGGGCAAATTTCGGCCAAAATAGGACTTAAAGGGGGCTTGCGGGTAGCTACTAATTGGTATATCATGACATTAAGGTCAAGGAAGGTCAAGGGGGTGAAAGGATGGCCAATTTGGCGAATGCCATTGAGCGTTATTTAAAACGGTTACTCGCTCAGAGCGAGACCGGGACAGTCAGTGTGCAGCGCAACCAATTGGCAGAAACGTTCTCTTGCGCTCCCTCGCAGATTAGTTATGTACTGGCTACCCGCTTCTTGCTGGAACACGGCTACCTGGTTGAAACTCGCCGCGGGGGTGGGGGATATGTGCGTATTACCCTGCTGCGAATGGACTCGGAGCAAGATTGGCGGTTGCTATTAGACTCCATCGGAGAAGCGATTAATCAAGGGAGAAGCGAGGCAATCATCAATCGCCTGCAACGCGAAGGTATTATTAACGAGGGGGAAGCTATGCTGATGCGAGCAGCCCTTAGCCGAGCCGCCCTCAATATTAAGTTACCCTGGCGGGATATGGTGCGCGCAGATATTTTGCGGGCTATGCTAATTGCTTTACAACAGGCGAAGAACTGAAGGCTGTTTAGCTGAAAGGGGGCTATTTTATGTTATGTGAAGAATGTCAAAAGAGGCCGGCCACCGTTCATTACACTAAGGTCGTTAATAACAAGAAGACCGAATATCATTTGTGCGAGCAATGTGCACGCGACAAGGGTGAGCTGGACCTTTCTTTTGGCTTTGACCCAGGTTTTTCTATCCATAATCTACTGGCTGGTTTATTAGATATGGCCCAGCCGCAGCCAGAAAAAGTAACTAGCAGTAGCAACAAGTGCCCTAACTGTGGGCTTAGTTATGCCCAATTCAGTCAGAATGGGCGCTTAGGTTGTGGCGATTGCTATGCTGCTTTCAAGAGTCAATTAGAGCCCCTACTGAGGCGGATTCAGGGCACTAGTGTGCATAGTGGCAAGGTGCCCGAGCGCCAAGGTGGTGCCCTGCGGCTAGAACGGCAGATAAGTAAGCTGAGCCGCGAGTTAGAGCAGGCGGTAGAGCGAGAGGAATATGAACAGGCCGCCAAATTGCGGGACCAGATTAGAGCTCTGCGGCGGCGCTTGCCTAAGTCAGAGGGGGGTGGGGAATAATGCCTAAAGAGAGTTTGTTTCGGTCTTTGAATAGTAGGTGGATCGTAGGAGAGGGGCCCGATACCGATGTCGTTGTCACTAGCCGTATTCGGTTGGCTCGTAATCTTCGTTCTTATCCTTTCCCTCATCTGCTCAGTGAAAAAGTCGCCCGCGAGATGCTGAAACAGATAGAGAATCTATTAACGCTGGGTAGCAGCAAGGGTGATTGGGGGCGCTTGGATTTCTTCCGCATGGCTGATATCTCTAGCCTAGACCGACTCGTGTTAGTGGAAAAGCACTTGATTAGCCCTGATTTAGCCCGTAGCCAGCACGCGGGAGCGGCTGTTTTGATTAGTGACGATGAAGCCATTAGCATTATGCTCAACGAGGAAGACCACTTACGAATACAATGTCTCTTTCCTGGTTTCCAGTTAGAAGAGTGCTGGAAGTTAACGAGCAGCGTTGATGATTTGTTAGAGAGCAACTTAGAATATGCCTTCGATCGGGACTACGGTTATCTGACAGCTTGTCCTACCAACTTGGGTACTGGCTTGCGCGCTTCAGTGATGGTGCATTTGCCCGGTTTAGTTATGACGCAGCAAATCGGCGGGGTCTTAACTGCCATTTCCCAGGTCGGCCTAGTAGTGCGCGGGCTGTATGGCGAAGGGTCGGAAGCTACGGGGAACTTATATCAGATCTCTAATCAAATTACTTTAGGCCCCAGCGAAGAAGAGATTTTGCAGAACTTAGGTGCCGTTATTCGCCAGTTGGTTGAAAAGGAAAGGGCAGCGCGCCAGGCTTTACTCAAGAGTAATCCGCTGGCTCTAGAAGATAGGATTTGTCGCTCTTATGGAATCCTGACTAATGCGCGCCTATTGTCTTCGCAAGAGGCTATGCGACTGCTTTCTGATGTGCGCCTAGGGCACGCCCTGAACATTGTGCCTAAGGTGACCAATAGAGTTCAGAACGAATTGTTAGTTTTGATACAGCCGGGCATGATGCAACGGGTGGCTAATGAAAAGATGACGGAACAAACCCGTGATTTTAGAAGGGCGGCGCTGGTGCGCCAAAAATTGTCTGGGTAAAAAGGAGGTATGCCAATGATGTTTCCATTGACCCCGAAGGCTCAGGCGGTAATGGTAACGGCCGAACAGGAAGCCCGACGTTTGGGTCATCAGGTTATAGGTACTGAACATATACTTTTGAGTCTACTGCGACTGAATGAAGGCTTGTCCGCCAGGATGGCGAAGCAGGCGGGAATTACGGCGGAACAGGTTACGGAAGCCGTAGAGAAAATAGTAGGTAAGGGTGAGCCTGGAGCAGGTGTTAAAGGCTATTCAGCCCGCGTCAAGAAGGTTTTAGAATTAGCTTTGTTTGAAGCTAGGAGCCAGGGTATGCCCGCCATCGACGTCGACCATCTCTTCTTAGGTTTGGTGCGGGAAGGCACCGGCGTAGCTGCTAAAATTATGAGCAACTTAGGTTTTGATCTCGATACGCTAAAGCAAGGACAAGGCAAGGCTGGTGCTAGCGGCGCGCATAAAGCTAAGACTGCTTCAGCAACTCCCACCTTAGACTCTTTTGGACGCGATCTCACGGAACTAGCCGAGCAAGGGAAGCTGGATCCAGTTGTAGGCCGCAGCAAGGAAATCGAGCGGGTGGTGCAAATCCTCAGCCGTCGTACTAAGAATAATCCGGTTCTGATTGGTGAGCCTGGTGTGGGTAAGACGGCCATAGCGGAAGGCTTGGCCCAGCTAATATATGCTGGCAAGGTACCAGATACCCTCAAGGGCAAGCGGGTCGTGACCCTGGACTTAGCCTCGGTGGTAGCCGGCACCAAGTATCGAGGCGAGTTTGAGGATAGGTTCAAGAAAGTGATGGAAGAAATCCATCAGGCGGGTAATGTGATTCTCTTTATAGACGAGTTGCATACCCTAATCGGGGCCGGCGGAGCCGAAGGAGCTATTGACGCAGCTAACATTTTGAAACCGGCTTTGGCCCGTGGTGAACTACAATGCATCGGTGCCACTACTCTCGATGAATACCGCAAGCATATCGAGAAGGATGCCGCTCTGGAACGGCGTTTCCAGCCGGTGATGGTGGATGAACCTACGCGGGAAGAAGCCTTGGCTATCTTGCATGGCTTGCGCGATCGTTACGAGGCGCATCACCGGGTGAAAATTACCGACGAAGCTTTAGAGACAGCTGTCAATCTATCTGACCGTTATATTTCTGACCGTTTCTTGCCTGATAAAGCTATTGACCTCATCGATGAGGCTAGCAGCCGGGTGCGCCTGCAAGTTCATACAGCGCCGCCTAACCTAAAGGAGCTGGAAGAAAAACTAGCCCTGGTGCGGCAAGAGAAAGAAGCTGCTACGCGGGCAGAGGAATTCGAGCGGGCAGCCAAGTTGCGCGATGAAGAGCGTGAGCTAAATGAACAGTTGGAAGAAAAGAAGAAGGAATGGGAGCACCAGCGCATGAAGGCTGAGGCCGAGGTAACGGCAGAAGATATTGCCTATATTGTTTCTAGCTGGACGGGGATCCCCGTGGCCAAGCTAGAAGAGGAAGAAGCAGATCGTCTACTGCGCCTGGAGGAAATTTTGCATCAGCGGGTGATTGGGCAGAAGGAAGCTGTCCGCTCCCTAGCGCGAGCTATCAGGAGAGCCCATGCTGGTCTTAAAGACCCCAAGCGGCCAATCGGTTCGTTCATTTTCCTGGGGCCGACGGGTGTCGGTAAGACCGAGCTGGCACGGGCTTTAGCTGAGGCGCTGTTTGCCGACGAAGATGCCATGATTCGCATCGACATGTCCGAGTACATGGAGCGGCATGCGGTGTCGCGCTTGGTAGGCTCGCCACCTGGCTATGTCGGTTATGATGAAGGTGGCCAGTTGACGGAAGCTGTACGGCGGAAGCCGTATGCAGTGGTGCTTTTAGACGAAATGGAGAAGGCGCATCCTGAAGTCTTTAATATCCTCTTACAGGTGCTAGAGGACGGGCGCCTGACCGACGGTAAAGGCCGGACAGTTGACTTTCGTAATGTAGTTTTGATCATGACTTCTAACGTGGGAGCCCATACGATACGCAAGGGCTTCGGCTTAGGTTTCCATACAAGCGACGATGAAGCTCATAGTTTGGACCAGTACGAGCGTATGAAAAAGCAGGTGACCGAGGAGCTAAAACGTACCTTCCGGCCCGAGTTCCTTAACCGGGTAGACGAAATTATCGTCTTCCATCAGTTAGAGAAACCTGAGCTAAGGCAGATCGTTGACCTGATGGTTGGCGAGCTAGCTAAGCGCTTAGAAGAATATGGGCTGAGGGTGCAATTATCTGACGCAGCCAAAGACCATCTGACTGAGGCAGGCTATGATCCGACCTTTGGAGCCCGCCCGTTACGGCGAGCTATCCAGCGGCAGATAGAGGACGAATTGTCGGAGAAGATGCTGGCAGGCGAATTTAAAGCAGGCGATTTGATCTATATCGACGCCAAGGACGGCAAGCTCACCTTCAGCAAAGAGCCGCCGGCCGAAGCGGAGACGGGGTCAGAGGCATAGTATTCGCGGTATCCGTGTAGGGGCGTCTTGAAAAATAAACCGCCCTTTGGCGGGGCATTTTGAAACACGCCCAGGCGAGTGTAGGCCAATCGGGAATAGGCGTTGCACATACGCGTGAGCATGACCGTGACCTTTATAGGCGAAAAAGGGGCAACCGCCCCTTTTTTGCATTTGTCGACATTTTTTTAAGGATTTGTCCCCGCCTGCTTGGACGCTAGTCAGATAATGGTATAATGAATTGAGGAGGTGGGTCACAGTTAGGGTTAAAACGAAATATGTTTGTCAGGCGTGCGGATATGAAGCGCCTAAGTGGCTAGGTCGTTGCCCCGAATGTAGCGAGTGGGGCACTCTGCAGGAAGAAGTAGTGCAAAGAGGGGCTGCTGGGAGCGTTAGCAGTTCTAAAGTGCCCACTTCTACCGCGCTCCGGCTAGAGGAGATCTCTAGTAGCAGTTGGGCCCGCCAGTCTACTAATATTAGGGAACTAGACCGGGTGTTAGGTGGTGGCCTGGTGCCGGGAGGCGTTATCCTAGTGGGTGGCGATCCGGGCATTGGCAAGTCCACCTTACTCATGCAAGTGGCCGGCCAGTTAGCATCCCAGGCGATTCCGGTTCTGTATGTTTCCGGTGAGGAGTCGCAGCAGCAAATTAAGATGCGTGCCGATCGCTTGCAGGTTAATGCTGGGCCAATTTTTATAGCCGCCGAGACCGAGTTAGAAGCCATTAGCAGTCAACTAACGGCTTTACAGCCTCAGGTTGTAATTATTGATTCTATTCAAACGGTCTATTCGGCCCAACTAACGTCGGCACCGGGCACCGTGGGGCAGATCCGGGAAGCTGCTAGTCGCTTGCTTCGTTACGCCAAAGAAACAGGCACTATTCTTTTCTTAGTTGGCCATGTAACTAAGGATGGGTTAATCGGCCCGAGTCGTTGGGCAACTAGCGGCTGTGCACTGGGCTATATGCCGAGAATAGCTTAGATCTGTGGTGAAAACTGCAGCCGTCATGGTTACCATCGGCAGGAAACCAAGGAGGTACTAGAATGTGGGATCCCCAGAGACCATACGCCCAGCTCCTGACTCCAGCAGCTAAATCACAAAAATTATTGTTGCGGCTACAGCATAAAAAATTTCTAGCGCCAGATCAGATTGGCCGCAGCCGAGATACATTTGCCCTGTGGCAGAAATTATTAGCTAAGAATATACCCTCTGTACCCTGGCCCCAGTTTGCAGATATTGTGCTTTTTCCTGCTGATAAATATATTGCTCTGCAGCTATGGCCCTTCGCCAATCTAGATGTCCTCGAGGAGGCCTACCGCATTCGATATATTGATGGCTACATATTAATCGACGGGCGGGAGAAGGCCCCTTACTTAGCCTTACAGGGGCAAAAATTGATAGTCGCTGGCCACTTGGCTGATCGTATCGGCAGCAAGGTGTGGCAGTGGTTGGCGCTACCGTTATCGTCGTGGCAGGTGCAAGTAGTTAAGGCATCTTCTGATTTGGACGCAGCAGCTGCCCTAGATCTGATAAGCTTCTTGCGCCGATATGACGGCTCACCTTGGTCGCAAGGAGGGGCAGGGGCGCCGCCGTTTGCCGATTTGGCTAGGGCCTTTTTCCATATTTGGCGGGCAGGCGGTAATGTGGTCAGCTCGTCGCGGCTACAACAGCTGGCGCTGGCAGAGGCGGCCCAATGGTTAAGTGAGCAAACTAGGGTCATTAGATGTAATGATAAAGGGTATGTTATGCAAAGTCAGGATGAAGACATGGTCCAGTAAAGAGCGATCGCAGGCCCGCGTGTGTTAGAACATATGGTAGATGTCGTTCTATATTTTGAGGGAGAACGGCATCAAGCTTTCCGCATTTTGCGCGGTGTTAAAAATCGTTTTGGTTCTACCAATGAGATCGGCATTTTCCAGATAGGGGAGGCAGGCCTCAGGGAAGTGGACAATCCTTCCCAACTGTTTTTAGGCGAACGGCCGACGGGCGTTGCCGGTTCTGTCGTTGTCGCGACTATGGAGGGCAGTCGGCCCGTCTTAGTGGAAGTGCAGGCTTTGGTGGCACCCAGCAGTTTAGGCACGCCTCGACGCATGACTTCGGGTTTAGATAGTGGCCGAGTGGCTATGATCTTAGCTGTATTAGAAAAGCGGATAGGGCTGCAGCTGCAGTATCAGGACACTTATGTTAATGCGGTCGGCGGCGTTAGAATTCAGGAGCCGGCTAGCGATCTAGGCGTAGCCGTGGCTATTGTTTCTAGTTTCCAGGATAAAGCGCCGGGCCCGCGGGATTTGATACTAGGAGAGGTAGGGCTGGCCGGAGAGGTGCGAGGGGTAAGTCGGCTGGAGAGTCGAGTTAATGAAGCTGTGAAATTAGGCTTTTCACGAGTCATTTTGCCCGCTAGCAATTTACGCTCAGGTTATAATCACCGGGAGATAGAGCTCATCGGGGTTGCGTCGGTGACCGAAGCCTTACAATATGCTCTTGGCTAGATCAGACTACAGTTTTAAAACGACAGAAAGGGGGTAGGCAATGGCAGATGAACGTGAGGATAAGTTGCTGAGTGCTTTGCGACTTATGGCGCCGGGGACACAGTTGCGAGAAGGATTAGACAATGTGTTGAGAGCGCGAACAGGCGCTATTATCGTCGCTTCCGATTCTCCGCAGGTATTGGAGTTAGTGGATGGCGGGTTTCAGCTCCACTGTGATTTTACGCCGGCGGCGATATACGAGCTAGCTAAAATGGACGGGGCAATTATCCTTAGTGCCGATGCCAAAAAAATTCTTTACGCCAATACCCAGTTGGTGCCTGACCCTAGTGTGCCTTCTACCGAAACGGGTATTCGCCACCGTACGGCGGAGAGGGTAGCACGCATGACCGGTGAGATCGTCATTGCCATATCTCAAAGGCGTAATATTATCAGTCTCTACCGTGGTTCACAAAAATATATTCTCCGCGATCAAAGTGTGATCTTGTCTAAAGCAAACCAAGCTATTCAAACTCTAGAGAAGTATAAGGCAGTATTAGATCAGGCCTTGATAAACTTAGGAGCCCTCGAGTTTGAAGACTTGGTTACTGTTTACGAAGTCAGCAATGTGATGCAAAGGTTTGAGATGGTTGCCCGCATCGTCTCTGAAATCAAGCGTTATATAATTGAGCTAGGGACCGAGGGTAGGCTAATCAATATGCAGCTAGTAGAGCTGGTAGGCAACTCAGAGGCGGAATCATTGTTGGTAATTAAAGATTATTTAGCGCCAGGTGAGACGAGACAACCACAAGAAATTCGGGAGCAGATGTCTCGCTTTAGCTCTGAGGAGTTACTAGAACCTATTAGCTTTTGCCGCCTGATGGGTTATGGGGCTAACCCCAACGCCCTAGAGCGCCCAGTATCGCCTTGTGGCTACCGGATTCTACATAAGATACCGCGATTGCCGGCCTCGGTAGTTGAAAATTTGGTTAATCGCTTTGGCAATTTACAAGGCGTGCTGCGGGCTTCTTTAGAGGAGTTAGATGATGTAGAAGGCATCGGAGAGGTACGGGCCCGAGCGATAATGACTGGTTTAAGACGCTTGCAGGAACAGGTACTAATCGATCGTCACTTCTAAAGAAGGAAAGAAGGTAGAAAGAAAGCGCCCCGCAGAGGGCGCTTTAAACTTTGCTTCTAAGATAGATTAAAAATACCAAAAGCATTAATACGCTGCATTTCTTTCTCGAGCACTTCTTCTAGCTCTAGGCCGAGCAAGCTACAAAGTGCGGCCTGATAAAACAAATTAGCTCCAATTTCATTAATGATGACTTCGCGACACGACTCGCAGAGACTACCTTGCAGGTGGCTGCTAACTAGTTGTCGGAATTCAGACAAAGTCATATTGGGTGTTATTGGTTGGCGGGAAGCTTGAATCTTTAAACAGCCACAACTGGTGACTGCTTTGGCGACCGCCCGGTTAACCCGGGCACTCGACTCCTGAAACTTCGAGAGTACATCTAGGATGCTTCGATGACGAATGAGGTATTCGTCAGCAGTTTGCTGAAATGCTTTACAGCTAGCATCTTTCAAGGGGCCACCACCTTTTTGACCAGGAATCGGTTGCTGACTTTATTATAATGACAGGTTGAGTAACTTGTCAAACTAGTCGTGATAAAAATGCCGAAGCGGGTGCTCCTGCGATTGCTAGTGCTTGGCCTTGTGGTCTTCCTTGAGCTGGCAGACAGTAGACTTTGTGTCCCCCCCTAGTGCTCGGTGGCAGTCATGCTCGCGCGCGTGGCCCTACGCAACG
Source organism: Bacillota bacterium (assembly GCA_012735505.1). GTDB lineage: Bacteria > Bacillota > UBA994 > UBA5500 > UBA5500 > JAAYHE01. Next base: position 13,690 of record JAAYHE010000036.1, read on the forward strand.
CTTGCGCGTTGCTGACAGAATGAGCTCAGTCAGCAAGAAAGCGGCCAGAAGTCGAAGATGCCGAGCTTGACTGCTGGCATTTGTTTCTTGCTTCCTTCGCTCTTTGATCAGGGCCCCAATGCGCTTTACGCATGACATGCGCCCTCGCTCGTGGATGCTTACATGTAACATATTGCTATAACGGTAGGGGCGTCTTGAAAAATGAACCGCCCTTGGGGCGGGACATTTTGAAACACGCCCGCCTGAGAGGCCGTAGGCCGACCGGGAACAGCTGCCCAGGCCGGATACGCATATAGCGAAAGGGGCACACTCGGATGATCACACCGCCAACGCTAGACAAAGAATGCGGGCTTGGTTTCGCCGCAAAAAACAGTCAGGTGCGCGTATATGGCCGCTTCATATTTATTGATATCTATATATGGCTGTGATAAAATACAATTTTCTTGACATGGTTGTCTACAAATGGTATTCTATTATGTGAGGAGGTGTGGCCAGCGGTGTTTAAATTAGGAGACCGAGTCGTCTATCCCATGCATGGGGCAGGCATAATAGAAGCCATTGAGGAGAAGGAGGTTCTCGGCGAGAAACAGGAATACTACGTTATAAGGCTGCCGCTGGGCGACATGCGCGTAATGGTCCCAATTCGGAATGCTATTACCGTTGGGGTCCGCGAAGTTGTATCCGAAGAAGACTTAGACCGCGCTCTCGCGGTTTTGCAGGAAGAAGAGACCGAAATGCCTTCTAACTGGAATCAGAGGTATAGAGCGAACTTAGAAAAAATCCGTAGTGGCGATATTATGACAGTAGCAGAAGTTATGCGCAATCTCATCAGACGAGATCAGGAGAAAGGCTTGTCTACTGGCGAGCGAAAAATGCTGGACACGGCAAAGCAGATTTTTGTCAGCGAGCTGATTCTTATTAAAGACATGGAAGAAGAATCAGCAATGCGTCTGATTGATGGGCTGACGGGTAGCTAACGGGGGGACCGTCTTTGACGGCCCTTTTTTCTCTAAATTTACCCTTTCTGGCCTTAAGCAAGGAGGGGGCTAACCTCTGATATTGTAGTAAAGGAGGTGCAAATGTTGTTGCTGCGCATTGCTTGTATTCTCTTTGGGGTGCTAGGAGTGATGATTGGCCTAGAGGCCAGCGTGCATGTATTGCCTTTTGCTAAAGAATATCTCGCCTTTTCCTGGACTCCTGCCCTAGAGTTGACCTTTAAAGTTCTGGGAGCTGCTTTTTTTGGATTAATATTTTATTTTATTTCTCCCGGACTGATTAAAAGGCTGGGCAAGTTATCTTCACTCATTGAAAATCACGTGCAGCGTATTCCCACGCAAGATATTGTAATTACCACAGTAGGATTAACGGTTGGGTTGATTATTGCTAATTTGCTAGGTTTTGCCCTGGTGGGGATCCCCTATATCGGACCTTACTTGCCTATAGTTTCCAATATACTCTTTGGTTATTTGGGTTTAAGTATAGCCTATAAAAAACGGGAAGAGCTGGGGGCGCTTTTGTCAATTCCGCGTGGAGGCAAGGCTGCCAAGCGGGAGCAGTATAAGATTCTAGATACTAGCGTGATTATCGACGGCCGCATTGCCGATATAGTGCGAGCTGGCTTTCTGGACGGCGTCTTAGTAGTGCCGACCTTTGTCTTGGAAGAATTACAGCATATTGCCGACTCGTCTGACTCCTTACGGCGTAAACGGGGCAGACGTGGTCTGGATATTTTACAAGACTTGCAGAAACAGCTAGGCGCTAATGTGCAGATCGTCGACAAGGATTTCGACGACGTGGCAGAAGTCGATAGGAAACTGATAAAACTAGCGCAAACCATTAATGGCAAATTGTTGACTACCGATTATAACCTTAACAAGGTTTGTGAGTTGCATGGAGTTTCGGTTCTTAACGTAAACGAGCTGGCCTCCTCGGTCAGGCCGGTAGTTTTGCCTGGTGAGGAAATGGTCGTGCAAGTGCTGAAAGAAGGCAAAGAGGTTAGCCAGGGCGTTGGCTATCTCGAAGACGGAACTATGATTGTTGTGGATAACGGGCGCAAACATATCGGCGAAAGTTTACCGGTAGTGGTGACTAGTGTTCTGCAGACAGCAGCTGGTCGGATGATTTTTGCGCGGGTACGGTAATAGGCTAGAAAACTGTAATAAAATTGCAAAGGCTGCTCGGAGCATGCGGGCAGCCTTTGTTGTCAGGTGAAATAAATAGCGTCGCCGAGAAATCTTCCTCGTGGTCTAGGGCTGTTATTTATGCGCCGCCGCAAGTTTGGTATGCTAAGCGTAGACTAGGAAATTAGAGATCTGGAGGTGGGGCTAGATGCTGACTGCAATAGTCTTGGCGGCCGGGTTTAGCCGCCGCATGGGGGAGGTCGGCAACAAGATTATGCTGCCTTTAGCTGGACATCCCTTAGTTGCCCACTCTTTGGCGGTTTTATCGTCTTTGCCAGAAGTGGCTGATATAGTTTTGGTTACCACACCCCAGTTGATTGAGCCCTTGAGCGAGCTGGTGCATGATAAATATAAGTTCACGAAAGTGCGCGCCATAGTGCCTGGCGGACCGAGTAGGCAGGAATCGGTACGGCTTGGCCTAGAGGCCATCGATTGGCCGGCAGAATATGTCGCCATCCATGATGCGGCCCGCCCTTGTCTGTCAAGGTCAGAGGCTAGGGAAGTAATAGCTGACGGAGTCGCTTTTGGAGCGGCTATTCTGGCAGTGCCTATGGTGGATACGGTGAAAGAAGTGCAAGCGGGCATGATAACAGCCTCTTTAGACCGGTCGCTACTCTGGGCAGCTCAAACGCCCCAAGTTTTTCGCCGCCAGTGGATCGAGGAGGGGCATGCTCAGGCGCGTCAGGTGAGAGGCCCGGTAACCGATGATGCCCAACTGGTGTCTGCAGCCGGCTACAGGGTGCGGATAACCCCGGGTAGTCGCGCTAACTTAAAAGTAACTACGCCCGAAGACTTGCCGTTAGCTGAATTTTATTTAGAACAAGGTGGTCGCCTGTGCCTGTAGGTTTAGGTTATGACGTACATAAGTTGGTGCCAGACCGGCCGCTAGTGCTAGGCGGTGTTAGGATACCCGGGGCTATGGGTTTGCTAGGGCATTCGGACGCAGATGTTCTCACCCATGCCCTGATTGATGCTTTGCTGGGAGCCCTAGCTTTAGGCGACATCGGCCAGCATTTCCCCGATAGCGACGAGCGGTATGCCGGTATCTGCAGTTTAGATTTGTTGCGCAGGGTTCATCAATTGGTGCAGAATAAAGGTTACCAGATAATCAATGTTGATAGTACACTGATTGCAGAGCAGCCTAAGTTAGCCCCTTACATCTTGGCTATGCGGTCTACCTTGGCCGAGGTCCTCCAAATCGAAGTAGAGCAAGTGAGCGTCAAGGCGACTACTAATGAAGGTTTGGGGGCTTTAGGTAGGGGCGAGGGGATCGCTGCTTTAGCTATTTGCCAGTTGAAAAAGAGACCCTGTGAATTTAGTTTGAGGTGAATGATTTGCCCACTTTATCGACGCAAGATGCACAGCAACTACCTGCGCTACAACTGGCGTATATCGGCGATGCGGTATACGAGTTGGCCATCCGCGAGCATTTGCTTAATTTAGGTCATATTCGCACCAATCAACTGCACCAGGAAACGGTGCATTGGGTGCAAGCCAAGGCGCAAGCAATGGCCGCCCATCTGTTGTTGCCGCAGCTAACAGAAGAGGAAGCGGCTATCTTTTACCGGGGGCGAAACGTAAAACCTTTGCGCATACCCAAGAATGCCTCTGTCTCCGAATACTGCTATAGCACAGCTCTGGAGGCGCTTGTGGGATATTTGTATTTAACAGGCCAAAAGGATCGTTTGCAGACTTTGCTGCAGATTATATTGCTCAATAAGCCACATGAAGAACAAACCCAAGGGGGTTAGATGGGGATGGAAGTTATTTTACTCAGATATACGCCAGATCCCGAGCTAACAGTAGCGGCTGCGGCTCGGCTTTGTTATTCGCCTGATCAGGTGGACGAGCTGTTAACAGATTTAACCCTAGACAAGGCACGTAAATTGATCGCCAAACTAAAGCAGATGGGGCATTTTTCTCCCTTTGAACATGCGAGTTTTACTTTTGGCATCTCCGGGGTGAGCCGATCCTTATCGCACCAGCTGGTGCGCCATCGGATCGCCTCTTATTCGCAGCAATCTCAACGCTATGTTGCCTTTAAGCAGTTACCGGTGGTTGTGCCACCTTCTGTCGCAGCCAATGCCGAGGCGCAAGCTAAATTTGACGAGGCGATAACTGCTATCGAATCGGCCTATTTGCAGCTGCTAGGTCTAGTGCCGGCAGAAGATGCTCGTTACTTGTTGCCTAACGCTTGCCAGACGAATTTAGTGATGACCATGAACGCTCGCAGCCTGCATAACTTTTTCACCTTGCGGTGTTGTACGCGGGCCCAGTGGGAGATACGTGAGCTAGCTTGGCGCATACTAGATCTAGTACAAGAGGTGGCGCCTTCAATTTTCGCCGATGCCGGGCCCAACTGCTGGTCAGCCATTGGCTGCCAAGAAGGGGCTATGAGCTGCGGGAATCCACCTCGACGTCAGGACCACAAAGGCAGATAGGAGGCAGACAGGTTGGAACAGTTGGAAGGCCGCAATCCGGTGCTCGAGGCACTCGAGGCGGGTTTAGCTGTGCATAAGGTATATATAGCTAAGGGTACTCATGGTAGCGCTATCAAGCGCCTTATCGATTTATGTAATAAGCGTAACGTCACTCTGCAGTGGGTGGAGCGGGCTGTTTTGGATCGAAAAAGTCAGACAGGTCGGCATCAAGGAGTAATCGCTGAGGTGGCACCTATCGGTTATGCCGATTTGGAGAGCGTGCTAGCTAAGGCGAGAGCGGGCGACGAAGAATTATTACTCGTCGTGCTAGATGGGATAGAAGACCCTCACAATCTTGGTTCTATCATTCGTACAGCGGAAGCGGTGGGCGCCCATGCTGTTATTATTCCCCGGCACCGGGCTGTTGGCCTCACGGGCGCTGTGGCGCGAGCTTCAGCGGGAGCGGTAGCCCATTTACCAGTGGTGCAAGTGCCCAATTTGGTTCGGTGTATACAGGAGCTAAAGGAGCACGGAGTCTGGGTAGCCGGAGCCGATGCTGCAGCCGAGCAGATCGCCTATGAAGCCGACTTAACAGGTCCCTTGGCCGTAGTATTGGGCAGTGAAGGCAAGGGGATCAGCCGTTTGTTACGAGAAAACTGCGATTTCCTGGTGAGATTACCCATGCTTGGTCGTATCGGCTCCCTCAACGTCAGTGTATCGGCTGGTGTGCTACTTTACGAGGTAATGCGGCAACGCCACATGCAAGAGTAATTTAGTTGTCGCTTGCTGTCGCTTGACCGATAAAATTGACTTACACTATAATGATATATGTGTAGGTAAGGGGCTTTGAGTGGAGATTTTGGAGGCGATATATGTGTACAGCAGTGCTCAGCCTGATTTCTTTCCCGATATTGCTAACATGGATGAAGAAGATATTGTGGAAAGTGCGAAGCAAGGCAGCACGTATGCGTTGGAGTATCTGATCAACAAGTACAAGCCCTTTGTGCGTGCGAAGGCGAAATCTTACTTTTTGATTGGTGCCGATCGTGAAGACATTATTCAGGAGGGTATGATAGGACTATATAAAGCAATTCGCGATTTTAGAACGGACAAGCTTTCATCATTTCGCGCGTTTGCTGAACTTTGTATCACCAGGCAAATCATAACGGCAATTAAGACAGCCACTCGTCAAAAACATATTCCCCTTAATTCTTACGTCTCCCTGAACAAACCGATCTATGACGAGGAGTCGGATCGGACACTCTTAGATGTGCTCCCCGGTAATAAAATTACTAATCCGGAAGAGCTAATGATCAATCAAGAAGAATTTCGTAATATAGAACTGCGTATGGGTGAACTATTAAGTGACTTAGAATGGCGGGTTCTAATGGCCTATTTAGAAGGGAAGTCGTACCAAGAGATTGCGGGCGACCTCGACCGCCACGTTAAATCGATAGACAATGCATTGCAGAGAGTTAAACGTAAAGTAGAGCGGTATCTAGAGGAGCGCGATAACGACCTGTAAAGGCGCCAGCCGCCATTGGCTTAGTATCTACCTTTTATTTGCCTTGACTCTCTTGCCATGACGAGGTATAATTAATCTTGCGCTAGGAGGGGTTCCCGAGTTGGCCAAAGGGGGCAGACTGTAAATCTGCTGGCATTGCCTTCACTGGTTCGAATCCAGTCCTCTCCACCACTGCGGGTGTAGCTCAATGGTAGAGCACTAGCCTTCCAAGCTAGCAGCGTGGGTTCGATTCCCATCACCCGCTCCATATTTCGTTGCGGGGTAGAGCAGTCTGGTAGCTCGTCGGGCTCATAACCCGGAGGTCGCAGGTTCAAATCCTGCCCCCGCTACCAAATAGATTACAATGTCGCTAGGCGACGATGAATATTTGCTGACGTAGCTCAGTAGGTAGAGCACATCCTTGGTAAGGATGAGGTCACCGGTTCGATCCCGGTCGTCAGCTCCATAGATCGTAAAAGCTCTGACTAGTAGTCAGAGCTTTTTTGGTTGCCAATCTATTAGCAAGGCTTCTGCAAACATTCAATTATTCGCTTATTTCATTTGACTTGACTGTGCCCCGTTGGTAATATTAAGGATAGCAGGCAAGGTAGTGTCTGTCTGAGGAGGAGGGAATAAGCTAGATGGCTAAACAGAAATTTGAACGTAGTAAACCCCATGTAAACGTGGGTACCATTGGTCATATCGACCATGGCAAAACGACAACCACCGCTGCTCTTACACACGTTATTTCCACTATCGGTGGCGCTCAGAAGATGGCCTATGATCAAATCGACAAGGCACCAGAAG